>CAZNDN010000111.1:0-7547 GCA_964571815.1 uncultured Fibrobacterota bacterium | reverse complement strand
GCATTCGACATTCCGAAATCCGCAATCGGTACGATCCCCATTCCGCAATTCCTCACAGCAGATTGGCCGCAAGCTCCGAGACCCGGGAGCGTTCTCCCCGGGTCAGGGTGATGTGGGCGGAGATTTCCCGGGTCTTGAATTTCTCCACCACGTAGGTCAAGCCGTTGCTTGAGGAATCGATGTACGGATTGTCTATCTGGTAGGGATCGCCGGTGACCACGATCTTGGTTCCCTCGCCCACACGTGTAATAATAGTTTTGAGTTCGTGCGGCGTCAGATTCTGCGCTTCATCGACAATCAAATACTGATCGTGGATCGATCGACCCCTGATATAGGTGAGCGGCTCGATGATCAGTATTCCCGAGTCGATCAGGTCGCGGAACCCGCGGCGTTGCTTGCCCGACGTTCGCTCGCCGCGCATGAGAAACTCCACGTTGTCGGCTATGGGATACATCCAGGGGAAGAGTTTCTGCTCGATGCCCCCGGGCAGAAAGCCGATGTCCTTTCCCAGGGGTTGGGTGGGTCGCGAGACGAGGACGCGGTTGAACGTGTTCTCATCGACAGTCTTGTACAGGCTCGCGGCCACGGCCAGGAGTGTTTTGCCGGTGCCGGCCTTACCCACAAGCGTTATCAATTGGATGCTGTCGTCCACCAGGGCATCCATGGCGCAGGCCTGCTCCCGGTTGCGTGGCGTCACGCGCCAGATATCGCCCCGGGCAGAGGCCCGGACACGAACGACCTCGCCGCTACTCTTGATAAACCGTCCGGTCGCCCGCCGGTCCGAATCCTCGGCGGTTTTCATGAAAACGTATTCGTTGGGCAGGAACTCACGCTGCAGCGAGACCCTTCCCCGCTCCTCAAGCTCTTCGATCGTTGCCTCGGGCACAACGATTTCGGAGTATCCGGAATACAGCTCCTCGATATCGATTTTCTCCGACTCATAGTCCTCGACCTGCAACCCCAGCGCATCGGCGCGAATCCGCAGATTGATATCCTTGGTAACCACCACGGTGACGGTCTCCGATGAGGTCTCGTTCAGCTCCAGGGCTACGGCAAGCACGAAGTCTTTGCGGTTGCGGCGTTCCATGGGAAGAAGATGCATTCCGCGGGTCGATGCCGGTCGTACCGAGACATGTCCGCCCCCCTCCGCCCGCACCCCTCCCGAGAGGCGTCCCCGGGAACGCAGCGTGTCCAGATACCGCGATACCTGCCGCGCATTGCGCCCCGTTTCGCTGAGATCCTTCTTGAAGCGGTCGACGTCCTCGATCACTTCCATGGGAACGATGATGTGATTGTCCCCGAATGCCTGGAGCGCCTGTGAATCGTAAAGCAGGACGGTGGTATCCAGCACGTAGTTTTTCATCGATACAAACGGTTCCTTTCTCTTCTCTCCAGCATTCTCGTCGTGCAATCTCAGAACAGGTCTTGTTCCGGACGGGCTCCCGGGAGCTTCCGCGCGGGCCTGTGTCGAAGGGCAAAATACATTACACGTCTCAACACCTTACCATGACTCCTTCACGTGCAAGAAGTGCCCGCTTTATGGCTGTCGCCGGTCCTTCTCCGCAACCCATGAACCCCCCGATCCCTCCGTCACTTCGTACTACTCGATGGCAGGGCACAATCAAAGGAAACCGGTTGCGGCTCATCACCGAGGCCGCGGCTCTGGCGCCTCGCGGCGAGCCGGCCAGGGCGGCAAGCTTTCCGTAGGAAACGGTCCGACCGCGCGGGATGTTCCGCGCCGCCGCCATCACCCGCCTCGGGAATCCGGTGCAGCCGTCGAGATCGACGGGAATATCGGCCAACGAGTCACGTTCTCCGTTGAGGAAACCTTCGATTGCCCGAAGATACGGCATCACCGCCCCGTCCCCTTCGGGCGAACACGAAAAGGTTCCCGGCGGACTGAGGAATACTTCGGCTACCACGCAGGTTCCGTCCCGGGACATCCTGGTCCTGACACCGACATATATGATTTCGTGTAAAAGTCTGCCGGTGAGCACGGGAGCCGCTTCCGAACCGTTGGGTGCGGGAAGTGGCCCGGGCCACGTGCGGCAGCCGGTGTGTTCCAGGGTTTTCTTCACGGGAAGGGGGCGGATTTCAGCCGCGATAGAGGCCCGTTTCCGACCTGATCAATTCCATGGACTCGATCGGCTCACAATTCACGTTATAGATCGTGGCCGTCACCGTCCGTTCATGGATATCCAGCACGCCGACCGAGGGGGGGACGTTTTTATCCAGCGGGGCCTTGAGGTGCCCCGGATTCATCACCAGAAGCCCGTCCTGCAGCACCAGCTCGGGACGGTGCGTGTGGCCGTGAAGGATTATGTCGCTTCGTACTTTGTCCTCTTCGGTGACATCTTTCTCGAAGCTGTGCGAGAGGAGGATGCTCAGGCCGAGGACGCTTTCCATGACCGTAGGCGGCAGGGAACCGTCACGGTACCCCGGATGGTAGATGCCCGGTATCTGCACGATCTGGAAAGAACGATCGGCAAGGTCCAGCACGTCGCCGTAGTCATCGCCGAGGTGATACAGGGAAGCGATCTTCTGCCGGTTCTGGAGCCAGTCGACGACGGTACCGAGCAGCTCCTTGTTGCGATGAGTGTCGCTGACAACACCAATACGCATTACCCACTCCTTTCGTCGTCGCACCGCGCCCGCACGGCCGCCGCAAGCCTCTCCCGGACATGCGGCGGAATCACGCGTCGGCGGTGAGATAGCTTTCGGCGGTGGCCCGGTAATCGCGAAGGTAGGCTTCGACCCGCTCGATTACCTGACCGGGGGTGAACCCGAACTTTTCATCCAGGACCTTGTACGGGGCCGATGCACCGAAGCGGCTCATGCCGAAGACTTTGCCGAAGGGGCCGACCAGCCCCTGAAGCCCCGCGGCGAGCCCGGCCGTCAACCCGAACGTTGGCGCTCGCGGCGCAAGAACGCTTTCTTGATAGTCTCGATCCTGCTCCCGGAACAGGCCCTCGGAGGGGGCCGATACCACTTTCACTTTCAGTGATTTTTCTTCGACGAGGACTTTTGCCGCCTCGATCAAGGTGGCTACTTCGGAGCCGTTGGCCACCAGTTGAACATCGGGCTCGCCGTCGCAGTCCACCACGATATATGCGCCTTTCAACGCCCCGAGAGCGTCGGCGAACCGACTCCGCCCGCTTGCGGGAAGGTCGGGGACAGGTTGCCGGGACAGCAGCAGCGCTGTCGGGCAGGCCGTGTTTTCGAGCGCGGCTTTCCACGCCACCGACGTTTCCGCGGCATCGGCCGGACGCAACACAAGCATGCTTCGACGGCCGTAGAGGTTATTGCATTGTTCGAGGAGCCGCAACTGCGCCTCGTGTTCGATCGGCTGATGCGTTGGTCCGTCCTCTCCCACCCGGAAGGCATCGTGCGTCCAGACATACGTGACCGGAAGTTCCATGAGCGCCGCCAGCCGCACGGCCGGTTTCATGAAATCCGAAAAAACCAGGAACGTACCGCATACGGGGATAACTCCACCGTGGAGCGCAATGCCGTTCATCACTCCCGCCATGGTAAGCTCGGATACGCCGGCCTGCAGAAAGCCCCCGGAGAAGTCCGTGCGGGTCAGCTCGGAGGATTTCTTGAGAAAGCCGTTGGTGTTGTCGGAGTTGCTGAGGTCCGCCGAAGAGACGATCATGTTCGGGACTTTTTCCGCCAGAACCGAAAGCACCGTACCCGAGGCCGATCGGGTGGCGGAGCCGGGCTTCTGCTCTATGGCCTCGAAATCGATCTCGGGAAGGCGTGACTCGAAAAATGATTGCAGTTTCGCGGCGGCGTCCGGGTTCTCGCTCTCCCATTGAAGGCGGCGCTGCTTGCGCGATGAAGCCGTCGCGCGGTTGCGCGCCAGTACCTCCTCGAAGTGCTTTTGTACCTCGGGGCGTATCTCGAAGGGATTCTCGGGATCGCCGCCCAGTTTGCGCACGGTATGCTCAAACGATGCGCCCGCCTTGGAAAGCGGCTTTCCGTGGGTGGACACCTGTCCTTCAAAGCTTTCACCCGATTCGGTCACCGCTCCTTTGCCCATGGTCGTCCTGCCGATAATCAGGCTCGGCCTTTCCTTCTCTTCCACCGCATCCCTGAGGGCCTCGCGGAGAGCAGGGATATTGTTGCCCTCCACCGTTGTAACTTTCCATCCCCACGCTTCGTACTTCTTCGCCGTATCCTCGCTGGACACCACGGCGGTACGGGTGGAGAGCTGGATGTCGTTGGAGTCGTAGAACATGATCAGGTTGCTCATGCCGAGGTGGCCGGCAAGGCGGCCGACTCCCTGGGAAATCTCCTCCTGCACCGCACCGTCGGATACGTAGGCATAAATCCCGTGACTCATCCACTCGCCGAAACGGGTACGGAGGAAGCGCTCGGCGACAGCCGCGCCCAGCGCCATGGCATGACCCTGGCCGAGTGGCCCCGACGTATTCTCCACCCCCCGTGCCACATCGAGTTCGGGATGGCCGGGCGTCGGGCTTTCCCACTGCCGGAAATCCTTCAATTCCTCTATCGTGTACTTGCCGCACAGGCACAGCGTTGAGTACAGCAGCGGCGACATGTGGCCCGCATCGAGGAAGAAGCGATCTCGGTTGGGCCAGAATGGGTCGTCGGGATCAAACGCAAGGAACTCGGAGAAAAGCACGGCCATGAAATCGGCCCCGCCCATCGGACCTCCCGGATGACCCGATTTGGCTTTCTCCACCATGGCGGCGGAGAGTACACGAAGATTGTCGGCAGTTGCGGAAAGTATCTCACTTGACATCGCAGGCCCTCCCCGGACATTGGAAACCCTGAAGACAATGAATTTGTAAAAATACATTACCGATAAGGGGGTCATTTGACGTTGAGGTACGGCTTGTATCCGCCACGTGTGCCGACCCCCGGCCGGCCGCGAAATGGTTTGCAAATGGCTGGGAGTTATTTTATGATTTATTGTTCGGCTGTCGTGCCGGGGAAGAATGCCGCCGGCTTCATGCCGTCCCGCGGGGTTCGCGGAGGGGGCGCTTTACCTTCACGACTGCCGCAGTCGCCGAGGTCGGCCGGGGGGGTTGGCGGTGTCCGGGGGACCATATTCACTGAGCCGGGGGAGACGAGGATTTTATGTCGCTTGACGATTCGAAAGGTATCGTCGGCAAGACCAAGGCAATTCTTCTTGAGGAGGAGAAGCATGAGCGATGGGTTTCCTGGTTCAGGCTGTGCATGGGTCTGGTCGCGGCCGCGCTTTTCTTCTGGTCCCATGTCGTGGGTTACAGCAACGCAACCGTCCTGTATCTGCAACTGGCCATTGCAGCGGCTCTGTGTTTGTACAGCGGGTACTTCCTCGTGCTGCACAAGGGCTCCCTGGGGGCACGGTATTCACCGGTAGTTCTGATATTCTTTGATGTCACCACCGTTTCGTATATCCTCTGGTCGTATCATTTCGGGGGTTCCTCGGCCTATTTCATCAATTCGGCCCTCTTCGGCCTCTATTTCATTGCACTCGCCTTCACGGCTCTTCATCACCGGGCTCGCTTCTCGATGCTGGGGGGGTGTCTGGCCGCGGCTCAGTACTCTGTCTTGTATTTCGTATTTCTTTTCCCCGTGGAAACAAGCGGCACCGGCTGGGCCGTGGACTACCTCCTGCACGTGGCCGCTCTTCTCGTGGTATCCTCGGTCAGCGGCGTAATCTCCCGCAACAACTTTTTGACCATACAGCGCGTGGTATCGTCGGACATTCGCTACCAGAATCTCGTCAACCATCTTCCCGAACTGGTCTTCACGCTGGACAGCAAAGGCAACTTCCTCTGGGGCAACATGGCTTCGCAGACAATTCTGGGGCTTCCACCGAAAGTGTTGCCGAATCGCAACGTATGGGATTTTCTCGTCGACCCCAACCAGCTTCAGCTCAGAGGTGAGGAGGTTCGGTCCACGTTCGAGATTCAGAGCTTCACCGGGGACCACAAATTCGTCGATTTCACCCTGCGCCGGGTCGACAAGGACGATTCGCGGGCGGCGTGGGAAGGGATCATGAGCGATGTGACCGACAAAGAGATTGCCATCTCGCAGCGGGAGCAGATGGCAAACCGATTGTTCCACCACCAGAAAATGGAGTCGCTGGGCACGCTGGCCAGCGGCATGGCTCACGATTTCAACAATATTCTGCAGACGGTGACTGATATTGTCGGGTTTGTGGTGGACGAAACCGGGGAGTCGGAGACGAAGAAGCGGATGGAGTTGATCACGGAGACGCTGGTCGACGCCCGTTTTCTCGTCTCGGAGCTGCTTGCCGTCGGGCGGAAAAAGCCGCTTGATTACCGTGCGATAAACCTCTCCGAGTTTCTTGAAAAAACCGTGCCTCTTTACCGGCAGCATCTGGGACCCAGCTACGAGATTGTCTGCCGCGTACACGAGCGCGGCCTGTGGATCCAGGGCAACCCGGACTATTTCAAGCGTATTGTCCAGAATCTGGTCGGCAACTCCAGAGATGCCATGCCCAAAGGCGGCACGATCACCATAGAGTGCTTCGCCGTGCGCCGGAAAGGCGAGGCCAACACGGTCGTCATTCGCCTGGCCGATACCGGTTTCGGAATCCCCTCGGAGCTGATCGAAAACATATTCGACCCGTTCTTCACGACGAAAAAACCCGGCAAGGGCACGGGGCTGGGGCTTGCGCTGGTACGTCGGATCGTGACCCTCCACAAGGGCCACGTGTTCGTGGAGCGCTCCGACAGTCATGGGACGGCGTTTCGCATGGAGTTTCCCGAGAGCGAGCGCGAAGATCAGGACATGGATACCAGGCAGATCATGCTCAATCGTCGCAGCTCAACGATTCTGCTTATCGATGATGATCCCAAGATTCGGGAGATACTCAAGATTTTTATCAAGGGGCTCGGCTATCCCGTATGCGAGGCGGCCAACCGCCAGGAATCGGTCAATGAACTCAAGCGCCACGCGGCCGAATGCAATGTCGTGATCATGGACTGGAAGCTGGGCAGGGAAGATCCGCACCGGTTGATCAAGGAGCTTCGGGCAATCAAGCCGGAGTTGATCGTGATTGTGGTTTCGGGCTATCCGCCCAAATCAAAGAGTATCGACTCGATGAGAATTCACAAGTGGTTCACGAAACCCTACGACAAGAACATGCTCGATCTGGAGATTCAGCGGGCACTTTTCCGCCTTGCCAGACAGACGTAGCGTCCCCGACCCTTATTGCCCGGTTCCGGGTGATGCGTCGGGCTGTTCCGCGGGTGCAGCAGCAGGGGACCACCGCGTGTGAATGAATTCCATGCGTTGATGTAGTGCTTTGGCGATTGCTGTTCGGAGCCGGCCGGCATCGAACGAACCGTCCGGAACGTACTTTTTGTGTGAGGGTGGTTGACGGAGGGATTCGGTGTTGAGTGAGACAAACGATACAGCGGGAGGCGCAAAGCGATGTGGAGACGAGCGGTATTCACGTTTGCCGGTGCGGTGATCGGCCTTGCCGTGGGCTACCTGAGCCGGTGTGCCGGCGGGGTCGGGTGAACGCTGACCTCCAATCCCTGGTCAGGGATGCTTCTTGGTGC
>CAZNDN010000110.1:0-13708 GCA_964571815.1 uncultured Fibrobacterota bacterium | reverse complement strand
TACTCACCCGTGCTCAGCGCGTTTGTGCGACAGGAATACTCCAATCAGTATTCCCTGGCCTCCGACGACCTGGAGAGCCAGTGGAGCGCGGGGCTCAGCCTGAACTGGTTGCTGCTTGACTGGGGCGAGAACTACAACAAAGTCAAGGGAATCTCCCGGCGGAAAAAAGCGCTTCAAATCAGGTACCAGGATACGAAACGGCGATTCGTTACGGCAATGCGCCGTCTCGTACGCCGTATCGAAGAGAGCCGGAAGGCCGTGGAGATTGCCCGGGAGCAGGTCGACGTGTCTCGTCGTGCGCTGGATATCGCCAAGGCACGCTACGAGGTCAACATGGTGACCAACCGCGAGGTGCTCAACAGCCGCAAGGAACTCACCGCGGCCCGGATGAATCTGGTGGGTGCGCGTATCGCCCTCTCGCTTGCGCTTGAGGAATACCGCATCGGCCCCTCTCTTCAGGAATCGGCCCCGAGCGATTCACCCGTTTCATCATCGCGGCAGACACCTCAACCGACCGGCAGTGCTTCGCAAAGCCCGGCCGCCTCATCGGGGGCCATGTCCACCGGCGGCGCACGACCCTGATCCCCGGCCCCTTCCTCAAGGATCAATCGCATGCACTATCGACGACCATCCGCAACAGCACTACTCGCGGTCCTGCTTTGTCTGGCCGCGGGGTGCGGCAAGAACGAGACCGGCAGCCAATCGCAGTCCCGAGTAAGAATGAGCGTGCGGGCTTCCCATGCCCGGCGCCGGGAGCTGGTCAAAAGCCGGAGATTCGCCGGCGTGCTGGAGCCGTTTCGCCGTGTCGATCTCTCCCCCTCGGCGCCGGCCGGCGCGCGCGTGGTGCATATCCCGGTTGAAGTCGGGGACTACGTGCGCAGAGGCACAGCGGTGGCGAAGATGGACGATGCGCGGCTGATTGCGCTTGTCGCGCGGTTCCAGCCGCTGAAAGCACGATACGCCAGGTCCCAACGGTTGCTTGCACACAATGCCCTCTCCGAGGCGGAGTTTGAGCAGGTCGAGGCAGAGTATATCGCCCTGAAACGTGAGGTCGAATCGCTTGAGGAAAACACGACTCTGAAAGCGCCGTTCTCGGGCTTTGTCACCCATATCGGCGCCGAAGAGGGTGAGATGTTTTCGGCGCAGGCGATGGGCATGACCCCGGGCCCGTCGGGACTCGTGCGTATCACCCAACTGGACCCCCTGCGGCTGGACCTTGAAGTCGACGACAAGACCGTATCGGTGATTCGCAAGGGTATGGAAGTGGAGGTGGTAACCGACGTGCTTCCGGACACGACGTTCACCGGCGAAGTCGCCTGGGTGAATCCGTCGGCCGACCCGGTCAGCCATACCTTCGAGGTCCGCCTGCGCGTGCCCAACCCGGATCAACTGCTGAAAGCGGGGTATTTCGCCGAAGTCCGTATCGTGTTGCGGCGAAAGGATGATGCCCTGGCCGTGCCGGCCTCGGCCGTGGTGGACGACAGGGTGTATATCGTGACCGACTCGATCGCCGTATCCGTGCCCGTGGAGACCGGTTGGCGCACCGATGAACACGTGGAAATCGTCTCCGGCATTGCCGAGAATTCCCTGGTCGTGATTTCGGGCAACAAAGCCTTGCCCGACAGCGCGCTTGTCAACGTCGTGGAGTAGCACGAATCCGGTCGGACAGCCGGTGTGGAGGTAGTTTCGTGGACGATCGCTCGCTTCCTCTTGTCAACTTCTCGGTCAACCGCCGCGTGACCATCACGATGTTCATTCTGATCATCGTGACGTTCGGCTTGCTTTCCCTGAGCAGACTCGGTCTGGACATGCTTCCCGATATCACCTATCCGGTGGTTTCGGTGGTCACGCAGTACGCCGGGGTTGCCCCGGAGGAAATCGAAGAGCTGCTGACCCGGCCCATGGAGGGCATGATCGCCGGAGTCAACGGCGTGAAGAATATTTCCTCGCAGTCGGCCGAGGGCATTTCGGCGATCAATGTCGAGTTCGAGTGGGGCACCAACCTCGACTACGCGGCGCAGGATATCAAAGACAATATCGATATGATCCGCGATTTCCTTCCCGACGATATCACCGAGCCCGTGGTTTTCAAGTTCAATCTCTCACAGATGCCGATCATGTTCATCGGCGTGACCGGCCCTCACGACTCCTACGAGATTCGGACCATCCTTGAAGACAATGTCCGCGACCGCCTCCAGCGCCTCGACGGGGTGGCGCAGGCGGCGGTGTACGGGGAGAAAATGCGGGAGATCAGGGTGTCGCTGAACCCCGCACGCGTACGGGAGCGCGGACTGGATGTCAACGGGATTGTCCAGGCCCTGGCCATGCAGAACATGAATACGCCGGCCGGCTATTTCACCAGAGACAACACCGATTTCCTGTTCCGCGCCGTGGGCCAGTTCGAGAACATGGAGGATATCGAAAACGCCGTGGTGGGCGCATCGCCCGACGGTACGCCGGTGAGTCTGCACGAAGTGGCGCGGGTGGAAGATACGTTCAAGGAGCAACGCAACCGGATACGCATGGACGGCAACGAGAGCGTGTTTCTGGTGATCAACAAGCTCAGCGGAGCCAATACGCTGCGTGTCTCGCAGCGGGTCAATGCGGAACTGGATCGTATCAAGAGTTTGTATCCGAAGCTATCGTTTATCGAGATTTTCGACCAGGGCACCCCCGTGCAGCGGATCACCTCGGCCACCTCGTGGAACGCGATCGTGGGCGGGATACTGGCTATCGGGTTCATGCTGATCTTCCTGCTCAATATCCGGCCCACCCTTACGATTGCGGTTGCGATTCCGCTTTCGATCATCACGACATTCATCGCGATCTACGCCTCCGGCTTCACGCTGAACCTGATGACGCTCGGGGGGCTGGCGCTGGGCGTGGGCATGCTGGTCGACAACGCGGTCGTGGTGATCGAGAACATCTATCGTCACCTCGAGCACGGCACGCACCGCAAGGACGCCGCCCGTCGGGGCGCCTCCGAGGTGGCACTGGCTATCAGCGCGTCGACCCTGACCACGGTTGTCGTGTTCCTCCCCATACTTTTTTCTCAGGGGCTTGCCGCTCAGCTTTTCCGCGGCGTGGCCCTGACGATCATTTTCTCTCTGCTCGCCAGCCTGTTCGTGGCCCTGACAATCGTACCCATGCTGGCGTCGGTCTTTTTCAAGGAGCGACGCACGAAAGAGACTGCCGCATGGTTTGCGCCGATCAGACAGTGGTACACGAATCGTCTTCGCGCCGCCCTGGACCACCATGTCCTGACCACTCTGGCGGTTGCGCTCGTGCTGGTGCTCTCGCTGGCGGCCGGCGCGACCTTCCTCGGCAAGGAGTTCATGCCCGAGGCCGACGGCGGGCGGTTTGTGCTGAAAGTACAGCTCCCGGTGGGCACCACTCTGGAGGAGACCTCGCGGCTGACCGCGCGTATTCGGGAAGAGATGGTGAGGATGCCCGAGGTGATCACGGTGGGCGAGATAATCGGCCGAAGTGAAACGGAGCGCGGCGGGGACCAGGCGGCGATCACCGGCCCGCACGAGGCGCAGATATTCGTTCGTCTGACCGATGCGGATACGCGCGAGCGCGACGATCAGCAGATCCAGGAGGCCGTACGATCACGGCTGCCGAAGCTGGAGAATACCCGCTACACATTCATGAACATGGGGATGATGGGCGGTGACGAGAAGCCGATCAATGTCCGTGTCTACGGCAAAGACCTCGGCACACTGCGCAGCATTGCCGACCGCGTGGCGGAGATCATGGGTTCGGTCGAGGGGCTGCGCGATATCGAGAGTTCCTTTGCCAAAGGTCGTCCCGAGTATCACTTCGTGCTCAACCGGCGCAAGGCGCTGCGGCTGGGCCTGATGCCGGCGCAGGTGCAGCAGGCAATCGAGACGGCCAACCTCGGCCGGGTCGCCACCCGGCTTCGCACGGGCGAGGATGAAATCGACGTACGGGTCATAGTTGACGAGCGGTTCAGAGAGGACCTCGACCGGATCGGTTCGATCCCGCTGCGAACCGCCGGCGGCGCCTCCGTTCCCCTTCGCCAGGTGGTAGAAATCCGTCGCCGCGAAGGCCCGCTGGTGATCCGCCGCGACAACAAGCTGCGCGTGGGTGTAGTCGACGCCAACCTCGTGGAGCGCGACCTCGCTTCGGCCGTGGAGGAAATCAAGGAGAAGATCGGCCGTATCCGCACCTCTCTTCCCTCGAGCTACTCGGTCAGTTTCAAAGGGCAGTTCGAAGACATGCAGGAGACGTTCCGGGACCTCGGGCTGGCCCTGGCTATCGCGGTGCTCCTGGTCTACATGGTCATGGCGTCACTGTTTGAGAGCCTCACCCACCCGTTCGTGGTCCTGACCACCTTTCCCCTGTCGATTATCGGCGTGGTGTGGATTCTGCTTGCCACGGGCAAGACCTTTTCGGTGGTTGCCTTCATCGGGGTGATCATCCTCTGCGGCATCGTGGTCAACAACGGGATCGTCA
Organism: uncultured Fibrobacterota bacterium; assembly: GCA_964571815.1. GTDB lineage: Bacteria > Fibrobacterota > Chitinivibrionia > Chitinivibrionales > WJKA01 > CAZNDN01. Next base: position 9,229 of record CAZNDN010000110.1, on the reverse strand, counting down.
TGATTGACTTTGTCAACCACCTGCGTCGCGAGGGGCTTTCGGTCAAGGATGCGCTCGTGCGGGCGGGTGAAACCCGCGTGCGCCCGGTGCTGATCACGGCCGGGACCACGATCATGGGGATGCTGCCGATGGCATTGTCGCGCAGTGAAGGCTCGGAGCTGCGGGCTCCCATGTCGCTGACCGTTATCGGCGGACTGCTCAGCGCTACCGTGCTCACGCTGGTAGTCGTGCCGATCGCCTATTTCTATATTGACCGTATCGGGGAGTGGTTCAAGGGCGGTATCAAGCGCATTGTCGGATGAGCCCCGGCATACGCAAATCGGAGCCGCGCCGGCCGGGTGCATGTTCGACCGCAAGCTCCAATGATTGCCGTACATTTCCCGCCCCCTTCCGCGCGCGGTCGAAGCCTCCGGAGATATCATGCAGTCCGTAACCCGGCATACCTTTTCCATTGATGAAACGTTCGAAGCGCTCTCCACTTCACGCAACGGGCTTTCCCGGTCCGAAGCGGCCGGGCGGCTGAACGAGTACGGGCCCAACCGGCTGAAGGAGAAGAAGGGGCGCACCGTCCTGTCGATACTCATCGATCAGTTCTCCGACCTGATGATTCTGATCCTTATCGGTGCGGCGGTAATCTCGGGAATTGTCGGCGAGCCCGGCGACACGATTGCGATTGTCGTGATCGTGGTGCTCAATGCCGTGATCGGGTTCGTACAGGAGTTCCGCGCCGAGAAGGCGATGGAGGCCCTGAAAAGGATGGCCGCGGCGTCGGCCACGGTTGTCCGTGACGGCACGCCTCAGGCGATCGACGCCGCGACACTGGTGCCGGGAGATATCGTGCTGCTCGAGGCGGGTACGATCGTTTCCGCCGACATGCGCATGGTGGAAGCCGCGCAGTTGAAAGTGGAAGAAGCGGCCATTACCGGCGAGAGCACGGCCGTCAACAAGACGACCGATCCCCTTGAGGACCCGGAGCTTCCGTTGGCCGACCGCCGCAACATGGTCTACGCCGGAACCACAATTGCGCGAGGACGCGGAGTCGGTGTCGTTGCCGCCACCGGCATGAACACGGAGCTGGGAAAAATCGCGGGATTGATCCAGGGGCAGAAGGAGATGAAGACCCCGCTGCAGAAACGCCTTGCCGCGTTCGGCAGGCGGCTGGCCGTAGCGGTAGCGGCAATCTGCGCTCTGGTGTTCGTGCTGGGGCTGCTGCGCGGAGAACCGGTGGTGCTGATGCTGCTCACCGCCATATCGCTTGCCGTGGCCGCGATTCCCGAGGCCCTGCCCGCGGTCGTCACCATCTCCCTGGCCCTGGGCGCGCGCACAATGGTTCGTCGCAACGCACTTCTGCGGCGACTCCCGGCAGTCGAGACCCTCGGCTCGGTCACCTACATCTGTTCCGACAAAACCGGTACGCTCACCCTCAACAGGATGACCGTCGAAGAGCTGCTCGTTGACAACCGGCGCGTCAAACCCGGCACGAGCGACACCGAGAGCTTCGAGACGCCGACCTCGGAGGCCGCCCGGCTGCTGCTTACCGCGATGGCGGTCAGCAACGATGTGAGCCGGGACGACACGGGCAGGCTTCTGGGCGATCCCACGGAGACCGCACTGGTTGCCGCGGCAGCGTCCATGGGTATCGAGAAAGCGGAAACCGTGCAACGTTGTCCCCGCCGCGCCGAACTTCCCTTCGATTCGGAGCGCAAGTGCATGACCACGTTCCATTCCGACGGCGATTCGAAAGTCATCGCTTTCACCAAGGGAGCGGTCGACGAACTGTTGCCGAAGTGTCGCGGCGCCCTGGTGGGAGGCGAGGAACAGCCGATCGATACCCGAAGTATCGGTGAGGAAAACGAGCGTATGGCCTCCCGGGGCTTGCGGGTCCTTGCCTTCGCGGTACGGCGGTGGGACGAGGTTCCCGATCCGTGCACGCCGGAAAGCGCCGAGACCGGTCTTCTGTTTCTGGGCCTTGCGGGCATGATCGACCCGCCGCGTCAGGAAGCGCGGGAGGCGGTGGCCGAGTGCAGGAGGGCCGGTATCAGGCCGGTGATGATCACCGGGGACCATCCCGTGACCGCGGGGGCGATCGCTTCCCGTCTGGGAATCATCGAGAAGGACGAGCCGGTGGTGACGGGGCGAGAGCTTGCGGCAATGAGCGAGGAGGAGCTTCAGCGGAGGGTTATGGAGATCAGGGCCTACGCCCGCGTGGCGCCGGAGCAGAAGCTCAAGATCCTCACGGCGCTTCAGCACAAGGGCCAGTTCGCGGCCATGACCGGCGACGGGGTCAACGACGCCCCGGCGCTGAAACGGGCCGATATCGGTGTGGCCATGGGGATCACCGGTACCGATGTCTCCAAGGAATCGTCGGACATGATCCTGCTCGACGACAACTTCGCAACGATTGTGGGAGCGGTGCGGGAGGGACGACGGATTTTCGATAATATCCGCAAGTTCATCCGCTATACCATGACAAGCAACGCCGGCGAAATCTGGACCATCACTCTTGCCCCCTTTTTCGGGCTCCCCATCCCCCTGCTGCCCATTCATATCCTGTGGATCAATCTTGTGACCGACGGGCTCCCGGGGCTGGCGCTGACCGCGGAGCCGGGCGAACCCGATATCATGCGCCGCCCGCCGCGTCATCCAAAGGAGAGTGTCTTCGCCCGCGGTATGGGCGTGCAGATCCTGTGGCTCGGCCTGCTCATGGGAGCGGTCTCGGTGTTTGCCCAGGGCCTGAGCATGCGTCTGGGCATTGACAACTGGCAGACAATCGTGTTCACGGTGCTGTGTTTCAGCCAGATGGGAAACGTGCTGGCGATCCGTTCGGAACGGCGCTCACTCTTCCGGCAGGGTATCTTGAGCAACAAACTCCTGACGGGCGCGGTGCTGCTGACGGTGGTGCTGCAGTTGGCAACCGTGTACGTTCCTTTTCTCAACCCCGTATTCCGCACGGCCCCCCTCTCCCCGCGCGAGCTGGGACTCACGCTGGGGCTTTCGTCGGTGGTGTTTTTCGCGGTTGAGGTGGATAAGTGGATCAGGCGTAATAGGAACCAGGAAGGGCCAAAGACAACAAATCACATATAGCCCGGCGGCTTCCCGCTCCCCTTCACAGCTTGCTGTAACGAACCGCGCGCACGGAGGGTCTAACCTTCTTTGCCCCGTCCCGCAGCGCTCCGGTCGACGCGGGACCGATGTAATTTTCAAGCCCTTCCGGCGCGGGAAAGACCCCGGTAACCAGGCGCAAGGAGCATTGCAGCCGATGAAACGATATGTCCTGCCGGTCGTGATTGTGGCCGCGGCATTTGCGGTCATGAGTTTCATGTCTACGCTGAAGAAGGACCAGAAGCGAGGCACGCCGCCGCCGTTTGTGCGGACCGTGACGACACGCACGGCGGCGTTTGATTCACTTCGCCCCGTCATATCCAGCGGCGGGCGGGTGCGGGCGACCGAGCGGGTCGATGTGGCGCCCGAGGTGTCGGGAGTGGTACTCGACGAAGGCTTCAGGATGCGCAAGGGGATCTCTTTCTCCCGGGGCTCGACCCTGCTGAAAATCGATCCCCGCGAGGCGCTCTTCACCCTCCACGGAACGATCAGCGACCTGCGTAACGCGCTGAGCTCGGTACTTCCCGAACTGAAAATCGACGTTCCGGACGCCTACGAGCGCTGGGCCCTGTTTTTCGACCACCTTGCCGCCGATCATATCCCTCCCCTTCCCCGGACATCATCGACACGGGAGAAGCTTCTCCTGACGCGCTTCCAGGTTTTCAAGCTCTACTATTCGGCGAAAAGCCGGCATCTTGCCCTGGAGAAGCACACGATCCGCGCGCCCTTCTCCGGGACGGTCGAGGACGGCTCCGTGTTCCCTTCGTCGACGGTCCGCGCGGGCGTACCGGTAGGGCGAATCGTACGGACCGACCGCATGGAGGTCGAGCTTGCCCTGACGCCCGATCAGGCACGCCTGGTGAAGAAGGGTGCTACGGCCCGGGTGCGACCCGACAAGAACCCTGAAACGATCGAAGGCGTGGTCGACCGTGTGAGCGAAGTGCTCGATGAGCGGATGCAGACCGTGCCGGTGTTCGTTCGCGTGGACAACGCCGGGGGCAAGGGACTCCGCAGCGGAGCGTATGTTACCGTTGCTGTTGAAGGCGGGACGCTGGGGCACGCACTGCGCCTCCCGCGGAAGGCACTTCACAACGACACGTTTGTGTATGTGATCGAGGACGGGCGGCTGCGGGAAAAGAAGGTCGAGCCGGCTTTCGTGGGTATCGAGGATGTGTATGTTGCAGGCGGTATCGATGACGGCGCGGTGGTGATTGTGGAGCCGGTGCAGGATGCGGTTATCGGCATGCGGGTCCAGCCGGCACAGTTGGCCGCGCCCGATCGACCGGCCGGGCATGATACCGCATCCGGACCCGACCCCAACGCGTCCCGGCGCCGGGCACGGGGAGCAGGGAAGAAAAACGCACCATAGCCACGCTCCGATCATGAAACGCATTGTCCGCTATTTTATCACTTATCCGATCTGGGCCAACACGCTCATGGCCGCGATTCTCGTGGCCGGCTGGATCTCGCTGACCCGCATCAAGACGTCGTTCTTTCCCGAAGTCGAAACCAACCGGATCACGATCAGCGTCGCCTACCCCGGCACTTCCCCGGAGGAGATCGAAGAAGCGCTGGTGCTGAAAATCGAGAACAACCTCAGGGGCATTGCCGGTATCGATCGCACCACGTCCCAGTCGCGGGAGAACAACGCCTCCGTGACGGTCGAGGTGCAGGACAAGTACGATGTTGAGGAGGTGTACGACGACGTCAAGAATGCGGTGGACCGGATTTCTCCGTGGCCGACCGGGGCTGAGCGCCCGGTGGTGCTCATATCCAAATTTCGTTCGCGTGCCGTGTCGCTGGCCCTTTACGGCGATACGGACCTCTGGGCGCTGAAAGAGCGCGCCGAGGACCTTCGGGACCAACTGCTCCGCTTCCCCGAGATTTCCCAGGTGAGTATCGAAGGGATTCCTTCGCGGGAGATTGCGGTAACCGTCTCCGAAGACAACCTTCGCGCCTCCGGCCTCACGTTCGACGAGATTGCGTCGGCCATTGCCGCCGCCAATGTCGACGTGTCGGGCGGTTCGATAAAGACCGCCGGCGAGCAACTGTTGATTCGCGCCTACGGCCGCCGCGATTATGCGCACGAGATACGGTCGATCGTAATTCGCGGTTCTCCCGAGGGGACGGTGCTGCGTATCGGCGACGTGGCGCGGGTGGAGGAGCAGTGGGAAGATTCGCCCGACGCCACGTACTACAACGGCAAGCGCGCCGTGATCGTCAACGTGAACAAGACGATCGAGGAAGACATCCTGGCCATCGCCCGGCGGGTCAGCGAGCATGCCGAGGAGTTCAAGGCCCGGCACCCGGAGCTGTCGCTTGCGGTGACCCGTGACGCCTCCGTGTCTCTGCGCGAACGGATCGGGCTTCTTGTCAAGAACGGCGCGTTCGGCTTCGCGCTCGTTCTGCTGACCCTCGGCGTCTTTCTGAACCGCCGGCTTTCCTTCTGGGTGGCAGCGGGCATACCGATCTCGTTTGCCGGCATGTTCGTGATAGCAAACCTGTGGGGTATCACGATCAACGTGATCTCGCTGATGGGCATGATCATTGTTGTTGGAATTCTTGTCGACGATGCGATTGTCGTGGCGGAGAGCATCTACCAGAAGCACGAGCAGGGCCTGAGTCCGCTGAAAGCCGCGGTGCAGGGGCTTTTCGAAGTGATCGCGCCGGTATTCACCGCCGTCTCCACCACGATTCTGGCTTTCATCCCGTTCTTCTTCTTTGCCGGCACCTTCGGCAAGATCATCTATCAACTGGCCCTGGTGGTTATCGGTGCCTTGATCTTCTCACTGGTCGAGTCGTTCCTTGTCCTGCCGGCCCACCTGGCCCATTCCAGGGGGCTCGATCCCGCCGCACGGTCGGGCCGGTTGCGGCGCTCGTTCGACGGCTTCTACCGGTTCCTGACCGATCGGCTCTACGGGCCGGCCCTGGCATGGTCGTTGAAGAACAGGTGGATCGTAGTCGCCGTACCCGTAGCGTATTTCATGGTCAGCCTCGGCCTGATCCGGGGCGGGATCGTGGAGTTCTCGTCGCGGCCGTTCATCGACCGCGACGATATCGCGCTGAACCTGACCATGACCACGGGAACGCGAGAGCATGTCACCGACTCGATCCTGGCGGCCGTGGAAGAACAGGTGTGGGCGCTGAACGACGAAATCAAGGGCCGGCGGCGCGACAAGCGGGACGTGGTGCTGGACATCATCAGGGAAATCGGCGGCAACGCCCCGGGCGACCGCGGAGGGCATGCGGGCAACCTGCACATCGAGCTGCTGGAGGGCGAGGTACGCAAGATGCGCTCCTTTGAGCTGGCCAACCGGCTTCGACGGCGAATCGGGGTGATTCCGGGTGCGCAGAAGCTCTCCCTGGGGGGAGGGCGGTGGGGCAAGCCCGTTTCGATCAGTCTCATGAGCAACGACCTGGAGAATCTTGACAAAGCCAAATCGGTTCTCAAGGAACTCCTCTCGGAATACGCGGCGCTGAGCGATATCACGGATTCGGATATCGAGGGGTGGCGCGAGGTCAGGCTTTCGCTGAAACCGGCCGCTGCCGCCGCCGGGCTGACCATGCGGGACATTGCCGGTCAAATCAGAAGCGGCTTCTTCGGCCGGGAGGTCCAGCGTTTTCAGCGGGGGGAGGATGAGATCCGGGTGTGGGTGCGCTACACCGAATCCGACCGCGGGGCCCTGGGCAAACTGGAGAACATGTATATCCGTATCCCCGGCGGTCCCGCACGTCCGCTTTCGACCCTTGCCGACTACACGATCCAACGAGGCCGGGTGGTCATTGCGCACCTTGACGGGCGCCGTGAGGTTCGAGTCGAAGCCGACATGGTCGACCCCGAGGCATCGGTAGCAAGCATCATAGGTGATATCCGGAGGAACGCGATACCGGTATTGATGTCCCGAGTGGAGGGTGTGCATGTGTCGTTCGAAGGCGGGCAGCGCAACGACGCCGTTTTCAATCGATCGCTTCGCCGCGCGTTCCCCCCGGCGCTTGCGGCTGTTGCGATGATCCTCGTGCTGGTGTTTCGCTCGCCGCTGCAGATGCTCATTATCGTCCTGATGATTCCTTTGGGCCTGATGGGCGCGGTGTGGGGTCATCTCTTCCACGGGTTCCTGATCAGCCGTCTCTCCACGTTCGGGGTCATTGCCCTGGTGGGCATCGTCATCAACGACAGTATCGTGTTCATCGACCGGATCAACCGCAATCTCAAGAGCGGCCTGCCGGTGATGGAAGCGGTGCATGCGGCCGGACTCTCCCGCCTTCGTCCGATCATCCTCACCACCGTCACCACCATCGCGGGCATGGCGCCGCTTATGCTCGAGGGAAGCCGTCAGGCGAGGTTTCTGCAGCCCATGGCCGTGTCGCTCTCCTACGGCCTGGCATTCGGCTCGGTGTTTATCCTGTTCGTGGTGCCGGTGCTGTTCGTTGCGCTCAACCGCGCCCGCCTGACGTGGGCCCGGTTCCTGGACAAGAACGCCACGCCGGAATCGGTGGAGCCGGCGGTCCGGGAGATCAGGGCCGAGAAAGAGGCGGAGCAAGTATGATCCATCCTCACGGACGTGCCCGGCTCAGAAACGCGCGCAGCGCCGCGCCGGTTTTTCTGGGAGCTGCGCTGCTGACAGCGTTGCCGTCGCTGGGACGCGCCGACACCCTGAGCCTCTCCGATGCGGTCAGGACGGGGCTGGAGAATAACTTCGCGATACGGATTGCCCGCAACAATGTTCGCAAGGCCGATAACACGCGTCTGCAAAAAGCGGGCGCGCTCCTCCCGACAGCCTCGGCGAGCGCCTCCGCAACGACGACAAACACCGAGTATGAGACCACCCGCGGCGGCACGCCGGGTCTGTCTCCCGATGGTACGGTGACCACGTGGAGTGCCGGAGCGAACCTGAACTGGACGCTGTTTGACGGGTTCAGGATGTTCTACGCGCTTGAGCAGGTTGAGCAGCAGGCGCGACTTGCCGAAGTGCGGGGGCGTCACGAGATCGAATCGGCGGTCGTGGACATGATCACCGCCTACTACAACCTGCAGAGCGCCCGATCGCTGCTGGAGGCCGCGCGGGAGCAGTTGGAGGTCTCCCGCCGGCGGCTTCAGCGGGGCCGCGCCCGGCACGAATACGGCCGCGTCGGAAGTCGTGAGCTGCTCCGTCTGAAAGTGCTTCGCGACACCGATTCCTCGGCGGTCAGCGCCCGGGAGCTGGATGTAACCAGGGCGCTTCACGGGCTGAATACCGCGCTGGGGCGACGGCCCGATGAGCCGATTGCGGTGGAGCCCGATACCAGTGTCGCGCCGCCCGAGCACGACGCCGCCTGGTGGTACGAGAGCGCGCGGAAGCACAATGCCGGGCTCTCCATTGCGCGAATACAGGTCAACATTGCCGAGTCTCAGCGCGCCATTGCCAACGCGGCATTCTGGCCGGTTCTTGCGGCAAACGGATCGCTCTCGCAGACGTGGGGCGACAATGAATACCTGCGCAAGAGTGTCGGTCTGAATCTCTCGGTGCCCCTGTTCAACGGGTTCCGCACCGTGACCTCGGCGCGCAACGCGGTTTTGGATCACGAGAACGCCGAGTTGTCCCACGAGCAGGAGCAGCGCCGCCTCCGGGCCCTGATTTACGAGCAGTGGGCCGTCCTGGACAACGCCTATCGCCGGGTGTTCTTCGAGCGCGACGCGGCCGAGCTTGCCCGCGAATCGCTCGCGTTGAGTGAAGAGCAGTTCCGGCTGGGCTCTGTCTCCGAGGTGGAATTCCGGGAAAGCCAGCTTGCCGTGACCAATGCACGAGTCCGGCTGGAGTCGGCCCTGTTCCGCTGCAAGGTCGCCTCCCGGCAGCTTCAGCAGTTGGGTGGTGTGTTGAAGCTCGATGGCGGGGCGTTGTAGTCATTGGGAGAATGGGGAGTTACAGGGGGAACCACCGACATCTTTGTCGGGCACTTCATCTTGGGGGATTTCTCGAATTCCGGCGCCCCGGGCCGGCGGGCGTTCCGTCTCCTTTGAAAACGACCGTGAACCTCTCCCCCACCCGCACAATCTTTTCGTCTCCGGGCAAGAAGCCGAACCTTTTGCCCCTTGTGGGGTGCGGACATTATATTTGGTATTGACAATCACAGCGCGATAAACATGATA
>CAZNDN010000109.1:0-13875 GCA_964571815.1 uncultured Fibrobacterota bacterium | reverse complement strand
GCGCGTGACGGGGCGATTCAGGTGGCTGTGGGCCGGGAGGGAATGAGGGTTGTGAGGCGAAGGGCAAATCTCAAAGGTCGAAGTGCAAGAGCCCGAAGAGTAGCGCTCAATGAAATCGAGGCGTACCCCGGTCCCCCGTGAGCCACGACTTCCTCCACTGACTATACTTCCATTCCACATTCAGCAATCCGCAATCCGCATTCCTCAATCGTGGGGTCCTCGTCGGTGATTTGGTCAACCCACTGCACTTACTCTTCCAGTGGTGGATCAAGCACTGTCAGGGATGACAGTGCCACACAAGGTGAGCAAGGGCAAACCTCAAATCTCAAAGGTCGAAGTGCAAGAGCCCGAAGAGTAGCGCTCAATGAAATCGAGGCGTACCCCGGTCCCCCGTGAGCCACGACTTCCTCCACTGACTATACTTCCATTCCACATTCCGCATTCCACATTCCTCAATCGTGGGGTCCCCGTCGGTGATTCGCTCAACCCACTGCACTTACTCCTCCAGTGGTGGATCAAACACTGTCAGGGATGACAGTGCCGCACACGGTGAGCGAAGATTACATCCGGAAGGTCTCAATCGGTCGAAGGACTCACTCCGCATTCGTTGACTCGTTGATCTCCTCGTCCTCCTCTTCCTCCTGGTCTGACGGCTCCAGCCTTCGGGTCTCTTCGATGTACGCATCGAGGGCATTGTCCCGTGAGCGGAAATATTCGACAAGCTCCACGGTTTGTTCTTCGTTGAGCGCAATACGGGACTGCCTGGTGAGCTTGGAGGTATGCTCCCATTTCTTGAGCACCTCGGGCGTCAACTCCAGCGCATCGTCCAGTTTCAAAAACCGGACTTCATCGGCCCGCATGGCCACGCAGTTATCCGCGCCGATACATGCCGCATCGGGGAGGTACCGCAGATGCAGCCTGAGCGCATCGGCGGTGGAAGCTATTCGGTACATGCCGGTGACATAGACCTTGCCCTGGCGCTCCTGACGGGCGCCGGCGTACTTTGTCATGAAGAAGAGGTAGCGAAACTTCGACTTGATGAAGAACGCGCGTATTTTCGGTCGTACGCAGCCGAAAAAACCGTACGTGCCGGATTCGTAGTTGGGGTCCGCGGTCACGACGGCCCCTTCCTGCTCGGGTACCTCCCGGATCGGCATCTCCGACACCGGATCACTCGAATACATCATCACCATACCCGTATCCGACGCGCGATAGTCCTGCCATCGGACACTCTCCACGGGCTTGCCGACTCTTCCGTTGAGATTCATATACGTACTCCCTTAACCGTGACATTGGGGGACGGGCCGCACCCCGCATTCGAGCCCTCCCCCCGGTCCGCCTGCCGGTGCGAACGGAAACGAAATTGCCGCGGGGCGGCAAAAAATGAAGCCCGCATGTGCATGAGCCATACGGGCCTGGGATTACAGCGTGATATAAGTCAATATACGTCCGGGAACTTGCTTGTGTCAAACCGGCGTTGAGCCGTTGAACACGCCTCTCCGTTCCGCGGACATGCGGGTACTTACCGTGACCTCCGACACCCTCGATCCGTGCCGGCCGACGACCCGATTTTCGCCGCCGGCCGGTTGTGGGCACTTCCCCGCATGTATTATCTTTGAATGCTTTTGGCAAAAATTCGCTTTCAACCCTCCACGTGACACATTGCGAGAGAATTCCGTTTCTACAACCGAAAGGAGCCACACTATGGCGGAGCAGCAGAAAGGCATGATGTCGTTCATGACCGAAAAGAGGAAGTTTTCACCGCCGGATGAGGTTGCCGGGAGTGCGGAAGTCAACAGCATGGAGCAGTATCAAAAGATGTGGGAGCAGTCGATCAACGATCCCGACACGTTCTGGCTGGAGCAGGCAAAGAGTCTGGAGTGGTCGAAAATGCCCACCAGGAGCATGGAGTATACCTGGGACACCAAGGCACGGAAAATCGAGCACACCTGGTTTGCCGACGGGCAACTCAATGTGTCGCAGAACTGCCTCGACCGTCACCTGGGCACACCGGTAGCCAAAAAAGACGCGATCGTGTGGCAGGGTGAGGAGGAAGACAAGGTTCAGAAGTACACCTACGAAGAGCTTCACCGGGAAGTCTGCAAATTCGCCAATGTTCTCAAGTCCAAGGGCATCACCAAGGGCGACCGCGTTGCCGTGTACATGCCCATGGTGCCGGAGCTGACCATTGTCATGCTCGCCTGCACCCGTATCGGGGCGATTCACTCCGTGATTTTCGGCGGGTTCAGCAGCGATGCGATCTCGGGACGGGTCAACGACTCCGACTGCAAGATGTTGATTACTTCCGACATATCCAACCGCGCGGGCAAGCAGATTCCCCTCAAGAAGATCGCCGATGAAGCCCTCAACAGCACTCCTTCCATTGAGAACGTGATCGTGACCAGGGTCGGCGACGGCTCCTGCGACATGAAAGAGGGCCGCGATGTGTGGTACCACGACGAAATGGCATCGGCCTCGGACCAGTGCGAAATCGTTCCCATGAATGCGGAAGACCCGCTTTTCATACTGTATACGTCCGGTTCCACGGGCAAGCCCAAGGGCGTGGTGCACACCACCGGCGGATACCTTCTGCATACCTCGCTGACGCACCGTCTTACCTTCAATATCCACGACGACGACGTGTACTGGTGTACGGCCGATATCGGCTGGGTGACCGGGCACAGCTATATCGTGTACGGCCCGCTGGCCAACGGTTCGACATCGCTGATGTTCGAAGGTGTTCCGACTTTTCCGGATGCCGGTCGTTTCTGGCAGATCTGCGACAAGTTCGGCGTAACGGTCTTCTATACCGCCCCGACCGCTATCCGGGCCCTGATGCGGCGCGGCGATGAATGGCCGGCGAAGTACAAGCTGGACTCCCTGCGGATCCTGGGAACCGTGGGCGAGCCGATCAACCCCGAAGCGTGGATGTGGTACTACGAGAAGATCGGCCACGGGAAGTGCCCGATTGTCGATACCTGGTGGCAGACCGAGACGGGTGGATTCATGATCACGCCCCTGCCGGGCGCCATGGCATTGAAGCCCGGAAGCGCGAGTCGCCCGTTTTTCGGCGTCGACCCGGTGGTGCTTCGTGACGACGCATCGGAGTGCGAGTCCAACGAAGGCGGGAAGCTGTGCATTCGGCGGCCATGGCCCGGCATGCTGCGGACCATGTGGGGAGATCACGACCGTTTTATCGATACGTATTTCACGATGTTCGACAACATGTATTTCACCGGTGATGGATGTCGGATCGACGAGGACGGCGACTACTGGCTCATGGGCCGGATCGACGACGTGGTGAACGTGTCGGGGCATCGTATCGGCACGGCCGAAGTGGAGAGCGCGCTGGTGAGTCATGCCAAGGTGGCCGAGGCGGCGGTGGTGCCCATGCCGCATGAGGTCAAGGGGCAGGCCCTGTACGCGTTCGTGACCACCTCAGAGGGAGTCGAGGAGAGCGACGAGCTGAAAAAGGAGCTGGTGCTTCATGTGCGCAGCGAAATCGGCCCGATTGCCGCTCCCGAGGCGATTCAGTTCGCCCCGGCCCTTCCCAAGACCCGCTCCGGGAAAATCATGCGCCGGATCCTCCGGAAAATCGCCGAAAACGCTACCGACAAGCTCGGCGATGTCACCACCCTGGCGGACCCGTCGGTGGTGGAAAAGCTGGTGGCCGGCCGCGTCGGCTGATTGTCGATCGGGCTGCATTACGGGGGTCCGGAGCACACGTGCGCCGGACCCCTCTTCACGAAAACCGGAAAGGAAATCCAGTATGCCTGAGCAAAAAGTGCAGGACCGCCGGCTGGTAGTTGTCGGGGCGGTGCTGATACAACTGGCCCTTGGTGCGATCTACGCCTGGTCGGTCTTCACACCGTCGCTGAAAGCCGCCGGCTGGACCAGCGCCCAGACCCAGTTCGTATTCGCGGCCGGTCTCGCGTTTTTCGCGATCGTGATGGTGCTTGCCGGAAGGATGATGCCCACGGTGGGTCCGCAGAAACTGGCTCTGTCGGGAGGTATTGTCCTGGGGTTGGGGTATATCCTTGGAGGGCTGGTGGGCAAATCGAGCGTGGTGTTGCTGACCCTGCTTATCGGCGTGGTGGGCGGCAGTGGAATCGGCCTTGCCTACGTGGTGCCCATTGCGGTGGGCATGCGGTGGTATCCCGACAGGAAAGGGCTGATTACCGGGCTGGCAGTGGCCGGATTCGGTTTCGGGGCCATGCTGTGGGTCAAGCTTGCGGGTACCTGGGGCAACCTGATCGCCCAACAGGGGCTCGGCGCCACGTTTGTGATTTACGGCATTGTTTTCGCCGCGATGGTGATTATCGGTTCCCTGTGGATGAAATTCCCGCCTGAAGGCTGGAAACCGGCCGGGTACACGCCCCCGGAGGCAAAGAAGGGCGAAGTTGCCGCCGGCGTCAATTTCAAGAGCGGTGAGATGCTGGGAACACCCCAGTTCTACATGATTTTCATTACGTTTGTTTTCAGTGCCGGCGCGGGACTGATGACGATCGGGCTGATGAAGCTCTTTCCGATGCAGGCCCTGCAGGCATCGGGGCTCAGCGAGGCGGCGGCCAGCAACGTTGCCGGTCTGGCCATGGCCGTGTTTTTCTCCCTGGCAAACGGAATCGGGCGAATCGCCTGGGGTACCCTCTCGGACAAGCTCGGCCGGAAGATGTCGGTGATCGTGATGTGCGCCACGCAGGGAGTTTTCATGCTGCTCTTTGTCAAGATGGCGGGCGTTGCCCCGACCCTGTACCTCGCTGCTACGCTGATCGGATTCAATTTCGGAGGGAATTTCGCGCTCTTCCCCACGTTCACGGCCGATACGTTCGGCGCAAAGTTCGTTGGTCAGAACTACCCGTGGGTGTTTCTGGCCTACGGCGTCGGCGGTATCTTCGGTCCGATTCTCGGCGGAAGGCTGGGAGACCTGGGCAATTTCCCGCTGGCGTTTACGATCTGTGGGGTTCTCTGTATCGTAGCGGCCATCGTGGCGGCGATGGTTTCGGTGCCGAAGCGGGCCCCTGTCGAGGCCGCTCCGGGGAGTGCCTGATACTTGACAAACCATATCGAAGAGACGACCACGACAGCTCCCGCGGTATTGCCCGGCGCATGATCCCATGTGCCGGGCGCTTCTTTATGTGCGGGGGGGGGACAGCAACTCACCACGGTCCGCGGGCCGCAACAAGGTGGAAATCCATGGCACAAGCATCGAGAGGGCGAACGATAGTTGTCAACCGGGGCAGTGCTGCTGCCGATGACGGGAATCGGGGAACCGAGGCGAAACCGTTGCGGACGATCAACGCGGCTGCGCGGCGCGCGCGTGCCGGCGATACGGTCCTGGTGCACGAAGGGGTCTACCGGGAGCGGGTGTGCCCGGCTCGGGGGGGGACCGAGAAGAAACCGATTGTATACCGTGCCGCACCGGGTGAGAAGGTGTGCCTGCGGGGGTCCGAAGTTTTCCGGGGATCGTGGAAGCCGCTCAAGGGCAGTAAGGGAGTGATGCGGGCCTCGCTGAGATCCCTTCCCCGGGGCGAGAAAGCATACAACGGTTACTGCGATCCGCGTGTCAACGGTGACTTTGACCCCTTTGAATGGAATTTCAACCGCGCCGTCCGGGCCCGGCCTCACAAAGAGGTTGTTGCCGGTCTTCGCCGCGGCCTTGAGGACCAACGGAAGAAGCTGGCCGGGATAAAAGCGGGGACGGTGAAGTACCGGGAGCAGCAGAAGCACGTCGGCATTGCCGAGCGGAAACTGAAACGAAGCGGGAGGAAAAACGATCCGTACTACTATTCGACACTGGGGCAGGTGTTTGTGGACGGTCGGCCGCTGGTGGAAGTCCAGCGCATGAGCGAGCTGCGGCGCCTGCCGGGCACATGGATGGTGTCGGCAAGCGGCAAGGAGCTGCTCGTGCACGATCCCGATCCCACCGGCGCCGGACTTGCCGGCGCAACGGTCGAGATTTCGGTACGGCATACGGTGTTCGCTCCGCTGAAGCGCAGGCTGGGATATATTCATGTGACAGGGTTCGTGATCGAGCACGGAGCGAATCATTTTCCCACGTGGGGTCCGGAAGGGTGGCCGCAGTCGGGACTGCTCAGTTGCCGCACGGGTCATCACTGGCTGATCGAGAACAACACAATCCGCTACGCCAAGGGCCTGGGAGTGGACTGCGGGAGCGAAGGGTCAAGTCCCAACCTGGAGTTTTTCACCGGCGACATGAAGAACATTGCCGGGTGGTATCGCCAACGGTTTCTCAAGGGCAAACCGCTTCCGAAAAACACCCCCGGCGGCCATATTATCCGCAACAACGTTATCTCCGACAACGGCCACTGCGGCATTGCCGGGATATGTCATTACCGAACGCGCGTGACGGGCAATGTGCTGGAGCGCAACAACCGCGACGGGTACTCCTCGCCGTGGTGGGAATTCGGCGGCATGAAATTCCATTTTTTCGCCGAAGGCCTGATCGACAATAACCTGATCCGCGACAACGACTGTCACGGTATCTGGCTGGATAACCAGTGGCGTGATTCACGTGTCACCCGTAACGTGTTTGTCAACAATCTCTGGTCGGGCATCAACATGGAGTACGGCAGGGGCCCGATGCTGATCGACAACAATATCTTCGCGTACACACGCCAGGGCGACGGCGTCTACGCGCACGATGCCTCGGGCATGACAATCGCGCACAACCTGGTCTACGCCAACTCCTACGCCGGCGTGTGGCTCAGCTACGGGACGCCGCGTGTCAAGCCGCACGACAACTGCTGGGACAACCGGGTCCTCAACAACCTGATTCTGAGCAACAAGACCCTCGCGGTCGGGCTTCCCATGGACTGGGAAGGGGCGGGCAACAATGTTTCGGAGTCCAATCTGTTCATGGGCGGCGGAGAGACGCTCGATGAAGCCTCCGGGTCGCTTCCTCCCCTGTTCCAGATCGCCAACAAGACCCACTGCGGGCAACTTCCGGACTTCTGCCCGGTCCAGACGCCGATGACCGAAGAAAACACGATCGAATTGTTGCATCGCAACCTCGATCGCGCGAAGGTCCCGGCCGAAAACCGGCCGAATATGAAGCTTCTGAAAGACCACTGGTATGTCGGGCTCGACCTCTGGCGGGCATCGACGGGCAGCGATCGAGCCAGTCGCGTGATGTGGTCCTTTCGCGATGCGCTCTACACCAGGCTGATTGCCTGGGAGTGCGAGATCGACGAGACGATCCGGGAGGTGAAATGCCGGCCGGTCAAGGGGGTCGATATCGACTTTCGGGGAAAGAAAATGCCGCGCGGTCGCTCGCTTCTCCCCGGCCCCTTCCAGGAGCTTGACATCGGCATACGCAATCGGATCACGCTTTGGCCGGTTCGGTAGAGGGCCCGCACATCCGCACAAGACAGTTCCGGCGGAGGATTTCCGCGTCGAGAGAAACAACGGGGGGAACTGACCGGAGGAATCGGTTATGTCCGCCGGCCAATGCCGCGGCGAGATTTTCACTGGTTCCCATGGATCAACTCCTCTCGGTGATTGAGTGTTCCTTCAGTTGATTGTAGTCAAAAAACGATTCCCGCCCGAGTCTCCACCGACAATGCCCGGCCCCAGAGGGTATACTCGGTATAGTCGCCCCCGGCAAAGCCGTTGATCAGCAGATCAAAGGAGAGATCGTGGAGGGTCGCGTAGTGAAGTCCGCCGGTCAGTTGGGCGCACCGCTGGTTGATATTGTACAAAAGGCTTGCCGAGAAGCTCATGTCGGTTACGACAAACCGTGCGATAGTGACGAAGGTCGCGGCGTACCATCGCGAGATTGTGTTCAGCGCAAGGGCCTCGGCGGGAACGTAGCTGAGCAGCTCCTCGATTTGAGCCGGGTCCTGAGGATCGAAATCCGGGGGCAGGAACGAGGAGAGATCGCGCATGTCCTTCCCCACGTGATTGTAATAGCCTTCCACGTTGACCATGATCCGGTCGCTGATATTCCCGAAATCAAGCCACCGTCCGGCGCCCAGGGATACCCGCGGCGCCCAGGCCGCACTCTCGCGGCGAACCAGCGGTCCCGACTCGCTTTGCACAACCGAGAAGGTATCGATACCCTGATGCAGCGCGGCTTCGCCCAGGATCGAAAAATTCCCGAGCCGACTGGAGAAATCAAACCCGTAGACCGGATCTTCTCCCTGTCTGCCCCAGAGGGACACGGCGCACTCCGTGGCCCCGACGAGCAGTTCGGCTTTCACCGCGCCCGCTACGCTGTCCAGCCGTGAGACACGTCCCAAATCGACAAAGGAATACAGATTCACCCGTGTGCCGAACGGTGCGTGGGCCTTGATCCCCATCGCGCCCTCCCGCCCGGTCAGTTCATCGAAAAACCGCGTCTTCTCGACGTTGACAAGGTCAACCGGGTTGAAGAAATACCCTCTTCCCCACTGCAGGATCTGCTTCCCCACCCGGACAAACACCGCGTAGTCGGCGTTGAAATCAAGAAACATCTCCCGCAGGTGAACCGTCGCCGAGTCATCAGGGCTTCGGTATACCATGTCGGCCGTAACATACGATTTCACCGAATGAGGCAGACGGATATCGCCTTCCAGACCGGTCAGCACCGCCGCGGCAAGTGAGGTGTTGTCCCATCCAACATCCTCGTCCGCCCCGGCAAACCATGCCCGGCTCAGGTGTGCGCCGCTTGACGCGGTTACCCTGCCCGAGAGCCCGACGCTCTTCTCTTCGCGCTCGTCAACCACCGGATTCTCTTCCGTCAACCGCTCGGTCTCCACCATGATCGACGTGTCCCCGAACAGGGCGTCCTCATCGATCTCCTCACCCGCTCCCGGCCGGAGCGCTGGAACGAGGATAACGGCTACGGCACCGCGGAGGATACGCAGCTTCTCACGGTTCATCAGCGGTCTCATTCGACGCCCCGCAAATCGGATGCGGTGCTACTTGCTGAGGTTTTCCAGATACGCTTTCGTGAAGATCGCATCGTCCAGCTCCTCCAGCGAGATTCCGGAGATCTCAACGATTGTCTTGTTCCCTTTCTCGAACTCATCCACGTACAACTGCTTCACCGGCACATACCTGCCGTCGATTTCGGTGTAGTTGAGATAGTACGTGGTCAGCATCAGGGTGCCGGAGCCCGAGAACGCCTGCTCTTTCAGCGGCAGGAACGACTCTTTCCGCACCCAGTAGATCTTCTCCGGATAGGACACATCCCTCACCCGCGCGGTCACGCGCATACGGTAGACCGGGATCCTGCCCAACATCTCCTCCCCGACAATCTCGCCTCCGGCGGAGTCTTCGGCGGGCGTGTACAGTTCGGTCAGGTTGCGCGTCTCGAAATCCTGCGCGGTCGCGTCGGACCCCCCGATACTCTCGTCGCGGTTGACATGCTGAAACGTCCTGGTGTTCTTGCGATACATCCAGAAGTTGTCTCCCACGCGCAGGTAGCCGTTACCCTTTTCCGGCGGAGGCGCGACCATGACAATAAGAAACGAATTGTCCGAATCCCGGCGGTAGTACATCATTTCGATAACTTTCGTCCCCTGGTCGACTTCCTTCTGCGTCACCACGACCCGCGCCTTGATATCCGTACCCATCCGCTGATTGACGTCGATCTTCCGCAGGATCGCCTTCCCCGAAGGAAGCTCGGCGAAAACTGCGGTGCAGAGAAGCAGTGCAAGCGTCGGTATTTTCACGGCAATACTCCCGGATTATTCGAATGTGCGCAGCGCGTTTGACGGCTGCATGGTTGCGGCCCGGCGGGCCGGCCCCCAGGCGGTCAGGGCGGTAATCAGGCATATCAGCGCGATGAACACCAGGATGGAGACCGGCGACGGAGCGAAATGGAGCCGGCCGTTGACCAGTACCATTCCCAGCGGGTTCTCGCCCGCGTCAAACGTGAACAGCTTCAGCACCTCCATCAGCCCCAGCGCGCCGACCGTGCCGGCGACCGATGCGAAAAAGGCCAGAAAGACCGCTTCGAGCAGAAACAGCGACCGCACATCGCTTCGCTGCATACCGATCGAGCGAATCGTGCCGATCTCCCGCGTGCGCTCCCGCACCGCCATGCGCAGCGTATTGACCACACCTGTGAGAATGATAAAGAACAGCACCAGTACCGCCGTGAGCGTAATCAGGTTGAGCGCCTGCTCAAGCTGCAGCACCGCGCCGGCGGTTTCGTACATTGACCGCACGTCGATCACCACCGCTTTGGAGTCCATCGCCGCCATATCCCTGAACCGCTGCTGCGCTTCTTTCGTGCTCCGCGAACGCTCCATCAGCTCCCACTGGGGGGCAACGACACCGGCCGCAACCAGGGGATGCTCCCGCGAAGCGAACCCGCAGACATCCCTCCACGCCTCTTCCCCGTCGGGCCACCGGGGGTAGTACCGGGCATAGAAATCGGTCGGATTGAGCAGCGCAACGGCGGCGGTGCAGGCCGGAATCGAAACCGTGCCGCTCACAACAAATTCCCCGCCATGGCGGGCGGAATCGTGCTTGCACACAAAGGAGTACCGCACTGTGTCACCGGTTGCGATCCCGTACCTGCGGGCGGCAACAGTATTGACAAGCATGCTCTCCCCGTCAAGGCTACCGCCGGAGATGGCGAGCATCGAATCCAGAACATGCATCGAAGTGCTGTCGTCGTTGAACCCGAATACCGGGAGGACCGGCCCTCCCGGGACAGCGTCAAGGCGCGCCGGAAGCACGGCGGTTTTCGGCTGGAGGCGTGCGTGGAGCGAATCGGCAAGCCGCGCCGCGTCTCTTCGGGGATGTTCGATAGTGACGTAGATCGGCGGCGTATGATGCTCCCCGTAGCCCATCAGGGGCTTGAGATAGCGCAATTCAACGAAAACCGGAAACGCCATGAACGCATTGGCCGGCTCGAAAATTCCCACCACGGTCAGCCGGGCGGCCTGCTGCCTGCCCATGACATTGGTGAAGCGGACTTTCAGGATATCGCCCATGCCCAGATTGAGGTACTCGGCTTTCTTGCGGGCGATCAGCACCGGCGTCCCGACCGAACTGTCGGCAAGATCCTCAAAGGAGCCTTCGACCATGGCAAAGTTCTGTTCCGCCCGCTCCACCTCTTCCCTGCTCATCTCGGCCCGCAGATCGATTCCTACAATAACCAGGTTGTCGGCCTTGCCCTTGCCGATACCTCTTCCCAGCGCGCCGATCGACTCCTCGCGGGAGGTAACCGAAGGGATAGTGTTCTGGACAATCTCCGCGATCCGCTCCCGGTCGTAGAAAATCTGGCGGAAATAGTTGCCGCGTTCGGCAAAGTTGATGCTGATATGGCCGGAGACGTAAACAATAATCCGGTTGAACAGAACATCGGAGATCCCCCGCGAGAACGAGTGCGCGGTCACCAGAATCATCGCGCCGAACGCGACGGCAATGCCCAGCAGGATACTGCGGCGTCTCTGACGCACGAGGTTGCGGAGGCTGATCAGCGCGATTGTTGTGAGCATCCCGAACTCCTACTCCCGCGTGACCGCATCAAGGGGTGTAATATTGCGGGCAACGATCAGGGGATACACGACGGCAATTGCCGCGACAAGGGCCAGTTGCAGAACCGCAAGGCCCAGGTCGCCGGGTGTCAGATACGGGGCGAACCTGTCGCCGCCGTAGAGAAGCTGAATCATGTCGTTGTCGGTGGTAATCCTCATAAGCCGCAGGATGGTCACCAGCACCCATCCGGCGCCGATCCCGATCGCGCCGAAAAACGATGCCAGCAGCGAAGTCTCGGCAACAAACATGGAGCCGATAAATCCTTTGCGGGCCCCGATCGCACGCATCATGCCGATCTCGGGCGTGCGCTCCAGGGCGGTCATGGTGAGGGTGTTGATGATGATAACGATCGCCACGAAAAACAGCAGCATGACAAACACAAAAAGGGCGGTCTTGATCAGCATGGCCATGGAGCCGATCGTCCCGATAGCTTCGTGCCACTCCACGGCCCGCACATTCACTCCTCGCTTCTCGAAAAGATCGTTGAGCCGTGCCGCGGCCTCGTCCCCCGCCGCTCCCCCGCCGAGTTTGACCAATACCAGGTTCCAGGTGCCGGCATCGATATCGATCTCGTGCCCCTCCGTACCGTCATGACTCCGGTAGACGGCCGACGGTGATTCCCGCCGGTTGTCCACCAGCAGGTTATCTTCGGCAAACAGCTCGTCCATGTCGTCCGTGTCCCCCGCAAGCAGCGCTTCGTTCTCTTCCGGGATCTCCACACTCCCATACGTCGCCGACACGTACCCCATGCACCGCCGGAACGATTCGATATCCATCAGGATGAACACGCCCCAGATGGTGTTCAGCGAGCGATACTTGACAAGTCCGCGCACCGGAAGACGAACATCGGTGCTCGTGTTGTCGTCGCTGAACCCCATGAACACCATCGTGCGCTTAATCGTAAGCCGGTCGATAATCTCCCGGGCATTTTCGGGCATGATCGACGTGTCGACGTCGGTCGATTCGGGCATGAAGAATACTCCCATGGAGGTCGTGAACATCTTCTGCGCCCCGGTCGCAAGCAGCACCCCTTCCTCCCCGGGCGCCGGCCATGCGCCCTGAAGCAGCCGGAGGTTGTCGGGAAAGAAGCTCGTGTACTGCTTCATGTCGACCCCCAGCACAAAGGCCCCGTCCATCGGCCCTCCCGCTTCGTTGAGCACCATGGCCAGTCCCTTGCCGATCGGCATGAACGAGCCGACAAACTCCTGCCGGCCGAGCAGCTCCTTGATCGCCGCGTAGTCGGGCAAAGGCTCCACCGCGGCGCCCATCGCATTGAGAAACACGTTGCTGCTTTGATTCTTTTTCGACATCAGCACCAGATCGCCCGTGAAACCCCCGACAATATTCTTCCGCAAGCCTCTGTTCATGCCGGTGGTCACCGCGGTGCCGACCGTCATGACCGTTGCGCCGAGGAAAAGAATCGTACCCACGATCAGGCTCTTTCCCCTGTGGCGCCCGAGGTTGCGCCAGGCAATCTTGACGATAATCGGCATGGTTTCAGTTCTCTTCGATCAGCCCGTCGTGGATCGTCACCACATTCTTTGCATAGGTCAACACGTTGGCGTCGTGCGTGGAGAAAATGAACGTGGTGGCAAGCCGCTCGTTCATCTCTTTCATGATATTGAGAATCTGCGCGCCGGTGTGCGAATCCAGGTTGGCGGTCGGCTCGTCGGCCAGCACGATATCCGGCTCGGTCACCAGGGCCCGCGCAATGGCCACGCGCTGCCGCTGACCGCCCGAGAGTTCGGCCGGCCGGTGCGTCAGGTACTCCGACAAACCGACCAGCTCCAGAAGACTCGTCGCGCGCTTGCGCAGCTCCGGCCGCGACAGCTTCTTCATCAGCAGCATCGGAAACTCCACGTTTTCCAGCGCGGTGAGTACCGGTATCAGGTTGAACGTCTGGAATATGAACCCGATCCGGTGGAGCCGCAAGTCGGTGATCTGTTTGTCGTTCAGAGCGGTCACGTCCCGGCCGTGCACGCTGACCCTGCCGGCGGTCGCCCGGTCGATACACCCGATCACGTTCAGCAGGGTGGTCTTGCCGCTGCCCGAGGGCCCGACAATACTCAGCAGGTCACCCCGGGCAATGTCGAGATCGACACCGCGCAGGGCGTGCACCGTGGTCTTTCCCAGGGCATAATCCCTGGTCACGCCGCGGATTTCAATAACGTTCACATCGGACTCCTCTCCCCGAGTACGATTGGCTTCATACCGCCGGCCGGCTTTGAGACTGAATGAAGAAATATAGTAGACGCCTGTTGGAAGTGCCGGATTGACCGCGGAGTGCGAGCCCCGGGGGCGAAGGACAAGGTGCTAAGGACAAAGAACAAGAGCCCGAAGAGCGGCGCTCAATGAAATCGAGGTGCACCTCGGTCCCCCGTG
>CAZNDN010000108.1:0-13968 GCA_964571815.1 uncultured Fibrobacterota bacterium | reverse complement strand
ATGCGAAGGGAGGACGCCATGAGATGGAAAGAGAAGGTCATCCGGAAATGGAGCGGAAAGTACGAAAAGATCTATCCGCTCAGCGGCAAGAAGCGACTCGAGGAGTGCTTCTATGATCTCCACGGAAAACGCTTCTTCTGCTTCAGGACAAAGGATCGGAAGCGGCATGTCGTCGATGTTACCGAAATGGCGGAGGGTCCCGACGGCGTATGCTACCACCGTCCTCGAACGCAGACCGGCCCGGGAATCATCGAATTCGTCCGGAAAATGAACAAGCCGATTTCCTATGAAGCATTACTCGAACTGCTCATAACACCGATCTCGCTTGAGGCCTTCCGCGAGGTCCTGGACAGACCCGATACATCGGAGTCGCTGGGGTCGCTGATGACCAGACCCGTTACGTTTGCAAGTCTCTTTGCCATTATGAGCACGCCGGTCTCGTTGCGGTCATCCGGCCGTCAATAGAACCGGGAGCCCGGGGGCAACCGCGGCGCTTCTGTCCCGATGCTGCATATCCACGCTGGATGAGCCGCACCGGCCGGGCAGGGAGGCTATCCCTGCTTCACTTCAAGCAGCGTCCCGTCGGGGTCCTTGCAGAAAAACATGACTCCGCCCAGCAGCGGCGTCACCATCTCACTTCCGGCCTCAACCAGCTTCTCCCGACACGCGGCGCAGTCCTGGACGCAGAATGCGATATGATTGGTCCCGACATTACGCAGCTCTTCCACCAGCGAGCCGCTCGAGCGCTGAAGTTCCCACGGCCTCCCAACCTCCAGCATCTCCACGCTTCCGCCTTCGAATGCAACCACGGCCCCTCTGATTTCCAGATCCGGCTTCTCGAATCGCTTCGTTACCGCTCCGCCGAAATGCCCGCCGTACCACTCCAGAGACCGGTCAAGATCGGCAACACTGATTCCCGCGTGAACGAGCCGAGCTGTGGCGTTGGATAATGTCATGAGAACCCGCGCTCCTTCCCCGTGTCTCCCTTGTGCTCAACCGACCGGTTATCGGCCTCAAAGGCTAACCGTTGGGCTCCACGATAACCTTCAGACACTCCTCAGGCCTGCTCCCGATCCTGAAAGCCTCCTGGATTTGGTCGATTCCGAATCGGTGGGTAATCATGTCGGTAACCGTGACCCTCCGCGCCCTGATCAACTCGAGTGCCTGCATATTGTCAAGGGGCGCCGCACCGTAGCAGGTCTTGATCGTGACGTCGTTTCTCCAGAACGGATTGAAATCAATCGCCACGGTCTCCCCCGGCTTCGGCACGGCAAAGAAAAGCACGCATCCTCCCTTGTCGACCGACTCAAGAGCCGAGCGCGCGGGCTCGACCGCGCCCGCGCAGAGGATCACCGTGTCCGCCCCCCGACCGTCATTGGCCTCTTTCACCATGGACGGAACATCCTCCGTTCCCGCGATCGCGGCGTCGGCCCCGTACTCCAGGGCCTTTTGCAGACGAAACTCGCTGAGATCGACGGCCGTGATCTTCCCCGCGCCCAAAGCCCGGGCCAGCTTGATAATCAGCAGCCCCGCAATGCCGCTGCCATACACCAGAACCGACTGCCCCGGCCGGAGATCAACCGTGCGGAGAGCGCGCACAGCCGTACCCAGCGGCTCAATGAACGCACCCTCGTCCCAACCAAGCTCGGGGGGAAGAATGAATGTTCCGCTCTCGAGACTGCGACCCGAAACCCTGAGCAACTGCGCGAAGCCACCGGGATCGAAGTTGTTCACCGTCTGGAACTCGTTGCATGCCGTTTCGTGTCCGGTACGGCAGTACCGGCAACAGTCGCAGGGAACATGATGCGTGGCAAAAACCCTGTCCCCCTCCATGAACCCCGCCGTCCCCTCGCCCACGGCAACGATCTCACCGGCGGGTTCATGCCCCAGCACAAGCGGCGCGCGCTTGATCCGGTACCATTCCAAAAGATCGGTGCCGCACAAACCGCACGCCCGCACCTTCATCAGGATCTCCCCTGCCCCGAGGGTCGGCACCTCACGCTCTTCAACCCGCACATCGCTGTTGCGGTAATAGGTCGCGACCTTCACCGGTTTTTCAACTCCTCATACAGCTCGAACGCCTCCTTGACCGGCATGTTCTCGTGCACAACCTTCCGTACGGCCCTGATCATGGCCACCGGCGCATCGGACTGGAAGATATTGCGCCCCATATCAACGCCCAGCGCACCCTGATCGACCGCATCATGCGCCATCTGAAGGGCGTCTCTCTCCGGCAGTTTCTTTCCACCCGCAATCACGATCGGCACCGGACATCCCGCCGTCACCGTCTCGAACCCGGAAACAAAGTAGGTCTTTACAAAAGAGGCCCCCAGCTCGGCCAGCATGCGCGTGGCCAGCCCAATGTAGCGGGCATCACGCGTAAGCTCCTTGCCCACGGCCGTTACGCCGAGCACCGGAATGCCGTAGCGCATGCATGCATCCACCAGCCGTGTCATGTTGGTGACCGTCTGCGTCTCAAACGGCCCGCCGACAAACACCTGCACCGCCAGCGCACTCACATTCATCCGGAGGGCATCCTCGACATCGACCGCCAGGTGCTCGTTGGACAACTCCTTGAGAATGCTCGGCCCGCCGCTTGCCCGCATGACCACCGCGTTGCGGCTCGACGGCTCGATCATGGTGCGCAATGCGCCACGTGTCAGCATGAGCGCATCGGCGTACGGGGCCAGAGGTCGAATCGTCACGTCAATCCGCTCCAGTCCCGTGGTAGGTCCCTGGAAGTAACCGTGGTCAAAGGCCAGCATGACCGTACGCCCCGAATCGGGATTGAAAACCCGGGCAAGCCGATTCTTCATCCCCCAGTCGTAGGCATTGGAGCCCTTCAAGAAAAACGTTTCGCTGGTCTGCGGAACATCGACATGGAAATTCTTCTGCTTCGAACCGGTATCTGCTTCCGGCATACGCGCTTCCTCCTTGCTTCACGTGCGGTGAACGAGGTGATTCTCTGCCCCGGAAATACCCAGCGGAGAGGCTTCAGAATATAGCTCGCCGCGCCCGAAAGTGTCAAGAATCGGACCGGCCGCTCCGATACAAATAGAGAAGCCGCTCCAGGGGAGAGTGCGCCGCATGGACAACCAGCGACAAATCCGGGCAATCAGAAAATACCGGCACCACCTCGCGAACATTGCCGGAAGGGAGATCTCCCACGAGACCGCCGCGCGTTTGTGGGTTCGCAGGTATGCGAGGCTGTGGAGAGTGAAGCATCCCCGGCCCTGCAATGTCCGGACCGGTGTCGTCGCCCCATCCCCATAGTACAATCCCGTGCACCGCCCGTGAAAATACCCGGGTCCTCAGTCAGGGAGCTTCGATCCGGTTGAACCTCTCCTTCGAACCATCGGCATACACTGCTTCATGAAGGTTGAACACAACCAGAAGATCTTCGTTCGCAACACTGAGCAACCGTGACTGCTTCTTCTGCGCCTGCTCAAGATCCAGCCCCCCGAACCAGCTCGTCTCATCACCCGGCGCAACCCGTCGTGACACCACAAGCGCCATGGTCACGATTTCACTGCCCTGCTTGTCCATCACCACGAGGTCACCCTCGAACCGGGACACCGTTCGCTCAAGGCCATTGGTGAAAATGAGCACGAACGCGATCTTCTTCTCGACTTCCCCCGACGGGAGATTCGTCTCGTGGATCTTCTTTTCCACAAACTTCACACTTATCGGCGACCGACGGTAGGGAGTCCCCTGTGGTTCGGCCCGTTTCCCCGGGGCCGTCTTCCCGGATTCCGCGGCCGTCGTGCCGGCTCCCCCTTCAAGACGCTTCACACGTTGCTCCAGTTGTCCAACCCGCTCTTCCAGCACCTTCACGCGGTTCTCCAGCTCCTGCGCCGACACCGGCCGGGCCGATACCGTCGCGGCAATCACGCCCACCCCGACAACCGCGCCAAATCGAAATTTTTTGCCCTTCATAACCGTTTCCCCTTTCCCGAAAGAGTTGACAAAACCCGGAGCGTCCGCGCCTCACCACGACACCCGAGCGGTTGTATCCACGATCTCCAGCGATCCTCGCCATGCCTCACTTGCCCAAACCCCGCCCTCTGCGTCCACCACAAGGCACTCCAGGCGGGGCCGGGCTTCGACAAACGAAACAATCGAATCCGCGGGGAGGCAGAAGAGACCGGTGCTCAATATGTCGGCGTCGGCAGGATCGGGGGAAGCAATAGTAACCGAACGGTTCTCATTGCAGCTCCTGCCCGTGCGCGGATCGAAAATGTGGTGGATGCGTTGCTCCTCATGAAGGTAGTACTGCACGTAGTCGCCGCTGGTGACAACCGAACCGCCGTCCAGGCGCACCACGGCCAGAAGCCCCTTTTGTCGCGGATGTCTGATGCCGATTCGCCATGCCCCCCCTCCGGCGCGCCGACCGGACACTAGAATGTCGCCACCAGCCTCGATGAGAAAGTCCTCCTCACCTTCCTCCCGCAGCAAGGCGCCGAGAGCTCGAATGACATAGCCCTTTGCGATCCCTCCGACATCTATGCGCGTATACGAGGAATCGAAGCTCAGTCTGAGGGATTCACCGCTGTCGACATGCACGAGGCCTCGGTCAACCTTCCGAAGCAATTCTTCCAGTTGCTCGGGATCGGGAATAGCCAGGGCAGTGTCGCCGTCACCAAAGCCCCATGCCTCCTTGATGGGAAGAATCGTGATGTCGAACAATCCATCCAGAGTATCGCCGTAGGCAACTCCCGTTCGAACCATCTCGAAGAGTTCGGGCGACACGGCAACCCCCTCACTCTCGCGCATGTTGACACGCCACACCTCCGAAAGCTCCCCGCTGCCCGAGAAGCGCCGGTCCCAGTCCAGAAGGAGGGAGTCAACCCGCGCCCACAATCCCTCAGAGTCCGGCTCCTCAACGAGTGTCACCCGAATCGCAAAACCCATGCGGAAAAACGTACGGCTCACCCCCGCCGGCTTCCGTGAGCACAGGCACAGCACCGTTATGACCGTACCGGTCACCGCCTTTGCCCGCCATCCGAGCGCGCGGCGCCGCCGACCTGGTCCGAAACCTGATGATCCAGTCATTGTGGTAAAAATAGGAGATTCGCCTGTCCGGTGCCGCGACATCGCCGGGACCGCCCGACCGGTTTAGAGCCGCCGATACCTGATAATCGAAAACAACAGCCCGAAGCCGATCACCGCGGCGATCAGATACCCGACGATCCCGATGAGTGGAATACCGAAAACGCTGGGCGGGATACCGGCGTGGACTACGACCGATGAGCCGATGACCAGAGAGGCCAGCACCACCGCAAACACCAGTCGATTCACCAATTGGCTGTGCCGGGCGGTTATCGACTCGAGTCCGCGGTGTTCGAATTGTATTCGCAGGTTACCGGCCCGAAGGGTGCGAAGCAACTCCCCGGCCTCCAGCGGCACGTCCCTGGCCAACTCCGCCATCTCCAGGCCGGTAAAAAGCACATCGTACGGCAGGTACTTCAGTCGAGGGTATTCACGGAAAAGTTTCTCGATACGGGGTCGGAGGTGTTCGGTGATGTTGAACGCAGGATCGAGTCTGGTGCCAAGCCCCTCTATGGCCACCAGCGCGCGCAGCAGTACGTAGAAGCCCGGAATAATCACCAGCTCGTGCTCCACGATCACCCGCGCGAACCTTCTGAGAATGTCTCCCAGGGCAACCCGACGCAGCACGGCGTTGGAGTATTCCTCTACAAATTCCGCGATTTCGTATTCAAGGCGCTCGACGTTTCGTATCGGCTCCCGCGACAGGCGCGAAAGCGACCGAACAATCCGCTGGGTATCCCTGTGAACCACGCCGTAGAGTATCGTGCTCAGATGTCGTCGTAAAGTGGGAGTCACAATTCCCACGGCCCCGAAATCGAGAAAACAAAGGGTCCCGTCCTGCTTCACGAGTATGTTTCCCGGATGGGGATCGGCATGAAAAAATCCATGCGTAAAGATTTGCTCGAGGACGACGTCCGCTCCCGTCTTCGCAATTCCCCGGGGATTCAACCCGGAGCGCTCAAGCTCCTCCACGTTGTCCACCTTAATCCCTTCCACAAACTCGGAGACAATTACTTTGCTCGTGCTCAACCGATCAACAATTCCCGGAACGAACACCCGGAAATCTTCGACAAAGTCCCTCCGAAATCTCTCCGCATGCGACGCTTCGATGGTGAAATCGAGTTCCTTGTGCAGCATGCGGTCAAACTCATCAAGAAGCTGCTTGAACCTGAACGGACGGGCAGTTTCAAAATGGCGTTCCGCCAGGCCCACAAGATGGCGGAGGATGTCCATGTCGGTCGAGACGATCTGATGAACCCGCGGACGCACTACCTTGACGGCAACGACCCTGCCGTCATGAAGCACCGCGCGATGAACCTGGGCGATCGACGCCGCGGCAATCGGTTCCTCTCGGAAATCCGCGAACAGCTCCTCCACCGGGCTGCCGAGTTCCCTCCGGATCGTCCGCCGGACCTCCTCGACCGGAAACGGCGCCACCTCGTCCTGAAGGCGGCTCAGCTCAGCGGCAAGACCGGCCGGAATCAAATCGGGACGATTGCTCAGAAACTGTCCGAGCTTGATAAATGTCGGGCCCAGCTCTTCAATTGCCAGCCGAACACGTTCCCACCGCGAGCGCCGTTTCCCCGGCTCCTTTTTCGCCTTCCGGCGGGAAAGAAAACGCCGCGTAATGCCGGTGTACCGGTCGATATTCAGCGACTGAACCACATCACCGAATCCGTACTTGATAAAAACGGATAGTATCTCACCGTAGCGGCCAAGATGCAGGGGTGAGAATCTCCCGGGTGCATCGCTCACAATTCCACTTCCTTTCGGATGCTGTCACCAATTCAAATCGACGGAAAAAGACCCGATCCCCGCGGAGCAAAATACAACGGGGCCCCGCCCCACCTCCATACAACGAACGAGGTGTGTCACCCACGAAGGCTCATTCGCGTTCGCCCGGCAAAGGACAGGGCGCCGGCTTGCAGGTGTATCCAGGGAGTACCAACCGCCCGCGGCTTGCTGCGTGTCACATTTTCGAACCGGGAAGCGCCACCGGCGGAACCGGCAGGAACCGGACAGGGACATGACGGTGGGAAGAATCTTCGGTCTACTTGCGCCGCGAATCGTGGTCGAGATACGCCTGGCGATAAAAGAAAAGCTTGGGATCGGTCAACCGGTACCGTCGCCGCCCGAAAACAATGCCGTCGCCCGACAGCGTCCGGACTCCGTAACCCACGTGCACGTGAGGCCCGCTGCTGTTGCCCGTCATGCCAACCGTTCCAACCACTTCGCCCTTTTCCACGCGCTGTCCCGAACTGAAGTGACGCTTGGCCATGTGGGAGAAGAATACAACCTCTCCTCCGTTCACAATCCCCAGCGTACGGCCCGCAGCACCGCCGGTAGAGAGATATACCGTTCCTTCCACCGGAGCAATGATCCTGGTACCCCGGGGCGCGGCGACATCCAGCCCGTAGTGAGGGCGACCACCGCCCGACCCGCGTTCACACCAATCCCCCGTGACGTACGCAAAAGGGTCGTCCACCATGGAAGTGAAGTAAGAATAGACCGGGATCAGACGCTCGCGCCGGGGATTGTGGATGTGTGAAGGGGGATAGAATCGTACGGTTGTGCCGGCGGGAACTCGATGCGCTACCGATATTTTCGACTCATCGGCCAGTCGCGTGCGATTGTGAATATCGATCGTTTCGAGAACGTACGTATTCACGTCCTTGAAACTGGGTACGACTGCGCAGTATCGGCAAATCGCGTACTTCGCTATCCGGTACAGCGCATCTCCTTCACCGAAACGATGCGTGATCGGCCCGGCCGCACGCTCCACCAGTTGTTGGGGGGCCAACGGGCGGGGAGCCGCCGGATTGTCCACCGGCGGGCCGCCGCAGAGAACAAGGGCGAACACAAACGCGGTTGCCCCACTGAGCGCCGGCCTCAGAGCCGAACGTATCCACTGACCCGGCCCCTCACCGCTTCGCTTCCGCGTATTCAGCACACTCTGAACCCTGCCGGCAAGCTTGTCGAATGCCTTCGCCGCCGTTGAGTACCGCCGGTATCGCCCCACGGTCTTTCCCTCATCCTGCGCGTCCCGCACAATTGCCGACTCCGGGATCTCCAGATCGAACATCATCGACTGCGGCAGAAATGAAACACCGGAATTCGAACGAATCACTACCTGCTCGCAGAGATTCTCAAGAAATTTCCGATTCTCACTCATCGTACGCGTCTTTCCCCTGACCTTCGAAACCTTCGACCCGTACACTTCGTTCTTGACGATTCTCACCCGTACGTTGGGTCGCCGGCGCGCCAGGTCCTTGACGTTCACCAGATAGTCGCGAAGACTCCGGGTCGAAAGCGCATTGAGCGTCACCGGAATAAGGTTCAAGTCGCTGTGACAGTAGAGCGCCCGGGTAAGGGGGCTCCACACCGAAGGCGTGTCGAGAACAACGTATTTGTAATAGTTGCGAAGGATCGTGAGGTTGTAGAGAAAGTTCTGCAGATGATAGAACCTGACCGTCTTGAACAGAAATGAGTTGGCGGGGATCAAATCCATGGCTGGGTGCATAGTCACGCGCAACTCACCCACATCACCCGCACCGACAATCCAGGGAACCAGCACGGTCTGCAACGCGGACCATTTTTCAGCAATACTCCTCGCCCACCCACGGCCGAAACCACTCCCCGCCCCGCGCGCCGAATATCGTTTTCGGAACAGCTCCCAGGACGTTGTCTGCTGCGAAGCGGGGCTGAGCCCCAGCGCGTGCGTCGCACTTCCCTGGGCATCCAGGTCGACCAGCAGTGTCGGTCCCTTGCGCGAGAGCCCGTCGGCAAGATTGGTCGCCACGGTGGACTTTCCGACGCCGCCTTTGATGTTGGCGACATGTATGATGCCGCCCATCTCTTTGTCACCGAATACCAGCGTCTTCGAGCCTCTTCGCGCCATAACGTCCCTCAGAATTGCTCTTCAATAACCTTGGCGACGTCGTCCGGCTCCGTCGGCGCCACCATTACGTAATCGTCGTCCCGTCGCTTGCGGCCGCTCAGGCCCGTAAATCCTTCCGGAGCATTGTAGAACAGTACCGGCATCTCCGCCAACCTCCCGGAGAAACCGAAATACGAGTAAATCGCTCTACCCTCCATCCAACTCGGGATATCCAACACGACCCTGTCGGGAGAATTCTCCTGCACAGCCTCCATGAACTGCCCGCTGCCGCTGCAGGACGTCACCGAATGCTTCTTCGCGTTGAGCGCCTCCTCGATCCGGGCCCGCCGCTTCCGCGCTTCATCAACTACCAGTACCTTCATCGCTTCCTCCCTCGTCACGGGCAAGCGGAATGTTCACCGCCACAATCGTTCCTTTTCCCAGAGCGCTGTCTACCGTGATATCCCCGCCGTGCATTCGTACAATGTCACGGGCCATCGACATCCCCAGCCCCGTACCGTCAACCTTGCCGAATGTCATGAACGGCTGGAATATGCGCTCGCGAACGTGCGCGGACATACCCTTCCCCGTATCGCTAATGGTAATAGTAACACTGTTATGTCCCTCTGTCAACCCGACAACGATCTTCCCGCCGCCGGACATCGATTCCCGTGCATTACTCATGATGTTCCCGAAAACCCGCCCCAGCCGCTCACGGTCTCCATGAACAACAACGTCTTCGGACGGCCCCAATTCCACCGTTACGCCGTCCTGCGCGAACTTCGCGTTCAACCCTTCGCACATCTCCGCAAAGAAACCCCGCAGGGAGAAATCGGCCTTCTCCAACTGAACCGTCTCTCCCCTGACAAAATGGAGAAGTTCCCGATTCATCTTCTCCACCCGCTCCAGCCCTTCGAGAATGACGTTGCAATAGCGCTGAACCTTCTCGTCGTCGGTCCGCCGCCTGATCAACTGCGTGAACCCGCTGATCCCGCTGAGCGGGTTCTTCAGATCATGGACGATTCCCGACAGCATGCTCCCCATCAACGCCTGCTTATCCGAACGCCGAAGCTCTTCAAGCGTCTCCCGCTTCTGAAGAAGCGAAACCGTCTGTTCGGCAACAACCTTCAGGCATTCAACCGGGAGAGGATTGAACAAACGCTGTCCCCCTCCACTCAATTCCAGAGCAACGTATCCCGCGTCCCTGCCCTCCCACCTGAGCCCGGCGTAGGCAAACTCCGGCCGGACCACGTACGCCTCGTCTCGCTCCTCACTCGTCAGCCCTTCAAGAAAGCCCCGAAGCCGCAGCAGATACTCGGGCCACTTCCGCCGATCATGCGCCTCCCAGAACCGCAGTCCGTGCTCCGGATGATATCCGTGGAAACCGACCTCCCCCTGCGCCGTCCTCGTCTGGATAATACCGCATTCCGCGCCCACGGCCGGGAGAAGCCTGGTAAGAATCACTTTGAACATCTGCTCCATTTCCATGGAGACATTGATGCTGCGCTGGATATCAAGCAGAAGCTCAAGCTGCGCGACATTGCTGCGAATGTCCTCGTACATCTCCACATGCTCGACGGCGAGGCCGGCTTGCGTGCCCAGTATGTCCAGCATCTGCTCGTCGCGTTCCGTGAATTTCCCCGCCCGCTTGTTGATCACCTCAATCGCCCCCATGGCCCGGGCATCCCGATTCCGCAACGGCGCACATAGTACCGAACGAGTCTCATAGCCCGTTTTTGCATCCATCTCGGAATAGAACCGCGGGTCCGACGAAACATCGGCAACCGAAACCACCCGGTTGTGAGCAACCACATCACCCACGATCCCCTTCCCCTGAGGCATCCGCAACACTCCCTCGCCGTCGCTGAGCATTGTCCACAATTCCTTGCGCGTGCGATCCAGAAGAAAAAGGGAGCCGCGATCGCAGCCTGTAAGCCGCACGGCAAGGTTCTTGATCGTCTCCAGAAGAGGAACCAGACCCGTGCCCACGCTTATCGCGCGAGACAGCTCTATCAGAGCCTGCGTCTCGGAGATTGTGTCTTTTCGACTCATCTTCGTTGTTCACGCACGGGGAAGGTAACACTCCACACTCTGATCGTGGCTCGCCGGAGAAACAGAAAATCTCAACCGGGCACCCGCCGGTCGCGGATACAAAAAAAACTGCCCGACAGTCCGTCGAAAACGGGAAGAACGTTCGGCGGTGCGACCAACCCGCGGCCCCGGGATCCCGCACACAGCCTGAATGCAATCATCCTGCCGCGACAAAACCGCCGTCATTCCGGGAAAAACCGGCACCGGAGCCTCAGGAACCGCGATCGGCCGCACTCATTTCCGTAAGAAGCACATCCGCCTCATCATGGTATTCCACGGCGGTCGTGTCCTGTTTCAGCTCGGTGCACAGCCGTGCGGCTCGTTCTTCTTCGCCGATTTCCCGCAGCAGAAGCGCCATCTTCCAGCGAAGCGCGGGATGACGGTAGGCATACCACTTTTCCGCCCTCGCCTGCTCCAGCAGCTCAACGGCCCGTTCATAGTCGCCCTTACCCTCGTAGCAGGCAGCCATGCCCTCCAGCGCCCCGCCCCTGATGAACGTGTCGCCGGAACTCTCTTCACGCGCTTTCTCGAACCATGCCGACGCTTCATCGAACCGCCGTTGGCGGTGAAGTATGTTGCCGAGCAACAAAGCACTGTATGCGGCCTGCGGTGTACCCTCGTGGTTCTCCGCCACCACCGCCAGCGCATCGATCGCCTCCTGCACGTTGCCGCTTCGGTAGGCCATCACGGCATTGCCGTAGGCAACCCGCGCCCGTTCCACACCGCGGCGCTCCATTGACAAATAAGAAAGAAAGCCCGCGACCAGTAGCGCCGCCACCACCACACCACCTGCAAGATAGGTGCCGTTGTGGATCACGAACTGCTTGGCCGCGTTGAGAGTCTCCAGAACCGGATCTCGCCTGAGTTCCCGTTTCTTCCTGCTGTATTGGATATTCACGCGCTCCTCCCCTTATACTTGTCGGATACGTGCTCACGCGGCCCCACCCGCAACCGCCGCCCTCTGGACAAAACCTGCGCCATAATTGTATAAATATACACAATAGCGCTGTCGACACGCTTTGCCCGGATCCAATCGGACCGTCGGTTCCACGGCGCCGCAT
This sequence comes from uncultured Fibrobacterota bacterium, assembly GCA_964571815.1. GTDB lineage: Bacteria > Fibrobacterota > Chitinivibrionia > Chitinivibrionales > WJKA01 > CAZNDN01. Next base: position 1,890 of record CAZNDN010000108.1, on the reverse strand, counting down.
CGCGCCACCCGATTGTCACAACTCAGCCGGAGGCCCGCGTTTTCCATGAGTCCACGAACCGGTAACGAGGAAGCGGAAGTCCGCCTCTCCCGCATCGCCTCCCAGAACGAGATACTCAAGTCTCAGCTCATGAGCAACTCGCTCATCAACGAGCTCACCAAAGTCCTCCATACCTGCACCGACCTCGACGGCATCGTCAAAACCCTCCTGCTGGGACTCCAGGAGATTCTCCAGTTCGACCGCGTCATACTCTTTTCCATCGATGCCGAACATTTTCAGGTCGTCCCGACCTCATGGGTGGGCGTGGAAGCGGAGCACGTCCGGGGCTTGCGGATACCCCTGGGATTTGAAGGTGGAGAGCTTACCGATGCGATCTTTCTCAATCGTCATCTCATCGTCGATTCCCCGGACCGCAGGCACGACCTTTTCAGCACCACCCTGAACTCGCCGGGCTATCTCGTCATTCCCCTCCTGAGCAAGGCAACCTCCAAGTGCTATGATTACAAATCGTGCACGCGCACCTCCTGTCCCGCCCACGGAGCATTCAACCCCTACTGTTGGAGCATCCCGGGAGCGGGAGAAGCACAGAAGGCGATGTCCGAGGACGACCGGCGAAGGATCTGCATCACCTGCGACTGCTTCAAATGTACGGGCGTATTCTGGCTCGACAGAGCAAAGAGCGAACTCCCCATCACCAGCGACGACATCACGACGTTGAGCACGATCATCAACCAGGCGGGCATCATTATCGAGAACTTCAGAATACGCAACGCCCTTCAGCAGGCAAACGAAGAGCTTTCCACCACAAACTCGAAGCTTACGCAGGTCAACAAAGACCTCAAACTTGCTCAGACCAAGATCCAGAACGACCTCGATCACGCCCGCTCAATACAGCAGGGACTGCTTCCCCAGGCATTGCACGCGATGTCGGAGCTTTCGGTCGGTGCGAGGTATATTCCCGCCCAGGCGGTGGGCGGGGACTATTACGATGTTTTCACTATCGAGCCGGGCGTCTTCGGCATTATCGTGGCCGACGTTTCGGGACACGGAGTGGCATCGGCGCTCATCATGACCATGGCCAAGGTTCTCCTCAAAACCGTGGCCGTCCGCGAACGCTCGCCCCGGAAAACGCTTGAAATCATCAACGAAACATTTCTCAACGAAGTCAGTACCGACAACTTCGTGACCATCTTCTACGCCGTCCTCGATACCGGTCGCAACGCCCTCTGCTTCACCTCGGCCGGCCACTGTCCCGTCCTCTTCATCAACAAGGAAACCGGCAGTGTGCGCAGCGTCGGAGCCGACGGACTGTTCCTCGGTGTGTTCGAGGACATGATGCTGAAGGAAACCGTGTACGAATTCGAGCCGGGCAAGGAGCGTCTGGTTCTGTACACCGACGGCCTCACCGAAGCGCAGAACGCAGAGGAAACCATGTTCGAAATCGAGAGACTGGAGCGAATCGCCGTGGAGAGTACGCCACTCCCCCCGCAAAAGGCGGTCAATCGAATCCTGGAATACCAGCGCAGTTTCTGCGGGCCCGAAAATCTCCCCGAAGACGATATCACCCTGCTGGTCGTCGATCTCTGAAAACGAATATCAGAAGCCGAATCGAAGCGAAATGTTCAGCACGTTGAATACACCGAGGGTGTTGTACTCGTAGGAAGCGTCAACCGTTACGAGACGTCCAAGCAGGGATTCGGTGTTGACCTGCAGTCCCGCCCCGCCCGTGAAAATCCAAGGCGTGTCGGATTGAGCCTGAATCTGCTTGGCTATCCCCGCACGGACGAGCACCAGTCGGAACATCTCCTGCTCAATACCACCGGCCATGCGCCACGGCTGATCCTCGTACAACGGCACCTGGCCGTTGAACACCAGCATCGTGGTATACCC
>CAZNDN010000107.1:1436-13983 GCA_964571815.1 uncultured Fibrobacterota bacterium | reverse complement strand
CGTCGGACATGGACTCATTGAGGGTACGGACCATGTCACGCGCCTTGTAGAGCGTTGCGAACGGGGCGTCTTTGGACCCGTCGTTGGTGTCGTCACCGTCGGGCGAAACGTAGAGTTCGGTCGCGGCGGGGAGACGTAAGGCCAGGGCAAGCATGAAACAGGGCAGAGCAGCACGATTTGTCACGTTGATGACTCCTTGTAACTGATTGATTGAATATTGAGTTGCAGCAATCCTATACTGTAGTGGTTCAGGTGGATTGTGGACGTTCCTTCCGCCTTGTGCCCGCGCGCGGAGTGTGGTAGTAATATAATGATTCGTATGCCGGCGTGCTGAAAAAACCTGCAAGAACCGCGGGCGGCGTCAAGTAGCGGCACTGGTGGCTTTCCGCAACATGCCGCGGGGACGATGGGAGGGCATGGCCCCGGCCGTTGCGGGCATCCTATGAACCGGAAGTCCGGCGTGCGTGTCTGTGGCTGCTCCCGGAGATCGTGTTGTACTGCCGCAGCGGGAACCGCGCCGGCCGGGCTCGTCAGTACATGATCGACAACGGATTCACCTCCGAACATGTTGTCAATTTCGGTGGATTTGCCGCCCGGGAAGAGGCGGAGTTGCAGGTTACGGCCGAAGATGAAGATGCCTGCATGTGCTCCGATGCCGTCACGGCGGCGCGGGTCCGACCCGGTCTTCTGCACGATTCACCCATCGAAAGGCCCCTTGTGCGTCGCGGTCGCCCGAAACCGGGCGACTTCGGTGACGGAATCACGGCTGTCTCGCTCCATGACCTGCACGGGAGGAGGGTTTGTCTCCCGCTGCGTCGGGGGAGCCGTGCTCACGGTTTTTACGTTCTGCGAATAAAAAACGCACCGGGCGAAGAGCGTATCGTGCGAATTCCACTTCACTGAGCAGCAACGAAAGCGTCGGCGCCCGGGGTTCGAATCATTCCCTCCTGAGAAACACCTTCAGTGGAGGCGCCGCTCCAGGGCTGCAAATCACCCACCCGGGCGGCACGATTTCTCCCTTGTCACGTACAACAAGCAGGCGACCGTTCACCTGCCATACAGGAGTGGGTCGGCGTACATCTCCGCGCGGTTCCACCGGCAATGCCGGCCGCTCAGCGGACCTCGCGGTCGCAACCAGGTCCGTGTCTTCGACAAGGGTTTCGTAGATAATCCGCGCGATTGCCTTTTTACCGTCGTGATTGGGGTGGACATGGTCGGGGAAGTATTCCACACTGTCTTTCAGCGGTGTGTGAGCATCGATCAGCGGCACGCCTCGCCGGCCGGCCACCTCGCGGAGAAGCGGCACGACACCGTGTTCGATGTTGTAGGCCGAGATCGAGTGCGTCTCCGGTGGAAACGCGGGCGGGGGAAGGCACAGATAGAGCAGGGGCCGGGTTTCGATTGTCAGGAAGGTGTCCAGCAGTGCCCGGCAGTCATCGGCGAATTCGCCCTGAAAAGCATCCCAGTTGTAGGCCTTGGAGTCATTCGTGCCCAGCATGATCGTGATGATATCGGGTTCATCGTCGAAAACCAATGAGAATTCGGAGGATTCCCAGTACGGAGCATTTCCGTTGCGCAGCATGGTGGTGGAGTGAATGCCCCGGTCGATCACCGTGTAGTCGTCGCCCAGCAACCCCTGCAGATCGTCGGGATAGTTGCCCTGCGTAATGCTGTTGCCCACGCAGCAGATCCTCGTGGACGCACTCACGGAGAGGGGTATGAGCCCCGCAAGAAGCGGCAGAGAGATGAGAGCGGGAAAGCATTTCATGCGTACGCGTCCGAATGTGACTGCATGAAAATAGGTTTCGGGACGGAGTCACATTTATTATAACAAGCAGCGCTGAATATTCCCAACCGGGGGGGGAGGAGTATGACTCCGTGATTGCAGTCGTCCTCCGGGGGAGTGTTTCCAGGCGTTCCGCCGATTCAGTTATTCGCCCGCTCGTGCGGCCATCTCTTGTTTTGCCCGGCCCGGCGTGTTCTCCGCCCAATGACTGATGGTATCGCGCATTTCCCGAACGATCCCGGTATTGGCCGGCTCGGCGATCCCGTTATGCACTTCGGAGGGATCGCGCTCCCGGTCGAAGAGTTGGTCATTGAACTCCCGGTAATCCCACTCTTTTCGGGGGGCTTCAATCCAGGTGCCGAGTTTCCAGCGCTTTCCAATGGCCGTGACCTGAGACCAGTTCTCGGAGAAAGCACAGTCGCGTCCGGTCGGGCGGCCGGAGCGGCACGTCTCAACCAGCGAGCGGCCGGGAAGCTCGGCGATGTCCGTATCGCGAATCCCGGCTGCTTCGGCGAGAGTGGGGTAGAGGTCGAGCAACTCCACCAGGTCGTCGTTGACCGACCCGGGGCGTACGGTGCCCGGCCACCGGATCAACAGGGGGACGCGCAGGGTGCTCTCGTAGACGTTGTGACCGGCCGCGCATTTTTCCACCATGCCGTGCTCGCCGGCAAAATCACCGTGGTCGGAGGCATAGATAACAATCGTATTCTCCGAGAATCCCTGCTTGTCAAGCTCCCGGAGAACCGCTCCCACGTGATCGTCGATTTCCGCCACCAGCGCGTAGTAGTACCAGACGATCATGCGGTAGTACCACTGATTCACGGCAGCTTCGGCGAGCCCCCCTCCGGTGCGCCATTCATGGAGCTTGGGAGGGAGGTTTTCGACGGGCTCGTAGAGGTTGTCGGGCAGTTTCAGCAAGCGGGGGTCAAATCGGTCGAGGTATTTCCGCAGCGGGGTGTAGGGCTGGTGGGGACGGTAGAAGGAGCACCAGCAGAAGAAGGGAGAACGGTTGTTTTCGGACTCACGGAGAAACTCGCGGGTGCGCATGGCCGTGTAGGCTTCCATGGTGTGCGCGGGGCTCAGGCTTGACTCCCGTGCCATGAGCCGCGAAGACTGCCTCCCGAACTTGTCCCCGTGCTCGGCATACCAGTCTTCGAGGAAGGCGTCGCAGGCGCCCTGCTCCCGGATCCAGTCCCAGTAGGTTTCATCCGACTTGTCGTGCCCTTCGGGCATGGTGGTTGCCGAGTAATCCCACCCGTAGTCGATTGCGTGGGCCAGGTGGCGTTTGCCGAACGCCGCGGTGCGGTAGCCGTTGTCCTTCAGGAGCTTCTGCAGCGGCACGATTCCCTCAGGCACCGGCGCCGCGGGATCGTTGTCCATGGTCCCGAGGTTCCGGCAGTAACGTCCCGTGAGCAGTGATGTGCGTGAGGGAAGGCAGATGCCGTTCTGGCAATAAGTGCGGCTGAAACGAATGCCTTGAGATGCGAGGCGGTCGAGGTTGGGTGTTTGCGCCTGGAGGTCGCCGTCGCAGCCCAGTATGCGGGCATTGTGCTGATCGGAGAAGAGCAAGAGGATGTTGGGCTTGGGCTTTGTCATAGTACGCCTTCAGGGGACGGGGTAATAATTATTATAGTTAGCATTACCGGGCATGTCCGCATGCAACGGATGCCTGCGTGATTGCCCTTACGAATCTTTTCCGTGTGCCACGGATCTTCCCCGGCAGGGCGGAGCCGAAGGCGAAGGCCGCGGGTCGTGCCGCACGGTGTTCTGTACAGTCGGGGCACCCGCGCGAAAAGCACCTCTTGCATGGAACTTCGCCCTGAGAGATTTTCGAGTACCTGTTGAAGAACTGTATAGTTTGCATCAACGAAGTCATCGCATTCTCCAGAGGTTTACCGAACCACAAACGATTTCACGGCCGATGTACCGTCGGGAGAGGCCACGGATACGATATAGGAACCCTGAGCCAACGATTGCCCCGACGAGGCAAGTGGGATCCGGGAAGAGCCGGCCTCAGCGCGCACCCGCGACAGGACCGAACAGAGCCGTCCCCTGATATCGAGCAGCGACACCCGTACGACCCTTCGATGCGGCGAATTGAGAATCAGCATGGGACGCGGACCTCCGGAAATGCTCATGGACACGCGGGAACGACGCAGGCGTGTGGACTCGATACGGTTGGGTACGGCCGACGGTTCACCGGGTTTCCAGTCAACCGCGTCATATAAATGCTTGTATGCAGATTCCAGACCTGCTTGGGCCATGATCGAAGATGCTTCAGCCGGCGGTTGCCCCTCCGGGAAACTGTGGATATTGGAGCAGGAAACACCGTCCTTCTTACAGATCGCCACGCCGCTCCCGCCTTCTTCGTACCATGCGCGGTCCACGGACACGTTGTTGAGTCCGCACCATGTGCCTACTGCGGGACCGCCGCCGAATTTCACGATATCGGTGTACGTGATATTTTCCGACCCGGCATCCGGATAGTAGGCCTTGTACCAGCGCTGGCCGCCTTGTGCGAACAGCCCCCAGGGTTGCACCAGCTTGCTGCGCGGGCTTGCGACATCGCGTTCCGTCCACTTGTTGTCGAACACGTTCCCGTGACAGACCAGACCGCGTTGATCGCTGAGTGAATAGAACGCCCCTCCGTCACCGTGCCACAGCATGGAACCGTTGAAATAGTTGTATTTGGCTTCGTTGTTGCGGATAACTTCGCTCTTGTCGTCGCGCCCCCAGCCGAATCCGACCGAGAAGGTGCACCACCCCGTGGGAGCGAGGTCGTTGTGCAGCAATGTGCAGTCGTGGATATAGTAGGCATTCATCACCGGTGTGTGCGTAAACTGCCACGGCGTGGTCTTGCTGAGGTTGTTTGATACCGTGATATGCGAACAGGGAATCCAGTACTCGTTCTCGGCGGGTATGCGATATAATTCCTGCGGATAGGTTTCGGTCAGATCGCCGTGTTCGCTGTGGCCGATATTGACCATGTAGGCCCCGACCCACCTGAAGATATTGCCGTTGATTACGCAATTGTGAACGTCGTTCATGCAGTTGACTCCCCCGCCGCCGAGGTACTCGAACCGGCACTGGTCGATTATAATCCCGTCGGCAAAGAGCATTTCGACGGCGGCCTGAATCTGTGAATGGCCGTACCAGTACACGCGGGCGTCGTCAATCTGCCCCTGCTCCGTGGCCACGGGCCTCATGAACGCATCGATCCCCTGCACGCCCACGTAGCCGTGTGAGTCACCGACCTTTTGCAGGCGGTATGCGTCATGCTGGAAGGCGATTCCCTCGAAGGTGATGTTTTGGACTTTTTCCGACGGTGATGCTCCTTCGATCAGCACGAGCCGTTGCACCAGCGGTACCACGACCACGGCCGCGGTCATGTCCACGCCTTCGCGAGGAATGTAGTAGAGCATGTCGTTTGGCCGGTCGAAGAAGAACTCGTTGGGGGCGTCACAGAACTCCAGGGCGTTTTCCATGATATATGTCGCTCCCGGCGCCGGGCACGCGGCCTTATACAGGGCAATGCGCCACAGGGGCTGCTGCATTTTGAGGACGGCGTTGGGGCCGGGATCGATGATGTCTTCGACACAGAATTGCTGTGTCAGCCAGGTGTCCTTTTTGTAAAGCTCGACATCACGCGCAGTCGGCAGGGTCAGGTTCCCGGCTCCCTGAACCTTGAACCCGGCCGGCCCGTCGGCATACGTACCCCAATCCTCGCCGTGGGTGATCTCCGGACCCTGGCTGCGAATTGCAGGCAGATAGTCGACGTACATGTTGCGGATTTTCTCGTCAAAGGAAAAGGACGCTTTCCACTGCTGTGGTGATGTTCCCGGAACCTTTTCCCAGTTTCCTACCCGGCGGCCGCCGCTGATTACCACGCCTTCGTTTTCGTAGTTGCGGAAGATCACCCGGTGTCCGTTCCTTCCCCCGTCGCGCTCATCGAACCGCAGCGTCGAATCCAGAAAATGATATCCGCCGTTGACATTTCCCCGAAGGTAGACGGTGATGTCTTCGGCCATGTCCGCATTCATTGTGCGGATTTCCTCCCGTGCCCGATACACTGTCCTGAAGGGCGCTCCGCGGGTCCCCGCGTCGTCGTCGTTTCCCTCCGGAGAGACATAGAGTTCGGCGGCCGTGGCGGCGGCTCCGCCGCACAGCAACAGTGCCGCAAGGAGTCGCCCGACACGACGTTGAGCGTGATGAGCCGGATTCATCGTGAGTCCTTTCGTTTGCGTGTCGATTCCCGCCGGTGCGGAATGCAGCCTCACCGGTGTCGGACATTGGAGGGAATCGGTTCATGGTTTCGGTAGTAAGCAATATAACGAGTTTCGCGGATTGCAAGGAAATTATGAATTGTACTTATGTTGCATAGCTGTACTGATTGTATTTTAACTCGATAACCCCGGGGAGGAGATGTAGTATGGCGGCACGGATGAGCGGGGGACGGATCCGGCTCAGTTCTTCGGAGCGCAGGCAGCTTCAGAAGTGGGCCGCGGATCGTGCGCGTCCCGGCCGGGCACGGCGGTGCGGGATTGTTCTGCTCTGCGCCGAAGGGCGCAGCGATGCTGAGGTTGCGTGGACAGTGTCGGTGTCGCGTTCCGCGGTCGGCTATTGGCGTCGGCTGGTTGCGCGGCGCGGGATCCGCTGTTTGGACGGTCCCGGGGGAGCTTACGAGGGCGGGGGAGGGTGCTTGATGGATCGGGACCGTGCCGTTGTGCGGGCGTTGAGGAAGTCGGCGCCCGGAGTTGACCGGTATGAGCGGGTTGCCCGGCGTTTCGGACTGAGCCTGTCCAGCATCTATCGGATTGCACGTGCGCAGGGTCTGACTCGGCGTTCGGCGTCTCCCGGCGGAGGTCTGGTTGCCGATGTGGCCGGCTACCTCCGCGAGTGCATCTCGCGGGAGTCACCGGGCAGCCGTCTGCCGGCAGTGCGTGAGATTGCCGCCCGGCTGGGGGTGTCGGGTTCGGTGGTACAATCGGCCGTGCGGCAGGTGCGACGGGAGGGCCTGGTGCGGACAATCAGAGGGAAGGGAACGTACGTGGCCGCGGATGAGCAGTCCAACACCTTTCCTGAAAGTAATAATCCCGGGACCACAGACGGCGCCGACAGGCTGCCGTGGCGTCCCCCCTTGAAATGGGAGCGGGTTGCCAGGCGCATTCTGGCCGATATTCTCTCGGGCGTCTACGGTCCGGGAAATCCGCTTCCCTCATGCAAGGAGTTGACTCGCGAATACGGCGCTGGATTTCGCACGATAACCAGGGCGCTGAATTCGATCAGGGAAGAGGTTGACTTCGAGTCTTTTCGGGAGCCGCCCGCGCCCGTATTCGATTCCGGCCGGCATCGTGCCGCCATCGTTGTTCTCATTCCGCTCAATGTCGATTCGGGTCTGCGGAGTATGAACGCGCACTTCAGAGAGGTCCTGCCGCTGTTTGAGTCGGTATGTGCGGAGCGAAATATCGCTATCGCGCCGGTTTCTCTGTTCAGGAAGTTTCGGCAACCGCGTGCTCTTCGGGAGCTGGGGCTCGGCGAGCTGGTGAAACGCAGAACGGTGCTGGGCTTCTGTGTATGGGCGGCGGACTGCAGTGCGGTCAAGGGCCTGGCGGAGCATCTTGCGGGATTTCATCTTCCGGTTGCGGTGCTTGACAATGCAGGCGTTCCCGAGATCCGGCGCACGGTCGAGCGATTCGAACGTTTCACCGTATTTCAGCACGGTTCGGGCCCGATGGCCCCCCGGAACGTGGCGCGGCATCTCATCTCCCTCGGTCACCGTCACGGGGCGTATTTCTCCCTGAACCACGACATGGAGTGGTCGGTTCGGCGTCTTGCCGTGCTGGAGAGCGTATTCAGGAGCGTCTCACCGGAGAGCACGATCACACCGTTTATCGAAGAAGCTTTTTCAGAGCGAACGGAGATACTTGCCGCGTTCGAAGGACCGGTTTCGTTTCAGCGCGCTCGACTTTCCTACCTGCCGAAGGACTGTCGCGGGCCCGGCGCACGTTTCCTCGACCTGCTCCAGGCCCGGATCGACGAGACGACGCAACCGATACAGCGCTTCTTCGAGGAAGCGCTCCGGGATCGTCGTATAACGGTCTGGATAGCAGCCAACGACCGCCTCGGGACCATGGCCCTGGCGTACCTCGGAAGCAAAAACGTTGCCGTGCCCGGCCGCATTTCCGTGGTGGGGTTCGACAACTCACCCGATGCGTTTGTCAACAACCTCACGTCGTACGATTTCAGGATCCGGGCGACGATCGAGCAGATGGTGGGTTTTATCGTAGATACGCCGCTTTTCCGCCGCGTACACGGCTCGCAACGGGTTGTGGAGGTGGCGGGAAGCCTGGTCGGCCACGGCTCTTTGGGGACGGGGTAACAATTGTTGTAATTAGCACCGCAGGTGCTTGTTCGCACAGGGTGATGACGGCGAATGCGCCTTACCACGCTTCGAGATTGTCTCTCGTCCGGCGTGAGTGGGAATGCGTTGGTTCGAGGTAGTCGGAACGGACGCGTACCGGAGGATTATGGGCGATAGACGGTGACCGGCCCGCCTGGAAAAACCGCGGGTTTGTGCAGCGACGGACAGAGACTCGTTCCGGTAGTCCGTTCGGCAAGCACTCTTAAGCGCGTAAACCGCGATCCCCGAGAGCGCTCGTTAAAGTAATAAAATTAGTCCGGTACAAAATCCAAAATCTCTCCAGCCTGCATGTCCCGGCTTTTTTCCTTTGCGCAAAGGGCCGAAACCCTGATTGAGGGGGCCGCTCGTTAAAGTAATAAAATTAGTCCGGTACAAATACGCCCCCCGGGCCCGGTGACGATTGGTCTTCAACGCTGTCCCGAGTTACCTCCCGGTTGTCTCGGGCGCCACCTATGGTATATTTTATGCGTTTTGTCCTGCGGGCGAGCGTACCCACGTGCAGTAAGCAAAGGGAGGTTTCATGAAGACCTATGATGCGGCATCCATACGGAATATCTGCCTGCTCGGGCATGTCGGGGTGGGGAAAACCACGTTGCTTGAAGCAATGTCCTTTACCTGCAAAGCCACGCACAAGACAGGGAAGGTGGACGACGGGTCCAGCAATTTCGATACCCGGCAGGATGAGCGAGACAGAAAGATGTCCATTTCCATGGCCGTGGGAATCTGTGAATGGCGCGACACCAAGATCAACGTGCTGGACACACCGGGTTTTCTGGACTTTGTCGGCGAAGCGCAGGCGGCGGCGCAGGTGGTGGAGAGCGCGATGATCGTTGTCGATGCTGTCGACGGGGTGCAGGTGGGTACGGAAGTCACGGCGCGGTTCGTGGAAGCGAAGAAAGTGCCGAAGTTCTTTTTTGTCAACGGGCTGAACCGGGAGAATGTGGATTTTGACAAGACCCTGCGGGATATCAAGGGCGTGTTCGGTACGTCGGTGGCCCCGCTTCAGATTCCCATGGGCACCGGCTCGGACCTTCGGGGTATCGTCGATATCGTCGCCGGGGAGGCCTACGAGTACGCCGATGGAAGTAACGGTTTCGGAAAAAAAGTTGCTATCCCGGGAGATATGGCCGATGCGGTCAAGGGGGCGCGGGAAGCGCTCATGGAGAGCATTGCGGAGAGCGACGAAGAGCTGATGAATGTGTACTTCGAAAACGGAGAATTGACCGACGAGCAGATGCGGCGGGGCCTGGCCCGCGGTGTGTCGTCGGGCATGATCTACCCGCTGTTGTGCGGATGCGCCGCGCAGAGTGTGGGCACCGACCGGCTGCTCGATGCTGTCGTCGGCCTGTGCCCGTCGGCGGCCGACCGCACGGAAGTCGAAGTTGTTGAGGGCGGGGAGAAGAAGATGGTTCCCTGCGGGGCGGATCAGTCCACGGGTGCGTTCGTGTTCAAGACGATCTCCGAAGAGCATGTGGGGGAGCTGAATATTGTCAGGGTATTCTCCGGCAGCCTTCGCTCCGGCCAGGAATACGCCAACACCGCGCGGAACGGCACGGAGAGGCCCGGAAGCGTGTATTTCGTGCGTGGAAAAGAGAAAATCGACGCCAGTGAGATTCCCGCCGGTGATTTCGGGGGAATGCTCAAGCTCAAAGACACCCACACCAACGACTCGCTGGTGGAAAAAGGTACAGGCTACCGTTTCGCCCCGATCGAATTCGGAGAACCGCTGGTCAGCACCGCGATTCAAACCAAATCGAAGGGCGATGAAGACAAGATTGGTACGGGACTGGCCAAGCTGGGCGAGGAGGATGTTACGTTTTCCTACAAGTTTCACCCGGACATTCGCCAGTCCATTCTCTCCGGCATGGGCGATATGCACGTTGAGGTTATCCTCGATGCGCTCAAGAAGCGGTTCAAGGTTGAGGTGGAGCGATTCACACCCAAGATCTCCTACCGTGAGACGATCACGAAACCGGTGAAGTACGTGGAATACACGCACAAGAAGCAGACCGGCGGCGCCGGCCAGTTCGCGCGGGTATTTATCGATCTTGAGCCCATGGAACGCGGTGCCGGCTATGAATTTGTCGACAAGATCGTGGGCGGAGTGATCGATCAGCCGCTGCGGCCGAGTGTCGACAAGGGAATCCGGGCCAAGTTAAAGGAGGGCATTGTCGCGGGATATCCCATTGTGGATGTACGGGTGTATCTGGTCGACGGGAAGACGCACCCGGTCGACTCCAAGGATGTCGCTTTTCAGATAGCGGGACGCGAGGTATTCAAGAAAGCATTTGAGGCGGCGGGTCCGATTCTGCTGGAGCCCATTGTCGAGCTTCGCGTGACCGTGCCGGAGGAGTACACCGGTGATGTCATGGGCGATCTGTCGTCGCGCCGGGGACGGATAGGGGGTATGGAGCCCAACGGACGGTACCAGACGGTGAATGCCAAGGTGCCTGCCGCGGAAATCCTCAACTACTCTCAGGCGCTTCGGTCGTTGAGCCAGGGAAGAGGTTTGTACTCACGGACGTTCTCTCACTACGACCCTGTTCCCGGCGATGTGGCGAAGAAGGTGATCGAGCAGTCGGCGAAGGAGCAGGAAGCCTCCTGAGGCCTTTTGCCGGTCGGCTTTCCGGGGAGTTACGGTGTGTGAGAGAGGTTCCCACGGCGGAATCGTCCCGAGCGAAGGAACAAAGAGTATGGAGCCACTGAAGACAGTCGAGTGGAATGACGGTCGTGTGCGGATGGTGGACCAGACACAACTGCCCGGGAACCTTGCATACAAGGATATCGAGAACATCAAAGACATGTATCACGCGATCCGGAGCCTGACGGTCAGGGGGGCTCCGGCGATCGGGATCGCGGCCGCCTACGGACTGTGTCTGGGAGTGGGGGATTTCCCGGAGAACAGGACCGCGGCCGATTTTCTTGCTTACCTGGAGAAGCACGCTCGATACCTGGCGGGTGCGCGGCCGACCGCGGTCAATCTCAACTGGGCGCTGGATCGTTTGCTTTCCGTAGCGCGCGAGAAGGCCGAGTCCGCGACGGTTCGAGAGTTGAAATCCGCTCTTGTGCGGGAGGCTGATGAGGTGCTTCGCGAAGACCTTGAGATGTGTCGAAGCATCGGCCGTCACGGGCTTGAGCTTCTCCGGGACCACGAAACGCTTCTTACGCACTGCAACGCCGGCGGCCTGGCCACGTCGGGATACGGGACCGCCCTGGCGCCGATTTATGTCGGGGCCGAACAGGGGAAGCAGTTCCACGTGTATGTCGATGAGACCCGTCCTCTGCTCCAGGGCGCACGAATCACGGCTTTTGAGCTGATGCATGCGGGTGTGGCGGCAACGCTCATCTGTGACAACATGGCCGCCTCGGTCATGGCGCGCCGGGGAATCGACGCGGTGATCGTGGGGGCCGACCGTATTGCCGCCAACGGAGATACGGCCAACAAGATCGGCACCTATCCCCTGGCGCTGGTTGCCCGGGCTCACAGTGTCCCCTTCTACGTCGCGGCGCCCTCAAGCACTTTCGACCTCACACTTCCCTCGGGCGAGTCCATCCCCATTGAAGAGCGCGATGAAGAGGAGATAACCAACGGATTCGGCCGGCGAACCGCGCCCGCGGGAGTGGAGGTCTTCAATCCCGCTTTCGACGTGACCTCCCACGATTTGATCACGGCGTTGATCACCGAAAAGGGAGTGATGAGGCCGCCCTTTGAACAGCAGATCAGACTGCTGATGAGCCCCGCGGTTGGTGCGACTTCCTGATTGAGCGCCGGCAGCGACTGCAAAGCCTGCCGATTGCGCCCTTCGACGTGGCTCACGACAGGGATTATTCGTCCCCAACAGCGGGACTCACCGAGTCTTCGTCCCCAACAGCGGGACTCACCCAGTCTTCGTCCCCAACAGCGGGACTCACCGAGTTCGAATTGGCGATTGCGTGCTTCGACCGTGATCAGCACATAAACTTCGCTCTTCGACGGGGCACATCCCGGGAATGGTCGAAGGAATCGGGACAGGGACAATTCCTCCCGGTTGGTCGGGACCCATTGCGCACGGATTCGCGCTATCGGGGAGTATTGTGAGTCCGTGGGTGAGTGGGGATTTGGTTTGCCCGCGCCGCCGGTATCCACGCCTTGGGCCTCCGGTTTCATGCTCCCGGCGCCGGTCTTCGGGTGCTTGAACCGCAGCGGCGGCCCTTGATCTTTCCGGTCTTTTCACGTGGAAATGGGCGGCACGCGAAGCGGGTTTGTTCTGAAGGGCGATCAGAACAGCACGGGCGGTGAGGCCAGCCCGAGTGCGTTGCGGGCAAGCTCGAGAATTTCGTTCTTGCTTCCGGCGTAGGCG
>CAZNDN010000107.1:0-1336 GCA_964571815.1 uncultured Fibrobacterota bacterium | reverse complement strand
CCCGAGTGCGTTGCGGGCAAGCTCGAGAATTTCGTTCTTGCTTCCGGCGTAGGCGATCAGTTCATGCACGGCATGGCTTACCGTGGTCTCGCCCTGGGTGATCCCCTTGAGGAGCTGCAGCTCGATTTCACCGAAATCCCATCCGTCGCCGGTATCCGGCCCGCAATTGAAAGACTGGGTGGCTCCCCTGGCTCCGCCGAGATCGGCCTTCGGCTGATCCACGCATTCCTCGACCGTTCTGGGCATATCGTTGGAGCGTTTCAGGATGCAGAACCACCGGTCCCCGTCGGGGTACGGTGAGATGTAGACTGCTTTGCACGGGTTATTAAAATCCATATCGGTCGGCAGGAGACCGAGTTTGTATTCGGCGTCTCCGTCGATTTTGAACCGCGCGTACCCGTCGCGCACATCCGCCCGGTCCGGGGGTATGGGCCAAAAGTATCCCAGAATTGTCGCCGCGCCCGTGACCGGGAACAGCGCGGTTCCGGGCTTCCCGGGGCCGCGGTTGTACACCATCGCAAGGCTCCATGCCGACATCTCAAGACCCGGCGCAGCCACTTTCATGGTGTCGTCAATACGAACCCCCGTGAAATCGAGTCCCGATGCGTAGGGGTCGTCGATGGTCACAAACTGCCTGCGTGCACTGCAGTTGTCGTAGGTTTCGTTCCGAAGTGAATCCAGAACCGAGAATTCGTTTTCGAAGGTCAGTTCGCCCGTGGTGTGATAGTTACCCGGATCAAGGCCGGCCGGCACACGGTGTACCTCAAAATCTCGCGGGTTCTCGTAGTAGTAGTTGCGCTCGGGAGAGAGCCAGAGTCGCTCGCCTCCCACAAGCCAGCTTCCCTGTGCCATGTGGGCATCCAGGTTTTCATGCGTCCAGAGAACATTGGGAAGCGTGCGGTCGGGAAACATGCCCAGAAGTCGAGCGCCGTACTCGCAGAAAAGAAGCTTTCCCGCACCGGAATCGATCACGGTTGGGGTGGTGTGTTTTCGTGTGATATCGCTCAGTTCGTCCAACGCCCTTGCTCTGCGCGGCGGCATGCACTCTCTCCTCTGCACTTGATCTCCGCGCGGGCGGAGATGCCGGTGTAACCTCACCCAATGTTTCGAAGGGCTACAAAATAATAGATGCCGAGCGTGAAACCACGACCGGGGTTGTTTCGTTGACATGGGGAGCGCTGCCGGTCGAAAGCCGCGGTAGCCCGGTACCATGCGGTGAACGGACTTCTGATCGGCAGCCGCGGATACGCGCCGGGCGCGGCTTACCGTCCTTGGGAGGTAGGTGAGACGAGCACCGAAACAGGCCTCGACCTTTTTTCCGCAAACCGCAGCCGCA
>CAZNDN010000106.1:0-14266 GCA_964571815.1 uncultured Fibrobacterota bacterium | reverse complement strand
CCCCTCCGGCGCTTGCCGCGGTCAATCCGGCGAGTCCGTCGCGGCCCGTTCCCGAACCGCGCCGACCAGTTCGGAGAAGGCGCGGCCAATTTCGGTTTGCCGCTCCCCCTTCTTCAGCAGGTAGTAGAAAGCAATGCTCTCGTCGAGATGGTGTTTCCAGGGGTGACAATGCGGTTTGCCTGTCTTGAAAAAGATATAGGGACATCCTCCCATGCAGATCGGCAGAAGGATGCAGTCGCGGCATTCCACGGCAAAGGGATCGCGGGAGAACCATTGCTTTTCTCGCTGTTGCATGGCCCTGGTAACCGGCTTCGTAAGATGCCCGGTCAGAGCGTCCTTGTCGCCGGCATTGTTCCAGCACCGGACCACCCCGCCGTCGGGGGTTATCACGGCGCAGCGCGGGGAATCGGCGATACATGCGGTGTTGCGGCTCCGCGGTATCCGGTATGACCCGAACCCGCCGCTGAACATGTCCCACTCCGTTTCAAGGGCCAGCAGCGAGAAATCGGCATCGCCCAGACAGGCCGATGCTCCACCGGCGCACACCTCGTTGTACGGGTACGTCTGACCCAGGTACGGTTGAACGCGGGAAGCAAGTCCATGATCCTTGAGCTCCCGCAGGAGGACCGGAACCGAATTCCTGTTGGACTGATCGACATTGATACGAACGGCCATTGAGAGTATTTCCGAAGCGCTCTTAATATTGTCAAGAACGGTTTGAAATGTCTCCCCGCCGCCGGCAAGCGGGCGCCGGGAATCGTGGATCTCCCGAGTGCCGTCAAGCGTGACCTGTGCGTGGGTGATTCCGAGTCGGTGGAGATGGCGCGCCGTTTTGCCGTCAAGGAGGTAGCCGTTCGTGACGATATCGCTTCGGTACCGGGCGTTCATTCTCTCGCAGTGTGCGCGAAACACTTTGGAGAGTGAGTCAATGCAGGCAAGCTCAAGGAGCGGCTCGCCCCCGAACCAGGTCACCGACAGCGACCCATCGCGGGGGACATTCCGTTGGACGAGCCGCGCAAGCGCCGAACGGGTCTTCTCATTCATGCAACGTGTCGAGTGGCGCTCGTAGCAGTAGGTGCATCGGAAATTGCAGGCAAGCGACGGGATCACCGTGATATTGAGCGAGCCGCCGGCCGCGCGCGAAAGCATGCGCGATCGACGCAGTGTCGCGATCTCGGAGGCGCGCTCAGGGATAAGAAACCCGTTGTCGACAAGCAGTTTGCGGAGTCTTTTGCGCCCGGAGGCAAGGCGTGGAGGGTCGGGCTCCCGAAGGAGCGAATCGGCCGTTGACCCTTCCCGTGTTGTCAGCTCCAGGAGTCGCAGCGTGTAGAAATTGAAAAACAGCCGACCTGCGCCGGAAACCTCGGTGGTATGAATGTAGCGTGACGGTTTGTAGCGACTCATGGTACCGGAGAGGCCGTTCCCGGGGGTGGCCCGGGAACGGCAAAAAAGCCCGACCGGTATGCTACCTGGTCTGCAGGTTCGTAGGGGTGGTCTGGATCCCCGGTGTCTCGGTCATCAACTGCTGCGGCGTGATCGTCCGCTTGGCGTCTATCATCGCGTTGACCTTCACGGCCAGATCATTGACCGTACTTACGCTGAAATGATTCATCAGGTTCTGCACGTACGGATCGGTGCTGTACTGATTGAGAAGCTCGACAAGTTTTTGCTTGTTGCCCGTGCAGTCTTTCAGGCTCGTACAGTTCTGGTCTTCACAATCGTTGTTCGTACAGGAATCCAGTTCCACGCAGAACTGTCCGTCACAGGTATTGTCGGTACATTCGCTGCTGGGCCCACCCACACGTTGCCCTTCGCAGCCGTTGCCGGTGCACGATGTCATACAGGGGCATTTGAGCGCATCTTCGGCGAAATCACCGATTCCTCCCCCGAAATTAATCGTACAGCCGAGCTGGTGGGGATTTCCTCCCATGCCGGGCTGTATTTCCACCAGGGGATTGAGCCGGCCGAACTCATTGACAAAGACATTCTTGTCGTGGCCGCTCAACTTGACTTTCAGCAGTTTCAAGGCCGATGCCGTGGGCGACCCCGGGGCAGTCTTCCGCGATACGGTCTTGAGTTCCGCGCCAAGCAGTTTCCGTGCCTGTGGAAGGCTCAGGCCGCCGGCAAGAGCAACGAATCGCAGAATCCGGTCCATCGCGCTTCGACGCGATACACCGTCGTCATGGGAAGGGCGCATGCGCTTCCTCCTGAGATTGATGTGAACCTCTGAACCTGTATGTGATTTTCGAAAACAGTGCTTGTCAGGCCCATGACATCGACGTGACGCGCGGCGCGGCCGACCGGCCATAATATAGGTAATGCCGGGAAACAAGAGGCCGCGTCCGAGCGCTGCTGGAGACGGTGCGGGGGAGTTCGGGAGGGGGATGATGGAGGCGGGGGGAGGGCCGGTCAGGCGCCTCGCTCAGGTGATGCAACGCTTCCCAGAGACCCGCGCTGAATAAGCATCGGTTTGCTCCGAATGATCCCCCGCCGGTCGGCCGTGACCGGGATATCTTCAAGCAGGATATGCGCTGCAAGATAGCCCAGGGTATCGAGCCCGAAGTCCATGGTGGTAATCGGGAAGAGCCTCGACTCATGCGTATTGTCAAAGGACACGAGAGAGATATCGCGCGGGATCGAAAGACCGGCTGCAGCGATCGCCGCGGAGTAATGCTGAGCGAATCGATTGTTGAGCGCGACTATGACCGAGGGTGATTCGCGCATTATAATCTCCCTGAGCGAATCAAGGGGCTCATTGGGAGGCAAGGCGTGTCGGGGAATCCCCTTTGCGGAATCAGGTGTTCCGCTGAACCATGGGCGCGGTTCCCACAACGGCTCGGTCTGTGTTGACATGACAACCCGGACGGGCGGAGACGTCTTCCGTGCCTCACGTTGAATGCGCTCGATCCGATCGTCTATCCAGTCGTATCCGGGTAGAGCATATCTCATAACGCCGGCGGTACGATGGCCCCGTGCGGCAAGGTGTTGCAGGAGAAGCGATACCGCCGCATCTTCGTCGACCATGAGCCGAAAGTATCGTCGTGGATTGGTCCGGAAATCGTGCCGGTGAAATCCACCGGGCGTCGAGTCCAGCACCACCACAGGGCGGTCTGAGCGCAGCCCCGTCCGGATCCAGGATCGGAGGTGCTCCCGCAGGGGGCGGGTGGCAAAAATCAGCATGCCCAGGTAGTTGGACCCCGCCTCGGCAATTGCCGCCCGGATCCGTCGAAAAGGTGATTCCGCCGGCACCTCGACAGTCTCCCGGGGAGGAGACGAGAGGATCTTGCGCACCTGAGCTTTGTCAAAGACCCATTCCAGCGAACTCGCAAAGGGCTGAAGAAATCCGGATGTGTATCCCCTGAGGAGACTGTTGAATGAATCCGAGACGACCACGACCACGGGTTTGGCCGTGGCGATTGGTGCGGGTGTGGGGGGTGAGGGAGGCCCCACTACCCATCGTTTGCCGACCTTGTGTATCAGGCCGTTGCGTGAAAGCCGGCGAAACGCAGCCGTGACCGTGAATCGTCCCACTTTTTCCGTAACGACAAAATAGTCCAGTTTGGGAAGCCGTTGTCCCACCCGGTACTCGCCGCTGAGAATGCGCTGCTGAAGCGCGGACGCAAGATGGTCGGAGGAGGTCGTATCGATATTCTGAGAATCCGCGGCGCCAATGACTCTGACACGCCGTCCCCGGTCGATTCTGAGCTTGCCCTGATCGGCAAACTGCCCCGCGATACGTCGTATCGTTCCATACGAGACACTCCATCGACATGCCAACTCACGTAGCGGGGGCAGAACCGCGGGGCCCCCGGCACGGGAAATCATCGTGCGGAGTTGTGCATGTGCCCGCTCTTCCGGGGTGGACGGAGTGGTCCGCGGCACGGCAAGTCCTTTCGCAGGATCGTTAAACTAATACTATCTGGGCGGGGCTTGCAGGCTTACTCCGGGTACGTGAGGGGACCTCCGGGGAATCAGTCGATATCCCAGATGCACGCTCGTGGATTGCGTTCCTTCACAATCGGATAAGTCATGCGCTGCAGTTCAACCACAGCGCGTACCTTCTCCGACCAGGGGGCGGACGCGAGTTCTCTGCGCCTTTGCTGTTTCCGCCGAAAAGCTTCCCGTGCAAGCTGCTTTACCTTATCCAGTCGTTCCATGTATTCTCCAGATTGTGTTTTGCCGGGATTCGACGGAGTTTTTCCATGTCCATTGTCGCTTCTTCAATGAACAAGCGAACACGTTCTCTGTCCTTCGGGCGGCCGGTCTGGACACATAGGGCCGCGAGGTATTCCAATGCAGGAATGAACGTCTCCGTCGCGCCGAGGGTAACGCGTCGAGCATTGTCGAGAGATTCTTTCAATAAATCGTTGTATATCGGCAAAAACTGTACGGGTACGCCCTCAATTGAAATGTACTCCTTTTCCGAATAACAGCCCCTTTTTTCGAGGTATTCATTCAGCGGGGTGAGAACGGCCACTCCGCTGCTTTCGGGCAGAAGAATGAATACGTCAAGATCATACGTGAGGATTGGCTCGACATAGAAAGTCGCCGCCATTGCACCGCCTATGGCGTATTTCTCAATCAATCGGTCGGCCAGAAGCTGATTGATACCTTGAATTGCTTCTTCCATATACGTAAAATACCACTTGAGCATCTCACTTGAAAACTCGACATTATAGAACCATAGAACCAAAAAAGTCACTCAATGCCTCTCAGGTGCCGCTATATTTTCAATGACTACCCAGGTACTCAATCCGCTGATTGCTCAGCACAGGCGTGAGGTTTTTTTTGAGAACCCGGGTAGCTATGGCTTCACACGGCTGTTTCGAGAGAGTGCGCAACGTTCGGGGGGGGCAGCGACCGGCTGATTGCCGGCGAATCTCGAAGGAGGTACACGATGGTGCATTGGTTTTCGACAAAAGGCACCGGGGATCCGGTTGCCGCATTGTGCATGATCGCCACACTCACCGCTCCGGCGATTGGTATAGCGGTATCGACAACTCAGGAGCTGATCCAGGCTGTCGGGAATCCGTCCTCGGGAGATACCATAGATATCGAAGAAGGCGAATACCGTCTTTCATCATCACTCAAACCCAACGGGGGAGTTACTATTCGCGGCGCCGGGGTCGACCGCACCATTATCTCCGGCGCGTCGAGTTTCAAGCCCTCCACCGACGGGCTCCCGGGTACCGACAATCCCGATGCATACCTTTTCTCGTTCGGGAAGAATCCGAAGAAAACCAATGTCACGATCCGCGATATGACCCTCTCCGGTCCCGCCCTCCACGGGGCAATCTATGCCGATGACGCCGACAACATGGAACTGTGTGACCTGAAATTCGATACCTTTCTCTGGAGCGGGGTGCGTACGTTCCGGATGCATCATTTCAAGGTCCATGACAATGTCTTCATCAATGCGGGAGGGAAATTCCAGCATACGGGCGGTTCGTTGTATATCGACTGGACCAATGATTCCGAATTCTGGAACAACCATATCTACAGAGACAACCGCGCCACGGGCAATGTTTACGGGTTCAAGGGAAACGGCGGCAATTACATGCGGATTCACCACAATACCATCGAGGTGAATTTCGCCATAGAATTTCCGCACAAGAACAACTGGGGAAATGAAATCGATCACAACTATCTCGACGGTGTTGTCTCCATTCCCAAATTCGGCGGGGGCGCGATACGGGATACGACGGACACGACCTCGTTTTACATTCACCACAACTGGTTCACGCGATCGTACTCTCTGGAGTGGGCGCGGAATTGCGTGGTGATCGAGTACAATGTTTTCAATATCGATGCCGAAGACTACAAGGGCAATCTGATTGGCAATTTCGGCACTGAACCGGCGCCGGGTTTTACGCATTTTCGAAACAATCTCATAAAGAACCCCGGGCGTGGGATTCTCTGGACCCGCGGTGTGTATAACCACTTCTATTTCTACAACAACCACGTCATTGCCGAGCAGACGAACATGTCCGGCGGGTTTTTCGGAATGAACGGCCAAAGCGATTTCTCGACCATCGCAATCAGGGACAACATTATCGAGAACACCCCGGCGAACCCGCGACCGCTGATGCGCAACGATGAGAGCTACAACGCCTTGATTGAGAACAATACTCTGGAGAACATCACCGACACAGACCATTTCGAGAACCCGAATACCGGACACAAGCGCGGCCCGGTTGAACCGCTTTCTTTCACCGTCGGTGTCGGCGCCCGGTATCGCGTAGAGGGATGGGACCTGTCCAAAGGTGAGACATCGAGGCGCACGGCGCCGGCACCGCAAGACGGCTTGGAACCCGAAGGGACCAGGCCCCGTTCATACATTCTCTATTCCCTTCGCGGTCGGAGAGTCCCCGGTTCACCGGGACGCCCCGCCAGGGGAGGGGTATCAGGCATGTATATTCTGATCGACTCCCGGGGGAAGACGTGCATCACTGAGCCGGACTTTCATTGCCCTTAGAATGGACACGGCCCTTCGAGCAGGCCGCGGCCGGTTTCCTTCGGTTATTGCCCCGGGAGCACCTCTTCGCACGAACAATGTTCCGATGGGGTAATTCCATTTACCCGGCTACGTACCCGGCGCAATCCCGACGCTCACGCTGAGCAGGGTCGAAACGCTCCCGCCGGAGTCCTTCGGCGCCGTGCAGCACGTGCCCGTGTCCGGTTCTCGGAACGCACCGGTCCAGGCGACGAACATCGTGAGCGCTCGTCCTTGCTTTTTACCGGTTGAGCCGCTATTTTAGTGATTACTCACACTGTCGGCAAAAACGCTCCTCTTCGGCGATAGACAGCAGCGAGTGATCGGAGTCGGTGTCGTCGGTGAAGACCGTTGTGAGGCAGGCAAAGAGGAAAACGCGAAGGAATATGGAACCTTATGACGGCAACGTTGTCTAAATGAGTGGAAGCGTTGCGAAACCGGTGCGGACCGACGATGCCGCATTGGTGGCCGCTTTCCGGCAGGGGAGTGAACCGGCGTTCAACCGTCTGGTTCTGCGCTACCAGGATATGATCACGGGCCTCTGTGTTCGAATGCTGGGCAATCGGCAGGACGGTGAAGAGGCCGCGCAGGAGACCTTTGTCAAGGCGTACAAGGGTATGTCGCGATTCAGGGGCGAGGCGGTCTTCTCAACCTGGCTCTATCGGATTGCGCTGAATACGTGCCGCAATGTGCACAAATCGTGGTGGCACCGCCTGCGGCGCCGGGCGGTGCGGCTCGATGCTCCGGTGGAAACGGAGACCGGCGAGGAGCCCCGGGAGTTGGGCGACACCCGCATGCTCCCGGAAAAGGAACTTCACCGGAAGCGGCTGGCGGCGGCGATCAACCGGGCGCTGAAGACGCTGCCGTCGAACCGGCGCGAGCTGGTGGTTCTGCGCGATGTGCAGGGAATGAGCTACGAGGAGATCGAGAAGATCACCGGTGTTGCGGAGGGAACGGTAAAATCCCGTCTTGCACGGGCACGCTGGGCTTTGCAGCAAGAGCTGAAGGATGTTCGTTATGAATAAGCAACACGCACGGGAGCTGCTGGCGGATTTTCTACGGGGGGAGTGCAGCGCGAACGATGCTGCCGAGATCCGTCGAATGCTCGATGAAGACGAGGCCCTGCGCGGAGAACTGGATCGTCTGCGGAAGTACTTCGATGCTCTGGAGAGCCTCGAGCCGATCCAGGCCCCGTCGGGCTTTCTCGACAGTGTCCGCGAACGCGTCGAAAGGCCGTCATTGATACGGCGGCTGTTCGTGCCTCTGCACACGAAAATACCGCTTGAGCTTGCGGGCCTCGGTGCAACGATCGCCATTGTCCTGGTGGTGCTCAAGCCCTTTGACTACTCACAGGCGCCTCCCCTTGAGTTTGAAGAGGCGGTCCGAAGCGAACCCCAATCGACGTCGGTGAGCGCCGCCCCGGCGGATCGTGCCAAGGCGACCGAAGAGGAGAAGACCAAAGCCGATCATCCAACGAGTGAAATGGCTGAGGAGACCGCCGCCAGCCGGCAACCACGGATCAGGGCCCCTGAGCTTGAGCGACGCGAGTTGGGTTCCGTCACACGACATTCCCTTGGCTTCAGCAGAAGTGTGCCGCATGAGGCCGGCACGACGATGAAAAAGAAACGAGCGCGCGCACCTGAGTTGTCCGCCGACCTTTCAGTCTCAGCGAAGCAGGAGACTCCTGTCGACAAGGCGGGAGACGCGGCCGGCGGCGCGCATGTCGCTGCTCCCTCGACTTCCATGCAAGCGCCTTCAGGAGGACCACGCGGGGTCCTTGGGAGGGGGGCGGAAAAGCCGGCCGCCGGGACGTACCGGTCCGATGAAATGACGACCCGGACGGAGACCCAATCGCTGTCTGCGGGGGCGGGCGCGCCTGCCGCGGCGGAGCAGCCGCCGGCTCCCGTTCGCAATGAGGAACCCACCGTCAGGGCAAGGCGAAGTATTAGACGCAAAGCCGAACGTGACTCCGAAGTGGAGCCGTGGAGCGAGGAGTTTCACGAAGAGCTGCGGATAAGGATACGGTTCGAGGAGTTCGATGAAGCAGGCGGTGAGGCGCCCTCCGCCGAGCGGGAATCATCCGCCAGGGAGGCTGCCGGGTCCGGGCCGAGGAGGAGAATCGAATCACTCGTGGAGGAGCACGGCGGACGCTATCGGCGAGGGACCGATCTTTCGGAAGGAGTGGGACGGTTCGTCTATACCGTGCGCATGTCGCGCGAATCATACAGGAAGTTTCGCGGGACCCTTTCCAAATTGCGGTGGTTGTCGATGAACCGAATGGAGCGCACTTCGCCCGGCGATGATACCATCACCTTCCGGTTGATTGTGTTCGTTGAGTAGGCGCCGTCGAACCACGGTGCGGCTCATTTCCGCGGGTTGTCACTCCGCCGCCTGCCGCATCACACCATAGTCCATCTCAAAAAAAATCTCGAACCCGGGAACTTTTCCCGCCACGGCCTGTCTAACATCTCAGAGCCCACGGTACCGACGCTCGCAGACAGATGCAGTCACTTTTCACGGGAGGATCCCATGTACCGTTTCCGGATGGAAGCAGCCGTTGTCTTGAGTTGTTGTTGCGCCCTGTGGTTTCATGCCTGCACGAGCCGTTCGATTTCGCGTCGGGACCGCGATCGGCCGGTTGAAGTAGCGGTTTCCGAAGGGAAAGAGGTTTCGACGAAACCGGCCCCGGCCCCGGCCGAGGTCGAGGAGAAAGAAGCTCCTGTCGTCCGGGACAAAGAGACCCGGCCGCGGGTGCTCAACGAGTCCGTGCACACTCAGCTTCAGACTCTTTCGCAACCGGCTTGCCGCTCGATGGTCAGGTCGGCCGCACCGCGAGGAAAGCTCCGGAAAAGAGGCATGGGATTTGCAGGCAGTGCGCCGGCCCACGGCGACATGGTTCCTCCGGCATTCAACACCGAGCAATACGACCATATTGCCGAAAGCGGGTTCCGAAGAGTGAGCGACAAGCCGCTCTCCACGTTCTCCATTGACGTCGATGCGGCCTCGTACAGCAATATCCGCCGGTTCATCAACGGCAACCGGCTTCCGCCGGCAGATGCCGTGCGGATAGAGGAGTGTATCAACTACTTCACGTACGACTACCCGCAACCCTCGGGCACGCACCCGTTTTCGATCACCGGTGAAGTGGGGCCGTGCCCTTGGAAAAAGAAGCACAAGCTCGTGCATATCGGCCTTCAGGGACAGAAGGTCGACGTCCAGGACCTTCCTCCAGCCAACCTGGTGTTTCTGCTCGATGTGTCGGGATCGATGAATTCCCCGGCCAAGCTTCCGCTGCTGAAGGCTGCTCTGAAACTCCTGGTGAAAAACCTCCGGCACAACGACCGGGTAGCGATTGTGGTCTATGCCGGAGCGGCCGGCCGGGTACTGCCGTCGACGCCCGGAAGCAGGGCGGGGGAGATTGTCGCCGCGCTGGACCGGCTTTCGGCCGGAGGTTCCACGGCGGGAGGCGCGGGGATCAAGCTGGCGTACCACACGGCAAAACAGCATTTCATTAAGGGCGGCAACAACCGCGTGATCCTGGCCACCGACGGCGATTTCAACGTGGGGGCGTCCTCCGACGGCGAGATGGTGCGGATGATCGAAGAGAAACGCGAGGACGGGATTTTCCTGACCGTGCTGGGTTTCGGTACGGGCAACTACAAGGACTCGAAGATGGAGAAGCTGGCCGACAAGGGCAACGGTAACTATGCCTATATCGACAATATCCTCGAAGCGAAGAAAGTGCTGGTCAGCGAGATGGGCGGAACCTTGTTGACCATTGCGAAAGACGTCAAGATCCAGGTGGAATTCAATCCGGCGGTGGTGCAGGCCTATCGCCTGATCGGCTACGAGAACCGCGCGCTGCGCGATGAGGATTTCAACGACGATACCAAAGATGCCGGCGAGCTGGGTGCGGGGCATACGGTGACCGCGCTCTATGAGGTCGTCCCGACAGGGGTCAAGGCCGATATCCCGACAATCGATTCGCTGAAATATCAGCAGGTCCAGACGGTCAAGCGCGGGGCGAATCATGATGAATTGCTGACGGTCAAGTTCCGGTACAAGAAGCCCGACGGTGACAGGAGCAAACTGATTGCGAAAGTGATCAAGGACACCGAAGGACGCCGGGTATCGGACAATTTCACGTTCAGTGCCGCCGTGGCCGCCTTCGGCATGCTCCTGCGTGACTCCGAATACAAAGGCGACATGACCTGGGATAAGGTGCGGACAATGGCCGGCCGTGGGCGGGGCAAAGATCGGGAGGGATACCGCCTTGAGTTTTACAGACTGGTAAAGCAGGCCGGACTGCTGGCCTCGACACAGACATCCGCACTGCAGATGCCCTGAGAAAAAAACGTAAGCGGTCTGGATTCGTGCCGCCGCTGTGGATGTGCAGCGGCGGCGTTCGTTGTGGGCAGGCATGCTCTCCCCATGAGAGCGGAATCAGCTCATGCACCGGGGCGGCTCTTGACCGCGGTGAAAACATGAGTTGCAGCTCGGAAGAGGAAGGAGTTATATTAACGTTAGTATGGTAACAGAAACGAAACCTTCTGGTGGGTCTCAGCTTGCCCCTCTTCGCAGGGGGTTTTCTCTTCTCCGCATCCTGGCTCGACAGGAAGGATGGTGCACTTTCTCCCGTCTTCAGGAGCTTTCAGGTACTATCGCCGCTCCCACGCTCTCGCGTCTTCTCGGGGTGTTGATCGATGAGCGCCTCGTGGAGAAGCACACCGGGCAGAGGGGATACCGCAAGGGCCCGGCTCTTATCGATCTGGCTCACACGGTGCTGGGTTCCATGCCCAGGGCACGGATTCTTCAGCCGATCATCGACGGTCTGGCGGATCGCACGGGTCAGTCGGCTGCGCTTTTTGAGTTGGACGGCAGGGCCATCGTGATGGTTGCCAAGGCGGAGCGGCCCAATTCCTGCCACTATATCGATATCGGGGCGCGCAATACGGATATCGCGCGGCACGGTTTTGCCCGCGCAATTCTGGCGTTTCTGGACACATCCGAGAGACAAAGGCTATTCCCGCGGGCACGGCATTCATCGCCCGGCGAGGACGCGAAACTTCGGGAGATTCGGGAACGCTCGGTATGCGTCGAGCGATCCGAGAGCAAGCCCGATTGGATGAGGGTTGCGGTGCCGGTGTTCGGGGGACGCACCGACGGGGTCCCGGATGCGCTCGGGATCACCGCCGTAGATATGCCGGGTGATACGGCTCGCGAGAAACGCCTGTGCGAGGCGGTCGTTTCCGCGGCCCGTCGCGCCTCGGAAACCCTTCAACGATACTACGCCGCTCAAATACCGGAACACCTGCAACCGAAAGGAGCAGACGGGTGAAAGCAATCATTGTCATGTACGACTCGCTGAACCGTCACATGCTGCAGCCCTGCGGCTGCGACTGGACCCATACGCCCAATTTTGTGCGTCTTGCCCAACGGAGCCTCACGTTCGATACCGCGTACGCCGGAAGCTTCCCGACCATTCCCGCGCGGCGGGAGCTGCATACCGGCCGCTACAACTTCCTTCATCGCGGATGGGGGCCCCTGGAGGCATTTGACAACTCGGTCTTCGAGATGTTGAAAGCAAAGGGTGTTCACACGCACCTCGAAAGCGACGGTTACCACTACTGGGAAGACGGCGGCTGTACGTATCACACGAAATACGCGACATGGAATTTCAACCGCGGCCAGGAGGGCGACCCCTGTATCGGCGATTTGAGCGATGACGTCTCCATCCCCGGGGATAATGTGAACGCCCGGTTCCGCGAGCCTGCGTGGATCCGGCAGGACTGGGTCAACCGGCACCACATGCCCGACGAACAGGACATGCCGCAGTCCAGAACCTTTGCCGGCGGTGAAGCCTTTCTTCGCAGAAATCACAAAGCCGACAATTGGCTGCTGCAGATCGAGACGTTCGATCCGCACGAGCCGTACTACTGTCCGAAGAAGTACCGCGATCTGTATCCGCACGAGTACCATGGGCCGGCATTCGACTGGCCGCCCTACGCCCCGGCATCGGAGCTGAGCCGGGAGGAGGCGCACCATCTGCGTATGGGCTGCGCGGCGCTGCACAGCATGTGCGATGCCAACCTGGGCAAGGTGATAGATCTCATGGATGAGCTTCAGTTGTGGGACGACACCCTGCTGATAGTCAACACGGACCACGGCTTTCTGCTGGGCGAGCACGGGTGGTTCGGCAAGATGTTCATACCGCTGTACGACGAAATAGCCCGTCTGCCCCTGTTCATCTGGGACCCGCGCTGTCGCTGCCCGGGAGAACGGCGCTCCGCACTGGTGCAGACAATCGACCTGGCGGCAACGCTTCTTGATTATTTCGGCGTGCAATGTCCGCCCGAGATGCTCGGCAAGCCCCTACGGGAGACATGCGCGACGGATGCGCCCGTGCGGGAAGCGGGGCTTTTCGGCAGACACGGAGGCGATGTGTGCTGCACCGACGGGAGATACGTGTACGTGCGCGCGCCGGTCACCTTCAGCGACGCTTTCGAGTTCACGCTCATGCCCGGCTACATGCGCGGGCCGTTCGGAATCGATGTCCTCCGCACGGGTGAGGCCGCCGGCCCGTTCACCTTCACGAAGGGTGCGCCCATTATGAAGTACAACGTCGGTCCGCGAAAAGAGGGCTGCATGCAAGAGGCGGCGTCGTTGCTCTTCGACACGGCCGAGGACCCGCGCCAGGAGAAGCCGATTCGGGACGAGGCCCTGGAAAGACGAATGGCGGCGCACACCGCGCGGCTCATGAAAGAAAACGACGCTCCGCCGGAGTTGCTTGACAGAATGGGGATTCACCGGACATAGAGACTCAGGCGCCGGCGAAACCGCTGAGCCCTCGGAGGATCGCGCGATCCCCGCTTCTCATCGGTAGCTCGCCCCGCCGGCGACCGGAGTGGACGCGAAAGGATCGAAGACCATGCCCACGCCACCCGCGTATCGTAATGTGATCTGGATCTTCGGCGACCAGCACCGCGCGCACATGCTCGGCTGCAACGGCGATCCGAATGTCTCCACACCCGTGATCGACCGTCTGTCCAACGATGGAGTCAACTTCTCGGGCGCAGTCAGCGGGTTCCCTCTCTGCTGTCCGTATCGCGGGTCGCTTCTCACCGGCCGCTATCCGCATCACGCGGTCAGGGGTCACGAATACCCCCTGCCCGACGGCATGCGCACCATTGCCCATGCGTTCATGGAGCACGGCTACGACACGGCGTGGTTCGGCAAGTGGCATGTCGACGGGTTTCGCGAAAGCGAAGGCCGCGCGGCATTCCACATCGTGCCTCCCCACCGGCGCGGCGGGTTCGATACGTGGCTGGGCTACGAGAACAACAACGCCCAGTGGGACTCATGGGTGCACGGTACAGGTGCGGAGAAGCCCTACCGGCTGCCCGGCTACGAAACCGACTGCCTGACCGACCTGTTGCTTGACTATCTCAAGAAGCAGGGCATGCAGCGGAGCAGGGGAGAGGGCAGGCCGTTTTTCGCCGCGCTTTCGGTGCAGCCGCCGCACGATCCGTACGTGGCGCCCGAGCGGTTCATGCAGCGCCACACGCCGGGACGTGTCCGCCTGCGGCCGAACGTTCCGCCGATACCCCGGATTGAGCAGCGCGCCCGTCGCGACCTGGCGGGCGCGCACGCCATGGTGGAAAACCTCGATTACAACGTGGGGCGCGTAGTACGCATGCTTGAAGAGACGGGCCTTGCCGATGACACCTGGATTGTTTTCTTCTCCGATCACGGTGACATGCACGGATCGCACGG
>CAZNDN010000105.1:0-14271 GCA_964571815.1 uncultured Fibrobacterota bacterium | reverse complement strand
GTTTGACGCTCCGCCGGCAACAACGTATTTTGCCGAAAGAGATCTTTCCCGCCTGGCTCTGCGCCCTCAGGCCGTCGGTTTTCTCTTCACATGTGGAATGTATATGGGTGCGAAAACGATTCGATGGGGAATCATCGCCCCGGGCACCATTGCCCGGCGATTTGCCCGGGATATCCGGCGGGTCGGCAACAGCGACCTGAAAGCGGTCGGCTCACGCAGTATCCAGCGCGCCGGGGCTTTTGCCTCGGCCTGGAAGGTGCCGACTGCCTGGGGAAGCTACGAAGAGCTGGTCAACGATCCGAACCTTGATGCCGTGTATGTAGCCTCCCCGCATCGATACCACCGCGAACATACCCTTCTGGCCCTTGAAGCCGGGAAACACGTACTGTGCGAGAAACCGCTCGGGGTCTGCGCCGCGGAGGTAAGGGAGATGATGGAGACGGCACAGCGGAAAAAGCTGTGCCTGATGGAGGCTATGTGGACCCGCTTCCTTCCGGCCATGCGCAAGGTTGCCCACTGGCTTGAGGCCGGCGCAATCGGTACGCTACGCCGAATCGAGGCTGATTTCGGCTTTCGCTCCGACGGGCCTCCCTCGGGCAGGCTGCGGGATCCGGAGCTGGCCGGCGGGGCGCTGCTGGATGTCGGTGTCTATCCTATCGCGTTTGCGCAATCGATGGTCAAAGCACCCCCGCTGTCTATCCGGGCGGTCGGGCAGCTCGGGGAGACCGGTGTTGACGAGCAGACCGTGGCGGTGTTGTCGTATCCCAACGACGTCCTGGCGCAGGTAAGCTGCGCCATTCACACGAATTCGTCCCAGGGCGCCCGCCTGTACGGATCGAAAGGGCGCATCACGATTCCTTCGTTCTGGCGGGCAACGTCGGCCGTACTGAGACCCGATACAGGCCTGAGACGCAAGGCCGGCGGCAGGGAGGGCTTCCAGTTCGAGATTGAGGCTTTTGCGGACTGTCTTCGCCGCGGAAGCCTCGAATGCGATCTCATGCCCCTCTCAGATTCACTTCAGGTCGCGGAAATCATGGATGCCGTGCGCGGCGAAATCGGTCTTCACTATCCTTTCCTCAAGGAGAAGTAGAGTTTAGATGTCTATTGAACGCGCACTCAGGTCATTCGCCGGCCTCGAGCACCCCACGTGGCCCCGGATATATCTCGCCACGACATGCTTTCATTCCCCGGAATCGTGTGTCGAGTCGGAAAACGAAATCGGCCATGGCCCCTTGCCGGAACACGAAGCCGCCAAACGGTCTTCCCGCGTGGCCGTGCTTTCAGGGGACTACACGTGAAGCGAAAAGGCAGACCCGGCGCCGGCAATTCCTTTGACGCCATCGTCATCGGCTCCGGAATCGGCGGACTGACCGCGGGAGCGATTCTTTCGCGGCTCAACGGGAAGCGCGTCCTTATTCTCGAGCGTCACTCGGTAATCGGCGGACTGACTCACGTCTTCTCACGAGGCCGCTACAAATGGGACGCGGGAGTTCACTATGTCGGCCGAATGAAGAAAGGGATGCGCCAGCGGGCGGTATTTGATTTTATTACCGACAACCAGCTCAAGTGGATACCGATGCCGGATCCGTTTGAGCATTTCATCTATCCCGGATTCTCTTTCAAGGTCTCATCCTCCCCCGTCCGGTACCAACGGGAGCTTATCAACCGATTCCCCCATGCGGCTCGACGGATCAGGAAGTACTTCCGCGACGTAAAGCAAGTCAACAACTGGTTCACGCGGCGTTATCTGTCGCGCGTTCTGCCGCTGCCTTTCGCGGCGCTGCTGAATCTGATCAACCTCCCGGGCCGGAAATGGGTTTCAATGACCACCCGTGACTACTTCCAAAGGAACTTTGCGGACAAGCAACTCAGGACTCTTCTGGCCACACAGTGGTGCGACTACGGAACTCCGCCGGATGAAAGCTCGTTTGCCATGCACGCATTGCTTGTCTACCACTACATCGAAGGGGGGTTCTATCCCGAAGGCGGTGCCGACCGAATCGCGGCAACCGTACGTAACGTCCTCCGCCGTAACTCCGGCGAGATCCTGACACATCGTGAGGTTCGGGAAATACTTGTCGAGGGGAATCGCGCCGTCGGGGTCCGGGTCGGAAACCGGCGGAACCCGACCGCCGGCGATGAATACTACTACGCGCCGGTGGTCATATCGAATGCCGGTGCGAAACGGACGTTCAACCAACTCGTGCCTTCACCCGTCAGAGGTGCGGTGCACGATGGGCTCCGGGGACTCGAGCCCGGGTACAGCGCCGTGTGCGTGTACGCGGGTCTGAATGACTCCCCCCGGAAACTGGGCGTTCGTGGGGAAAACCTGTGGATTAGCCGGCAGGAAGAACACGCTACCATGAGAGCCCAGACCGAAGCCCTGCTTTCCGGCACGCCCGCCGCATGTTTTGTGTCGTTTACGACATTGCGCAATGGGGAAACCGCCAACCATACCGTGACAATCATTTCACTCGCCGACTACGAGGCCTTTGCCCAATGGAGAGTGCGTGACGGCACGAAGAAGGACGGGGCCTATTACGCACTGAAGAAGAAGCTGGCCGATTCACTGATCGATCTTGCTCAGAAGCATCTGCCCGGTCTGCGGGAGATGATCGCATTCACCGAAGTTTCGACCCCGCTGACCATGAAGAGATACACGAATCGAGAACAGGGCGCTTTGTATGGTCTTAAGCACACTCCGCACTTCTTCCGGGCACGAGCCCTCAGAGCGAAAACGAAACTTCCGGGACTCTACCTCTGTGGTGCGGATATCTGTACGCCGGGGATTACGGGGGCGATGATGGGAGGAGTGGCTACGGCAAGCGTAATCAACGGTCCGTTCGGACTGGCGAAAGTGCTGTCATCCTGCATAGCCGCATCCCGGAACGACACGGCCGTCAGTGAAAGCTCGGCGGCAATTGCCGGTGCCCGATAGTACCCCCGTGGCCGGCATTCTTGAATACTTAATAAATTGCCTCCGTCCCCGGTAAGTTCTTTACATCACTTGAATAACACCTGGATTCCCATTGCCTGGCGACGGGCGAACTCGGGCATACGGCGTCTCTGCCAATTCTTCACGAGTGGATAGAACCAGCCGGTGAAACGAATAATAACCAGCGTGTCAATCAAACGGTAGCGGGATCGGGTGCGCACGCAAAGTCCGAACACCACCTCCAGAAGGTTCTTCCCGATACGAAGAGGTGAAAAATCGCGTTCGATCACGAACCCTTGTGGGTATTTCTCCTCATACGCGCGTGCCTCGCGCTCGATCCGCTCGCCCAGGCCGGGCGACCACGTTCCGAAGAAGTACTCCCGCGCGATCGCAAGGATTTTGAACGTATCGTACTGAAAATCAAACTGGTCTTCCTCCAGGTGAAGCTCCCGTGCCAGCCGTTTCATTTCCCTGATCCTGTACAACGCGCGGTACCCGTCGCGGATCGCCTCACGACGCCCCTGCACAAAGCGTCGAAGCGTCACCCTGACTGCATGATTGATTAAGACTCTGTCCCAGAAAACCCAGAGAAGCGGCGGGACACGCGTCCTGCGGAAATAGAGCGTGCGACTGGAGAATTCCGGTATGTACCACAACCTCTCTACGACCCTGTCCGAGAGCCGAATCAGCCGGACGAACAGCTCCGGGTCGGATGCCGGCAACCGTCGGCGACAAAACTCTCGGATCGCACCCTCCGCGTCGAGCCCCCGCCGAAGCATGGCAATGGTTACGGCCGTGTTCAGCTCGTTCCACACCGATGAGTCTTTGAGAAAAGTCAACCGTCTGAACCGACTCCATCCTCCCGTCTGGCACCACACCATCGCCCCCGCAAACCGTTTGTGCTCCTTGATCCGCTCGATAAATCGTTCGTAGTCGTATCCCGCGAATGACGGGAACTCACCGAAACCCTCGTACTCACGCCGTGCCTGAAATTCGACGATCTTTCGAGTGTTTCCTTCGAAAAGGAGCGGGTTGAGATCAAGGTAACGCTGAAAATCCGTGTCCCCATATTTGTGCGACACGACCAGACGGTCGCTGTCGATACCCCCGAACGCCCCGCGATAGGTTCGTGGATTCCACATCAGATCGCCCACCTTGAATGCACCGAGCGTCCACGTTCGCACGATCATCAGCCGATCGTACTTCTCAAACACCCCCAGGAGTGTAGCAATGTACCGCCGGGCCTGTGACGGCGTACGGATTACCAGCCTGCTGTGAAACTCCTCCCGGATATCCTTCCGGATATCCTTGCCGTCTGATTCGCCGAGCCTGAAGACGACCCCCTTGACATGGTCAAAGCGCCTGAAGAGACGACGAAGCGAGCGACCGAGAAGATGAAGAAGGGGCGGGTCCCGCCAGCCGGTAGCCGAGAAAATGTAGTCGTTGGAGAACATGATGTCGGTGGTAATGAACACGGCAAGACCCCGCGAGCGGCAGATCTCGATCAGCCGTGTGTACCACGCCCGGTAGGAGTCTATCTTCGCCTTGAGGCTTTCGGGATAGAAATCGAAGCAACTGAGATGGGCCAGGTCATCCAGCGTAACCGCATTGAAACCCAGCTCCGCCACGCGATCGGCATAGATTCGCAACTGCTCTTCGACGCGGCGGCAGATCGACGGGTCGAGTGTATGATCGCGCTCAAGGGAGCCGAACGGCACCTTCGACCAGTTCACGGTTTTTTCGGAAAGGGAGTCGCAGAAAGGTGCAAGGGCGTCTATGATATACAGCCTGTCGGCGGTCTCCGGCCGACCGCTCACGAAATCCTTTCACGCTCGGTCCACCGGTCGGCCGAGACAATATCGGCAAACGGCTCATTCGGACGCCTCCGGTCGTGCTGTTGGACAAGCCGCGGGCGGGAGAAAATATTCCGAAGCACGATGTCCCAGTCGTAGGTGGAGAGAATGTGTCGGCGGGCATTCTCACGCATCTCCCGGTGAAGCGCGGGGTAGTTGACGACCAGGTCGACCATGGCATGCAGCTTTTCCACCCATGCGTCGACGCTCGAAGCGTTCGCCGTATAGCCGGTCTTCCCGTTGAGAATAATCTCCTGTGGTCCGCCAAAATCGGAGACGATCGCGGGCAACCCGCACGCCTGCGCTTCCAGCACCACCATGCCGAATGTATCGGTGACACTGGGGAAGACGAAACAGTCCGATGCGCTGTAGAGCTCCGGCAGATCGCCGCGATTGACCCGGCCGAGAAATCGTATGCGCGAGTGATGCGCCGTGCGCGCTTTCATCTCTTCCAGATACGGACCGTCGCCTGCCAGCAGCAGGTTCACGTCGGGCCGATCGCCAACAACACGTTCATAGACTTCGGCAAGGAAATCCATGTTCTTCTCACGGGAGATGCGTCCCGAATACATGAACGTTACACCGCTTGCCGACCCGATCCGCCGTGCAACCGCCGGCCCACTTCCCTCGCGGGGCGAGAACACCACCGGGTCGATACCGCGGATGAATCTCACCATTTTGCGTTTGTCGAGCCCCCGGCGCTCAAGCAGGGACAGGTAGCGCGATGAGGGAACCGCGATGGTATCGGCGTTGTTGTAAAAAAGCCGGAGCGCATCTTCAACAAACCGGCACACGGCTTCATCGCCGATAATCTGCCGTGCCTGCCTCGTAAAATCGGTATGGTACACGTTGGTGCAATGCACGTGAAGCAGTTTGGACATGCCCAGGCCCAGCAGGCCCACCGGGCCGGGAGTCGAGACATAGATTTCGTCGGGCTCGCTGTCGCTGATCAGCTTCACGGATGAGGCCACCGACGGTACGCGCAACGTATACGTACTGAAATACGAGGGAGTATAGGTGTAGATGCAGGGAAGGAGCATCGTGTTTGACGGGAGGCCGGTTCGATCGTCCTCCTCGCTCAGACACCCGACCAGTATCAGGTCAAGCTCGCGCTCGCGGGCCAGATGCCCCAGCTTGGTAAGCGTCGCCGACACGCCGTTGAGGTCGGTCAAGGTATCGGTGAACCACAGAATACGCTTCTTCTTTCGTTGTGTACCGTCGACATACTTCTCCTCCAGCACTTCGACAAGAGAGCGCGATTCATTCAACACATGCACCGTGGTGAAAAACGGCGCCGAGAGGAACATCCCGGGAAGACTCCGGCACACGTTCCTGATCAGCCCCATCATATCGCCCTCCCGCATCTCGCCGCCCAGCGAATCGAGAAAGGTCCGCAGGAGATCGTCGGCAATATCCGTAATCCGCGCGTTGAGCACGTCCAGCTTCTCTTCGATACTGAGGCCGGCATTGGTCTGGAAACTGTCCACCAGCAACAGCAACGCGGCCTTGATACGATCCTCTTTCATCGTGCGCGACAGCTTCAGCTTCTCAAGCGTTAGACGATGACGAAACGTCATCGATCCCTCTTCAAAAAGCAGATGGTTAATCGTGGAGAAGATCGACGATGCCGGCGACGTGCTGCGTGACTTCGAGAAGTCATAGGCTACTTTGTAGATCGCAAACGCAAGGGCGCGATAGTCGTTGTGCCGCCCCCCCGCCGACGTCGCCTTGCGCCTTACACATTCGACGAAATCCCCGGCTGAGTGCACATCTTCCGCAATGGTGTGGGCCTTGCCGATGAAAAGCCCGCTGTGGTCGTCCGACCCCCCGACGAT
This sequence comes from uncultured Fibrobacterota bacterium, assembly GCA_964571815.1. Lineage (GTDB taxonomy): Bacteria > Fibrobacterota > Chitinivibrionia > Chitinivibrionales > WJKA01 > CAZNDN01. The sequence continues at coordinate 7,648 of CAZNDN010000105.1, read as the reverse complement.
ACCCTTCTCCCAGGGCCGGTCGCCGAACGGCTCGATTCGGTACGTACGGTAGAGATCGTGCATGACGGCCGGGGTCAATGACGAGAGAACACGAATCATGATCTCGTTGTTGAACCGGTTGCGACTTCCGTTGATACCTTCGAACGAATCGAAAAGAAGCATCAAACGCTCGACATGCCCAAGCGTCATGGGTCCGTTGATCGAGAATGTAGCGTGGGCCACAGCGTGGGCCGCCCCCTGCGACTTCAGGCAATCCCGAAGCTGGTAAATGTCGGTGCGGGCCTTGTCGATTTCCGCGAACTGCTTCCCGTCAAGCCCGTACACCAGGACGTGCACCTTCCGCCCGTCCTCGGGGAAATACGTCGTCACTTCCACGCCCGTGAATACATCCTCCGGATGCCGCTCCTTCAGCATCAGCGAGCCCTCGATGCAGTTGTGGTCCGTGATCGTGACGAAGTCCATGCCCACCTCTTTTGCGCGACGATACACGGTTTCCGGGTCCACGTACGATTCACGCGTTCCGAGGCGCTGGAGAAACCATGTTGACGGATGCTCGGAACAGGACGAATGAACGTGCATGTCGACTTTTGCCATGGGTCAAGGCTCCCCGACTGAAAAAGGTAAATGAGATGAGGGCATGAGCATGTAGTACAATGATACCGCAATTTTCTTAGAACAGAGTGAGTTTACGGTTATCATCCGGTTAGCCCGCCCCGTTTTGCCGACGGAGCTTCGCGGCGCGAGACACTCCCCCGCACCGGCCAACGCACCGCCCCTCCCGCCCTGAACTGCGCCTCGCTCACAGACATGCTAAAACTTAATGTCTTGCCTCCGTCCCCTGTAACGCTTGCCAAGACAATGTGTTATGCAAATCCACTGACACTACTTCAGGTCGAGTTCCTTGAGCTTGCGTGACAGGTTGGATTGAGCCATGCCGATTGCCGCTGCGGTGGCCGTGATATTGCCCCCGTGACGATCGAGCGCTTCGCGCAGGTAGTCCCGCTCGAACTGTGCCCTGGCCGTGCGCAGGTCCTTTTCAAGGTAGTCTTCAAGACCCTTCCCGCCCCGGCTGTCCCCCAGACTCATGCCCACCGGCGCGCCTTCGAGCACCTCCCTGTCGATCACCTCCCCGTCGGAAAGCACGGCCGCCCGGGTAACGATATGGCGAAGCTCCCTGACATTGCCCGGGTACTCGCGCCCTTCGAGCCACGTTAGCCCTTCCGCCGAGATTCGCTTCTTCAGGCCCATCTCGCGGCAAACACGCTCAAGCAGCACCTCGGCAAGAAGCCCGATATCGTCCTTGCGCTCGCTGAGAGGCGGGACACGAAGCACGAAGGCGCTGAGGCGGTACCACAAATCACGACGGAACGTACCCGCGGCAACCGGCTTCTCCAAATCGTTGTGCGTTGCGGCGACAATACGCACGTTGACCCGGATCGTTTCGGTTCCGCCAAGGCGCATGAGCGTCCCGGTCTCCAGCACGCGAAGGAGCTTGGCCTGAATTTGCGGGTCCATATCCGCAATCTCATCCAGGAAAAGCGTCCCGCCGTGCGCCCGCTCGATACATCCGACTCTGCGCGCATGCGCCCCGGTGAACGCACCCTTCTCATGCCCGAACAGTTCGTCCTCGGCGAGCGTAACCGGCATGGCCGCGCTGTTGGTCGCCACGAACTCCCCCTCGGCGCGGCCGCCTTCGGTGTGAAGCGCCCGGGCCACCAGTTCCTTGCCCGAGCCCGACGGACCCAGGATCACCACGGGCTCCGATACTCGTGCCAGGCGCGAAACCTGCCGGTACAGGCTCTTCATAGGCTCCGACCGGTAGACGGGACGCGGGAAGGCGTCGCGCTGCGTCTCCGAGAGCCGATGCTTCAGGCTTACGGCTTCCAGCGCGTTGCGCACACAGGCCCGGACCTTGACAAGTCGTAAGGGCTTTTCCATGAAATCGTGCGCCCCGAGCTTGAAGGCCTCCGCCGCCAAGGCAACCGTCCCGTGACCCGAGATCATGATAACGGGAATCCAGGGCCGCGACTCCCGCAATTCGCGCAGCAGGTCGATCCCGCTTTCATCCTCGAGCTTGATATCCACCAGCGCCAGATCGATACCTGTCGCCGAACGCTCGCGTCCCTCCTCAAGGGTCGCGGCGACCACCGACTCGTACCCTTCCTCATCGAGAATCTCCCGCAGACTCGTCCGGATATCCTCATCGTCGTCAACAACCAGCACTTTCATACGTTCAGTCGACATTGCGGGTCTCCCCCATGGGATCAATAAGCAGTACAAGCTTCACCGTGGTCCCCTCACCACCGTCGCCGGGGGAGCGAAGCGAGACCTCCCCGCCCATGGTTTCCACCATACGCTTGACAACAGCAAGCCCGAGCCCGGTGCCGCGCCTTTTGTAGCTGACGTAGGGGAGCCATACGCGGGAGAGGTGTTCGGCCGGAATGCCGCGGCCGTTGTCGCTGATCGATACCTCGGCTCGATCGTCGCGGGCCACGATCGCGACACGCACCGTATCGGCGTCCGCCTCGCGCGCATTCTTCCAGAGGTTCAACAGAATCTGCCCCAGCAGAAGCGGATCCGCCTTCACCGATGCCGCTCCTCGCACCTCGGTCCGAAGCGCACCGGCCATATCCTCACCGGTCTTGTGCACAGCATTCTCGAGGGCCACCTCACGCAAGCGTACTTCCGGGGCCCGGGAGAAACTGCGGAACTGATCGACCAGCCGCTCCAGCGCATCAACCTGAGCGTTCATGCGCTCCACCAGTCCGCCGAACATTTCGGGGAGCCCCTCACCGGAGACATGCAAACGCTCTTCCATTCTATCGAGGCTGAGACGAAGCGGGGTCAAAGGGTTCTTGATCTCGTGAGCCATCACCCGCGCTATCTCTTTCCAGGCGGTTTCCATTCCCTGTATCCGGGACTGCTCTCTGAGAATCCGCAGCTCTTCCTGAAGCTGGACCACCGACCGTTCCACCCGGCCCAAAGCCCCGCCGCTGCGACATACAAGGGACACCTGCTCTCCCCTGCCGATTCGGTCCACGGCCGAGGCTACTTGCTTCAGCGGCCGGGTCATTCGCCGAAGTACCCCCACCGCAATGAGAGCGAGTCCGCCGAACATCACCACCGAAAACCACACCACGGCCCGTCGCTGCTCGCCGACAATCACCGGGATCATCGCCTGCCACTGACGGTGGCGTTCCAGCGCGCGCACCAACGCCCGGCGGTCGCCTCCCTCGGCATGCTTTAGGCGCGCGCGCAGCAGCGAGTCGAGCCGGGGATCGACACTCTGCTGAAGCGAAGTGGTGAGGCTCCTGCTCAGGATGCGTTGCACGGGCCACGCAAACGCCATGAAAAACAAGCAGGCCAGGATCAGGATCCTCCACTCCAGCTCAAGAGACCTCCACAGCTTCACCACTTACTGTTCCCCCAGCACCACGGTTCGAGAAACACTTCGCTGTCCCCACAGTCTCGACATGTCAACGCTTCGATTCAATCTGCTCACCGGACTGGGCAGCAGTTCAACCTCCAGCAGGCACGACCGCGCTTCCGACGGCACGGTGAAGCTCCATCGGGTAAGATCCCGCAGGGCCAGAAGTACCTGGGGATAATCCCGTGACCGGTACGGCGAGCCCTCGCCGTCAACCAGCGACGTATCGGTGAAATAATAGGTATAGCCGTCGATGTTGAAATGCAGCGTTCGCAAGAACGATGTTGTGTCGCCCGACCGGGCAAAGCAACCGATCCTGAACCGCAGCGGCACCCCGGCATCGACAATCCGAGCCAACTGCTGATTCCAGGCTATCTCGAGTTCACACTCTATCCTGTATTCGGTCTCAAGCCTCGCAACCGACTCCACTTCCACGGCCGCCCTCTCGCCCGGCGCAAGCCAGTGGCTCATCACGAGCGTCAAACCGATCAGCCCCTCCCTGATTCGATCAAGCATGTCTCAAAGACCGTTCCGGGATTGAGCATCGAAATCCCAAAATGCGCCGTTCGTCGCGGATGCGAAATGCACGTTCGCTTTCCTTCCCGCAAGGCCGCTACCGGAATCCTTCCGACCACGCCCCACGGCCGACGCGCAACGGGTTGTCACGAAAACAGCTCTCCTTCATCAGATACCGTCGCGTTTCGATTCACTATCCCAGGTTCCCCAGGACAAACCTCAGCCGCACCTGGGGATTGAATGTTACGAAGCCGTCGGTCAGTCGTGTCTCTGCCTGATTGAAGAAGCCCGACGACGAAAGGAACGCCGCCCCACCGGCATCCAGCCCCCCGTGAAACCAGGGGAGGAAGCTGTACGTGAACCCACCGTGGATTGAAAGAACCATGAACGCGGCGCCTGCCTGCCCGGTCTCCTTCCCTTCCTCATCACCGGCAACGAAGGCGGATGCGTCGGTTGTCTTTCGCACAGTCACGCCCATCCCTCCGAAGCCGAACATCCCTCCCACAAGAAAATTGAGTTGTTCATCCACGAATGCGCGCTCAAAAAGCAGGCCGCCGTAGCCTATGCCGAGTCGCAATGTATGAACCGTATCGTCAACCACCTTCGAAAACTGCTTCGATCCTCCCCAGCCGCCTCCTCCGAGGCGAAGCCCGTTTCCGACGCCACCGTAGCCCATGCCACCCATGAACGGCACCAGTTCGAAACGGTCCCGGAGGTTGAAGCCGATACTGTCGTTGAGATAGGGATCGCTCTCCACCAGCTCGCGCACCGGTTCCATGTCAAGGAAATGAAAAAACGGGCCGGTACTCAGGGCGCCGCCGTATCCCTGCCGGCGCGCCGCACTTCCCCCGAGTTTTCCGAGACTCTCGACAAACGCCGGTGTGTCGTCCTCAGACAGGACAACCACGGTATCTCTCTCTCCGCCGGGTCCCGGTTCAACAGGCTCGGCCAGCATTCCGTCTATCCTTCGACCGAAATCCTCTTCAAGGTACTCCAGGATATCCTCAAGCCGCTCGTCGAGATCATCGGCCCTGTCCTCAAGCTCGTCGGCGTAGTCTTCAAGGCTGTCGGCGATCTCCTCGTGGCGCTTCGCGAGCTTCCGTGTCCGCGCCTCACGGGCCCTCAAACTCCGGATCTCTTCGGCCAGCGACCGGGCGCGCTCACGACGGGGGCCGCCCACGGCCTCGGTCCCGGACACACCTTGCGAATCACCGGAGGTTTCCGCCGCGGAAACTGAATCCGCCGATTGTGTCTCGTTCTCGACAACGGGGTCCGCAAACCCCACGGGCTCCTCAGCAGACGCCCGTCCAAGAGCGAGCATGACCGCGACTCCTATCACATATCCCGCCTGCAGTGCCTGCTTTCTCATACCGTTTCTCCTTCCCGCCCGGGCACTCCCCCGTCCCGAGTCCCGATCGACGCACTCAGGCTCCGAGGACGCACCGCTGACCGTGATCGAAAAATACGTGCTTCCGTGGTCCGCCACGATCATCCGAGATTGCCGAACATGACCCTGACGACCAGGGACGGATTCACCGAGACGAAATCCGACGACCGATAGTCGAATCCGTTGGTGGAAACGAACGTTGGAACGGACACCGCCGCACCGACATGGAAAAATGTCGCCACCGTGTACGTAAGGGCGCCGTGCACCTGAGCACAGAAGAAACGCGCCTCCGCCGTGCTCTTCGCCGGCTCGTCTTCGCCCGCCTGGAAAATGGTCGATTCTCCATACACACGCCGGACCGCTTCGAACGTACCGCTGCCCATGACTCCGCCCGCGATCGTGTTGAGTCGCCCCTTGACAAATGCCTTCTCCACCAGAAACCCGCCGTAGCTGACTTCCGTTTCCAGCACTACCGTCGAGTCCCCGCCGTTCTTTCCCCGAAAGGAGCGGGAGCCGCTCATACCGAGACCACCCAGGCGAAGACCGTGGCCGACGCCGCCGTAGCCCATGCCGCCGTTTACTCCGAACGGCTCGTAACGGCCGATATCAAAGCGATATTCCCTGAGTTGCCGGTCGCTTTCGACCAGGTCTTTGACCGGCCCCATGTCGATTCCCGCGACACCGAAAAACGGACCGCCCGAGCCGCCGTAGCCCTTGAGCCGCATCTCACGCGTTTTCCGGCGAAACCCCGACGCCATCTCTTTCATCCGACGCCGACTTACGACGTACACCGTATCCCTCGTCTCCTTCACCACCACGACATCTTCGTCGCCTTCTCCCGATGCCCCCTCGCGCTCCACTTCCACGGTGCCCTTCGTCATCACCGCGTCTGCTCCGCTCTCACCACCGGCATCATCCGCCGCCGTGATTGCCGTCGCAACCATGATCAACATGCCAACTGCCGCTTCGCTCCATTTCATTTGGTGCCTCCCGTGCGTTACCTTGCGTATGTATTAACCTGCCTGGTTGACTCTGCCGAATGTCAGTCTGAGCCGGATCGCCGGCATCGCGGTGAAGAAATCTCTCGAACCGGTGCCGGTAACAAACCCGTCGGGAGCGTAATTCATGTGATAGACACCTTCGAGCCCTACGGCGAACACGGGCCCAAGTGCCACTTCCACCCCACCGTGGATTTCGCTGACCAGCATCGGCGCGACCGCCGCGCGCACCTCATCCCCGTCCTCATACAGAGAGTCATCCTCCACATGCGTGAAAATCCCGCCCGCTTCCTGCACGTTCTTGATTATCACCAGCACGCCCCCCCCAAGAAGCCCCCCGCCGAACAAAGTTACGGGATGCACATCGACTGCCTTCTCGATCAGGAACCCTGCGCAGGCGGGTATCACGCGCAGCTTCGTGACCACATCCTCCTCAGTGGTGTCGGGAGGAATACTCCCGGTGTCAATCACCGTTCGCTTGAATTTCTCGCTGTCGAATACCCGGTAGCCGCCCCAGATTCCGCCGCCAATCCGGACACCGTATCCGCGGTCGGCATACCCCAATCCGCCGAACATGAATGAGCGAGATTGATCGAGGTCGAAGTCGAGTTGCTTCAGGTCCTCCTCATCCTCGATCACATCCTCCAGAAGCGACTTGTCAAGCCACAACAACTGAGGGGCAAATACTCCGGCACCTTTTGCCCGCGGGACAGGCTCATATTCCTCACCGTGTCCACGCCCCCTCAAGCACAGGCCCGCGCGCTCCAGAGGTACCGCGTCCGTACCATACGCCGACACGCCGAGGGCGACAACACCGATGATCGCCCCGAAACCGGCCCTCGATCCAGCACTGAGTTTCATCTGAACCTCCTTCAAGGTTGAATGTTTCTTTCACGTTGACTGACTCCCGCGAACCAACGTCGAAGCGCAATCCGCGTGCCGGCAATGCGGTTGACCAATCCAAATCACTGAAAATACAGTGCATTGTGATGAACCGAACGGAGTGACTCCTGCCTGGCCTGCCGGCGGCTACCCCTCGACAGCAACTTCAGATCACTATTAATTTCAGTGCTTTACAATGAATGTTCGCATTCTGTGGCACGAAACGCTGAGAAGCAAATGATATATCACGTTGATATGAGAGAGAGCGGTTAGGGCGGTCCCGCCTTTCAGCGGCACAGGCACTGGGGCACCAATGCGATAGCGGGTCGGAGACCGCGAGAAATGGCATGGATACCCGCCATGGCCAAGTTCGCCGCACAATGCACATCGTCCAGGGGCGGGCTATAACTTAATAAATTGCCTCCGTCCCCGCTAAAA
>CAZNDN010000104.1:4662-14653 GCA_964571815.1 uncultured Fibrobacterota bacterium | reverse complement strand
ATGCCGTCGCTGACCTGTATGTCGATAAGATGGGCCTGTACGGCAGGGTCGCCCTCCAGATCGGTTTCAAGAGTTCGGAGAATTGCCCGGTCGCGATCCCCGTCGTCGTCCGCCGCGAACGTCACAGCGAGCAGCCAGGCGAGAACCACGACCGCTGCCGCCAGGCGCGTTTCTCCGCCCTTGCCGGCTTTGATGCCCTTCGTGGAAATTGTCCCTGCACCTCTACGCATGGCCGCTTCGCTCCGGTTCAACTTCCTCGGAAGCCCAGTAGCGGGGACGACCGTAGTAATCGTACAACCGTTCTTCGTAGTGACGATTGACGGGTTGGTCGGGATCGAACTCCGGCGCATGCTCGATGTCCGCGCGGCGCAGCTCGATGTATATCAGTTTTTGTCCCCAGTCGATTTGCGTGAACCATGAAGCTGCAATCAGGACCCTGCGTCCGGGCAGCCAGTCGCGTGTGTCAACCACGCAGTAGCGGATCGTCCAGGAATCGGTGTCAAGAATGAAGTCTTCGACATGCCCTGCCTGTCCGTCAAGTGCCCGTACGCGGTAGCCGGCCACCTCCCGCGTGCTGCGCAGATGAGGATCGTAGCCGTGTTCCTGGATATCGCGCTCCCGTTGACGCGTCAGGTCCCCGACCTTCTCGCGGATCCGGCGAAGCTCCGATGCCGAGGGGTAGAACGATGCAGGGTCGAGCGTATTGGACACGCCCACATACCCCCAGTAGCTTGGCCAGCCGAAATAGTCGTGGAGTTCAATCTCCTGTTGGCGCGATATCGGCTGCGCGGTGTCCACGGCGGGGGAATTACGGACCTGCTCCCGCGTGAGGTCGACCGGAAATGAATGACTCGTGGGCTCCTTCAGCGCCCACGGAGAAATCAGTACGTCGTGGCGGTCCAGCCAGTCGCCGATCGAGGCGACCACATACCGCACGTGCCGGGTCTCATCGTCGAAATACACATCCCGCACCTTCCCGATCGACCCGTCAGTGGCCTCGACCGTGTATCCCTGAAAATCTTTCAAGCTTCGCAACATGGTAACCCTCCTTTGGCTCCACCATCCGTGAGATGGTACTTCTCGCGTCAGGTTCGTTGATGTGCACCCCGGATCGCGCTCTTCCCGCGATTCAACACCGTTGTCTTCAGTTGTGCCCCGTCCTTATCGTTCACCTTCGTTGCCTTGCTCTTACGCAACCCCGGCTGCGTCATTTTTGCGCAGCCCTGCTAACCACTTCGTAACGCTGCAATATCAATGCCAAACCGGATTCCGCCGTAGAGGTCGAAATCCGGGTCCGCACGGATAGCGGGCGGCCTGTTTTCCCGAAAATGGGAATCCCCGTTTGTATAATCGAGAATCGGAAAGACGGGTGGATTGCTCTGGGGGGCATGAAAAAGGCGCGTCGCGGTGCAATTGGCATGGCATGGATTTCGCTGGTTTTCCGGGAAAGAGTAGGTATTGTATGTCTCTGAGAGGGAGACGTTGGCGATTCCAGGGAGGTACCATGAATGGCGAAAAACCGTTAGTGATGATTATCAACGATGACGCAACCGAGGCGGAGCGGTGTGCGGGGTGGCTCAACGAGGCGGGATTCGGGACGATTATCGCCCATTCGGAACCTCACGCCCTCGAGCTGGCCGAAAACGCGGAGCCCGATGTCATGCTCATCGACGTGATTATGGCTGTCGAGGGGGAAAAAGCCTCCCTGGCGGGGCGTATCTCGGCCGATCCCCGGACGCAGCATATTCCCGTGGTGCTTACCCGGGGAATGATGCGCCCGACCGATTACCCCGTCGAGGAGGAAGTGAGGAGGCGGGGATTGCAGCCGCGCGATGTTGTCTCGTTGACCGCCGCTCCGGAAAGTCTCGTTCGCGGGGTCGGTGAAGCGCTGGAGTCCGGCAAGCGAGCTTGAGAACGTCGGGGCATTTCGAACGAAGGCCGGTCACCTGCGTACGGCGGGAAACGAGGGAACGTGAGATAGCGGAGCACGGAGATGGAACTGCACAGCGTGGAAGCGGAAGGCGGGCAGGATCTCCCCCGGGTATGTACCGTTGCGGGGTCAAACGTCAACCCGCCCCTGGATATCGAGCACATTCCGCGGGATGCGCGGTCGCTGGTGCTGTTTTTCAAACAGCTCCGCAATGGGCAGGGGTGTGTGGTGCGCTGGGTAGTGTACAATATTCCCGTCCGTACCCATATCGACGCGGATTCGGTTCCCGGGACCCAGGCAGTCAACGATCTGCGGCGCCACGGATATCGGGGACCCGAGCCCGACAAGGGAACCTGTGCCTTCGAACTCTATGCGCTCGACACGGTCCTGGTTCTCGGAGGAGGGAAGGGAGCCGATGATGTGCGTCGGGCCATGAGCGGACATGTGCTCGACCGCGCGCGGCTGACAGTCTCCTCGGACCGGAAACAGGACGGTTGAATCGGGAGGCCGGACGTTTTTTTCCTTTCGGTAACTGATGTTCGAGTACCAACAAAACACCCACATCGCCCTGCTGCTGGTCGGGGTTCTTACGGCCGTCTCACTTTTTGCCAAGGCCGTAGTGACACGTTTCAGGATTCCGGCGCTGGTGGGGTGGATCGCGATCGGCGTACTCGCCCGGTGTGCCGATGAAGGGCTGCATTTTCTCGACGGTGAGACGGAACGCCTGCTGGGGTTTCTCGCCGAAGTCGGTGTGGCGGTGCTGCTGTTTCGAATCGGATTGGAGAGCAACCTGCCCAGACTGGTGGCCCAGCTCGGCAGGGCCGGCGTCGTCTGGGTGGGTAACGTCGCGGTAAGCGGAGCGGTCGGCTACGCCGCTGCACGGTTTCTGCTCGACCTGCCGCTGACGACCAGTCTCACGATCGGGATCGCGTTGACCGCCACCAGCGTGGGCGTCACCGTCGGCACCTGGAAGCACGCCCGGGCAATGGACTCGCCGGAGGGCGAGCTGCTGCTCGATGTGGCGGAGCTGGACGATGCGTCCAGTATTATCCTGATGGCGCTTCTCTTCGCGGCGCTTCCCGCGCTGCAACACCGCGCCGGGGGGGCGCCGGGTGCGGTGCTCGGCGGGACCGCCGTGTCCTTTGCCGTGCGTATGGCGATATTCGCCGCCGGCTGTCTGCTTTTCGCCCGCTATGGTGAGGCACGCCTGACCAGCCGGATTTCTCGCCTGGAACATGGTCCCGATCCAATGATTACGGTAGTCGGCATGGGGTTTGTGATTGCGTCGGTGGCGGCCCTGCTCGGTTTCTCGGTCGCCCTCGGAGCCTTCTTCGCCGGACTCGCTTTCAGCCGCGATCCGCGCGCGGTCAAGTCCGAGGCGTCCTTTCAGCCCCTGTACGAACTGTTCTGCCCGTTCTTTTTTATCCATATCGGCATGGGCTTTTCCACGGTGGCACTGCCGTCGGCAGCCGCGGCCGCGGCCGTGCTCCTTGCCGCGGCGGTCGTGGGCAAAACGCTGGGCACGGTACTGCCCGCCGCCGCCATGTTCAACGGCCGGCAGGCGTTACTGCTGGGCATCAGTATGGTGCCCCGCGCGGAGATAACCATGATTATAATGCAGCGTGCTCGGGCCGTCGGAGGCGGGCTGATTCCCGATTCCATATACACGGCAATGATAACGGTCTCCATCCTTACCTGCGTCGGGGCGCCGGTGGCGGTGGACCGTATGCTGGTGAACGAAGGCCTGCAAGGAACGTGATCGGGGCCCGTGGTCTGCGTTTGACGGCGCGGCGGGAGTGGCGTCGGAGGGAAGTGATCGGCCGGCGGAATTGCATGGACATGCAACCGAGACGGTGAACCTGCGGAACATATTTTGCGTCGTGCGGCAGTGGCGAAGATGTGTCGGGCGCGCCGCACTATCCCGTGAAAGCGGTCTGCGGTGCTCCGTCTCGCGGGGCCCGTGTCGGCTGTGACTGAGGAGAGAAGTGTCCGCGGAGTAATCGGTTACCATGTCCCCAACTTCAAACAAAGCCTCCGACCTATACCGGCGATATGCGCCGCATATTATGGTTGCGCTTGTCGCCCTGGCTAGCCTCTACGGCGTAGCTCGACACAACTACCTGCTCTACCACACACTGGCCGAGACGTTCTCGATTGTAATCGCCGGCGGCATCTTCGTCGTTGCGTGGCATACGCGCGCGTACAGCAACAACTCGTACCTGGTATTTCTGGGAATTATCTATTTGTGCGTGGGCACGATCGACTATTTCCATACGATTTCCTACAAGGGTATGGGCATACTGGGCGGCGGGGGGAGCAATACCGCGACACAACTGTGGATCGTTGCCCGCTATCTGGAAGCAACCGCGCTTCTGATCGCCCCCGTTTTTGTCCGTCGGCGTTTCCGTCCCCATCCCGTCCTTGTCTGCTCACTGGCGCTCACCGTGTTGTTTCTCTTCGCGGTGATCCGGCGGGGCATGTTCCCGGACTGCTACATCGAAGGCGAGGGGCTGACCCGTTTCAAAAGGATCAGTGAGATCATCGTAGTCACCCTCCTGATCGCCGCGGCGCTTCACCTTCGCAGGCGACGCGGCTCTTTCGATCCCGGCGTGTACCGGCTGCTGATTGCATCAATCGGCTTGACCATTGCCTCCGAGCTGTTTTTTTCGATGTATACCGATGTCTACGGACTCTATAATTTCGCGGGACATGCGGCCAAGATCGTTTCCTTTTACTTCATCTATCGGGCCGTGGTCGCGGCCAGCCTCGAAAAACCGCACGCTACGCTTTACCGGGATCTCCACGAAAGCGAGTCCTCGCTCAGAAAAATCAAGGCAGAGCTTGAGCAGCGCGTACAAGAGCGCACCGCCCAGCTCCGGCAAAGCAATCGCAGGCTCGAACACGAAGTGGATGAGCGGCGCAGGAGCGAACGGCGGCTGGCCCTGATTACGGAGACGATCAACGATGTTGTCTGGATGAGCACGCCGGACTTCGGCAGGATGCTCTATGTCAGCCCTGCCTACGAGAGCGTCTGGGGAAGCTCGGTGGAGAGCCTGTACGAAGATCCCGGCTCCTTTCTGGAGGCGGTTGACGGGGAAGACCGCTCGTGGGTCGGAGATCAACTCCGCAACCACGGCCGGCAGCGATGGCGGATGGAATACCGGCTCGTTGGAGAGGACGGTAAAGTGCGATGGGTGCGGCACAAGACCTTTCCCGTATCCGAGGAGGGGCGGGTCAGCGCCGTGGTGAGCATGATCTCCGATATTACGGCGCTGGAGCAGGCGCGCAGGCTTCTGGCGGAGACCAACGAAGAACTGGAGCGGAAAGTGCACGAGCGCACCCGGGAACTCGAGCAGGCGAATCGCAACCTGCATGAGGAGATTGCCGGCCGGCGCGAGATGGAGATGCTCAGCGAAGAACTGGGGCGAATCAGTGTCGGCCTTCTTGCGCAGCGGGACCCGGATTCCCTGCTGGAGCGAACGCTTTCCCCGGCCGCGCGAGCCCTTGGAGCGGAGACGGCCGGAGTGGCTCTCAAGGACAGCGAAGCCGCCGGTTGGGATGCGCGGTTCGGGGTGGGGCTGCCCGACGAGGCGTTCGGTGTATCGTTCACCGACAAAGACCTTCCGCATGCGGCCCTGGCGGTTTCGAAGCACCGTGCCGTGGCCGTCAACGATGTGCGCACCGATCGTCGGGTGAATCCCGACGTGGCCGCAACATTCGGCCTTCGCTCGGTACTGGTCGTACCGTTCAAGACCCGGAGAGACACGTGCGGCGTCTTCTTTTTCAATCACCACGCGGAGATTCACGCGTGGAGCGCTGCGCAAATAGATTTCGCCGACAAACTCGCCGTCTCCGTGTCGTTCGCCATGGAAAACGCCCAACTGTTTGCCGAACTTCAGGAAATCGGCGAGGAGCTGAAACAGAGAGTCGAGAGGCAGCGGGAGAGTCTCAGCCGCACCGAAGACTCGCTGGTCGACACCGAGCAGCAGCTCACCGATCGACAACAGGCGCTCGAGGCCGTGTACGCCATGGCCACGGCATTCACCGCTTCGCCGGACCTGCTCTACGATCAGATCGCACTCAGTATCGCACATATCCTCAAGGTGTCCTCCGCCGCGGTGATCACGCTGCGAGACGCCGAAATGATCGACATCAAATCGTATGTCCTGGACGGCAAGCTTCTCCATGCTCGAGATGAGCCTTTTACCTGTCGTTTGGGTAAGGATGCCCTCGAATCGGCACGGCCCCTGACTTCAAGATGTGTGCTGCAACCCGGCGAGCAGCCGAATTGCTGCCTGGAGGAAGGCATGTGCTCGCGCATGTCCGTGCCTATGGTCGCTTCCACCGACGATGTCCTTGGTGTGATCTGCATCATGGATCGCGGCGAACGAACGTTTGCGGAGTACGAGATTCACCTGGTGGAGATATTCGCCCGCTACGTTGCCCACGAAATCCAGCGGCAACGCCTGGAAGGCCGGCTGCGGCAGTCCGAACAGTTGGAGCTGCTGGGCCGCCTCACTTCGGGGGTGGCTCACGAAGTTCGCAATCCCCTCAATGCAATCCAGGCTATCCTCGAGGCCTTGTTCGACGAACTCAAGGAAACCGGCGAATTCGACTCCTATCTCATACATCTTCGGAGCCAACTGAACCGTCTCGGCGAATTGATGGAGGATCTCCTTTCGCTGGGCAGGCCCGTGCGTCGGGAGGACATGGAGCAGATTCCCGTGCCCGAGCTGCTCTCGGCCTCGGTCGCTTCCTGGAGCGACTCCAGGCCCGCCGAAGCCGGGGACGTACGTATGGAGATTGCGCCGGAATGTCAAACCTGGACGATACGAGGTGCGCCGGTGAAGCTGCAGCAGGTGGTGGTGAACCTGCTGCAGAACGCTTCACAGCATTCGCCGGACGGTGCTCCCATCGAATTGAGCGCATCACAGGGCGCCGGCGGAGAGGCTGTTATTGCTGTTGCCGACCACGGAAGGGGTATCAACGACGGTGACGGGGAAAAAGTGTTTGAAGCCTTCTACACGACCCGCAAGGGCGGGACCGGGCTCGGACTCAGCATCGTGCGCCACATAGTCGAACACCACGGCGGGCGCGTATCCCTGCGCCCCCGGGAACCGGGGCCGGGGACGGTGGCGGAAGTAGTGCTTCCGTTCTTCAAGGTCGGAGAGGAGGCGGATGATGCCGCGGGGGGATGAGAGGAAGGCACTCCCCGTACCCGAGTTGTGTCCGGGCCCCGGGCTGAAGTTGAACTGGACCATGGGTGCTTCTCCAGAGTCTTCGGGGTGATGGTTCGGGTGGGCACGAAATTTGCGCGTAGAGTGCGAAAGATGTCCCGATGTTCAAACAATTTCCCAAAGGAGGAAATATGCGAATGGCGAAAGCGAAGGTAATCGCGGGTGGAGGAGCGATTCTGGCGGGAATGGGCCTCATTGCAGGAAAGATTGTCCGAAAAAAACGGAAAAGCCCCGAGGAGGCGGCCACGGAGGCGATTGAACGGCTGGTGAGCGACGCGCATCAGGAAATCGATCGCGTTGCCGAGAGTACCCGCGCCGAGCTTTCGGAGGTAACGGACATGGAGCAGGCACGGGCGACAATCGAGGCAAAGGCCGAGGATGCGCGCAGGAGAATCCGGGAGAGCGCGTCCAGGCTGCTCGATGACATGAAAAAGCGAGTATCCCGCGGGATGTAGGAGAGGAAAAGAGTGCGGAAAAAGAGCGCACACGGGCACCACCGAACCACGCCACGGGGCGGAGCCCGTGGCGTGGCGGGTGTGAACGGCGACGCTCGGCCTTGTCATGATAGTGCAGGTACGGTGCCTCTGGTACATGACCCCCAACAGGGACAAGGTCCTTCTGGAGGGAATCGATATCGATCAAA
This sequence comes from uncultured Fibrobacterota bacterium, assembly GCA_964571815.1. GTDB lineage: Bacteria > Fibrobacterota > Chitinivibrionia > Chitinivibrionales > WJKA01 > CAZNDN01. The sequence goes on along the minus strand of CAZNDN010000104.1, from coordinate 6,843 downwards.
CACTCGTCGTGGCGGAGCACGAGCTGCGTGAGGGGGGATGGGGGTCGGTATTGACCGTGTGGGCCATGCGCGACCAGAAGATCACGTCCGCGCAGGCCGACGAAGTCTCACGGCTTTGTTTCGCCCATATCGACTCTCTCCAGCGGAGCTTCAACGTATGGCACCTTACGTGGGCCGTGGCGAATATGTATCGATTGGGCGGGGCCGAAGTCAAAGCTGCGCTGCAAGAGGCCTTCAACGATGCTTCCGAGCGCGCCGCCGCTCTCAGCAGCGTTGCGGACCGCCATGTCATCGGCAACAAGATCTACATGGGCGACGCCCATATCGGGGGGCGGCACTACGCCCGTAAGCACCTCGTGGTACCCGGCAACGATCGCTACCTGCAATCGGCGCGGAGCTATCTGCAGCAGGAAGAAAATCAACAGTGACGTTTGAGAGGGGCGCCGGCGAACCGGTGCGACGGGTCGGTAAAAAAAAGGGGGCGAAGCAATCTGCTTACCCTGCCGCAGACTGCCCCGCTCCGGCGCGCGCGAGACTCGCGATGAAGTTGTCCCGGCGGCCTCCCCTGATAGGTAGTAGTACCCTTACTGCTCTTCCATTCCGATCGAAAACATCGACTCCAGATCGTGACGCGATTCGGTCCGGAATGCGACCATCGTCTCGGAATTCAGTATCCCTTCCACTTTGAGCATCCGGTTGGTTACCAGATCGGCCAGTTGCTCGTTGGAGGAAACGCGAATGATCGCGACCACATCGTACCGGCCGCTCACCGAGTAAACCTCCGACACGCCCGGGAATTGCGCCACCTCCTGAGCTACGTCGTTGACCCGCGATCTCTCAACACTGATGAGCACCAGCGCCGTAACCATGGACGCTCTCCTTTTCCGGCTCTGCTCAGCCGGCTGGTCCTATTCATAAAATAGTATTGTGCACAGCAACCTGTTCGTGAGGGGCTCGAAACTCCGTCGTATCTCCGAAATCTTCGATGCCCCTCTCATGAACTCCCCTTGCCCGTGCGACCCTGTCACGCCGCTCGAAGGCCGTCAATTTTGGCGGCCATGATGAAATCATTCTCCGACAGCCCGTTGATCTTGTGGGTGGAGAGAACAATATCCACCTTGCTGTAGCGGATCGTGATATCGGGATGATGCTGCTGCTCTTCGGCCAGATCCGCCACACGGTTGACCAAAAAGATCGCCTCGCGGAAACTCTCCCGGGCGAACGTCTTGCGAATCTCGTGCACACCGCCGCGGTCAATCTCCCATCCACTGATGTCCTGCATCAGTTGATCTTCCTGCTCCTCACTCAACGGCGGTGTCGTGCCCTCACACGGCTGACACTTCTTCTCTTTCAACTGCTCACCAATCATCGCGCACCTCCTCGTGTTGTGCCGTATATGCGGCTGTGTTCATTTGCCCGGCCCTCTCTTGTGAAGTCGTTTCCCGTGGCCATGGTGTCCTCTGCCCAGAACCAGATGAACGTAAGGACCCCTCAGCAGCGGTTCCGGACCGCCGGTTATCTCCACACCGCTGTCCCACCACAAATCGGAAGCATTGGGATCGAACAGGTAACCGGCACGAAGTCCAATCAGCAGATCCTTTCCCTTCTCCCGCGTTGAGACCCGGTATTCCACGGCGCCGCCCACCCCCGGCAGGAACGTGACCTGCAGAAAATCGTGACCCCGAACCGGATCGCTGAGCATAGAGCCGAAAGACCGCTTTCGCTCAGCCACCTTCAGCTTGAACGCGCCCGCGCCAAGCTGCAGCAGCGGATACACCGACCACCTGCCGGCCCGGGGATCAAGAACATCGTAGCCGGCGTCAAACGTCCAGTAGCCGCTCCACAGCGAAACACGGTTTCCTCCCGCGAACCGGTCTTCCCACATCAGCAGGTCAAACTCATGCCCGATCACCAAACGCCGCTTCCGCACCGACATGCCCAGCCGCACGGTCCCGGCAAAGGGGTCAAGCTCGGGCAGACCCTCGTCCTCCAGCACGCTGTTCGCATCGTCAAGGTTTATCCAGTTCACTCCGCCGCCCAGGTGAGAATAGTAACGATACCTGCGATCCCCTTCCATCTCCCCCGCGTGCAAAGCACTCGTGACCACCACTCCCACTGCCGTTGCCACCCCCATGATCCGCGTTGCTCTCACGTGACCCTCCTTTGCATTCGTGAAAAGTT
>CAZNDN010000104.1:1718-4562 GCA_964571815.1 uncultured Fibrobacterota bacterium | reverse complement strand
CGCCTGAGCAGGAGCCTACTGAGGAAGGCGTCCGCGCAGCTTTTCCAGGGTCCCGCTGCGGAGCTTGTTCAAGGCCCGGTCCCGGAGCTGTCGCACCCGTTCCCGTGTGATACCGAGCTGCATCCCGATATCATCGAGCGTGTACGACGTCTCCTCGCCGACGCCGAAATAGCGGCGGATAACCTCCCGCTCTTTGGGATAGAGACGGCGAAGTGCTTCCCGAACCTCCTCCTCGAACGATTCCCGCGAGATCCGCGTATCGGGTTTGTCGCTTTCGTCGCCGGCGAGCAGGTCCATGTGCGTACCGTCCTTGCCGGCCGACACGGGAGAATCGAGGAGAACGGGCTTGGCGGCCACGCTTCGCGCGCGCTCCACCTTCGACTTCTTCATCTGTACCATCGCGGCGATCTCATCGACCTCCGGCCCCCTCCCCAGTTTCTGGGTCAGCCGCTCCTCGGCTTTTGTCACTTTGTGGATTTTGCCCACCTGGTTCTGGGGCACCTTCACCACGCGCGACTGCTCCGCGAGCGCCTGGAGAATAGCCTGCCGGATCCACCACACCGCGTATGAGATGAACCGGAAGTTCTTCCGCTCGTCGAAACGTGCGGCGGCTCGTATCAGGCCCAGGTTGCCTTCGTTGATCAGATCGGAAAGCGGCATTCCCTGATGCTGATACTGCCGGGCAACGCTGACCACGAACCGCAGGTTCGAGCGCACGAGTTCGTGAAGCGCATCCTTCCGCCCTTCCCGTATCCGCCGGGCCAGCCTGGCTTCCTCCTCGGATTTCAGCGGCTGGTAACGGCTGATATCCTTCAGGTACTGCGTCAGATACTCTTCCTCGGGTATTACCGGTGTCCTCTTCATTGCACTGCCTCTCGTGGTGCGCAGGCCTTTCTCGCTCCGTGGCCTCTTCGGCTCGGAACCCCCTGCCGGACTATGGTTCCTGGTTGTCAGTGTCGGCGCCGCCCGGGAAAGGTCCCCCGCTGCGCATGTGCACACCCCCTTGCCACCGGCGGATACGGTCGGCGGGGGGCGTGCTCAGAGAGCTTGCCCATCGAAGTGCTCGCCCCGGGAAAGACGTTCCCTTCCGCCTTCCCATCCGCAAACACGCGGTGGTCCACCATCAGGAGGGTGTTTCGTTTTCATCCTTTTCTACCTTTGTTCCTTGACCTTACTACGAAAAGAGGGGCCGGATATTGAAGAGAAGCCGGCGTTCCGCGGGAGAACGGGGACGGTCGTTTCCCGTGTGAGAGGGGTTTGTCGGGAGAATGGCAACGACGGTGATGAAACGGCGTCGTGTCTATCCGCCGGTAGTATGGAGTGGCGATTGCGTGCCGGGACGGCCGTGTCCGGCTACCAGTGCCCTGACACGCCTCAGGTGGACCACATCGACGCTCAGCGCGCCGATTCCCAGTGAGACAAAACGGGCGATGGACCCGGGGGCGGCCGCCATCTCGCCGCATACGGTCAGAGGCGTGGTGCAGGAGCGCGCCGACTCCGCAATGGACTCCACCATGCCCCACAATTCGGCCAGATGCTCCGGGGAAGCTTTTTCCCCGGCACTGTCTTCCCGATTCGTACCCGCCACCTCATCCAGCAGATCGTTCGTGCCGATAGCGGCAAAATCGACCATTGGCAGTAATTCCCGGGCCCGTGCGGCCGCTCCCACGGTTTCTACCATTACTCCGTGCCGCACGGCCCGGCCGCGGGCCGCTCCGTGGGATCTGCAGAAGATATCTTTCAGTCGTCCGAACTGTTCTTCATCCTCGACCAGTGGGTACAGCACCGACACCGGCCCCACTTCCGCGGCCTCCGCAATCGCGCGTGCCTGCGTTCGCAGCACAGCGGGATTGTCAAGGAGAAATCCGGCTCCCCGCCGGGACAGGTCGATCCTGCGAGACGACGTATCGACAATGGGACCCAGCTTCTCCCGGCTCGCATCGAGCAGCCGGATTGTTGTCGGAAGTCCCATCATGGTCATGACAAGCCCCCGGTACTTCCTCGCCTGTCGCCCGGCGTTGAGCAGCTTTCCCGCGGCGAGAAATTCAAGCTCCGTCCGGTACAGGCCGATCCCTTCGGCGCCGGCGGCAATGGCCTGCGTTGCCTGCTCCGCGAGGTTGATGTTGGCATTGATCGAAGGTCTCGAGTCGGGCGGAATATGAACGGAGGGAGCATCGCGTGTGTATACCGACCGGATCCGTCGTGCCAGTTCGGCCGTCTTCTTCCTTTTCGGAGAGACGGCGACCAGACCCGCCGATCCGTTGACGGCAACGGAATAGTCCGAGTCACCCCCTTCGGGAAACCCCTCAACGGCCGACACGGCGGGGATGCCGAACGTCCTGCAGAGAATGGCGGCGTGTGAAGTGACCGCGGCATAGCCGGTGACAACGCCGGCAACGCCGGCGTCGCGCAACTCAAGAACCAGCCGCGGCGTGAGCCGGGCAGCGACGGCAACGATGCCGCCCCGGCCCGACGACGATCCGCGATCTTTGTTCCCGAACCGCAGAGAATGTGGATTAACCAGAGCATCCAGAAGAGACTGTTCCAGCTCGGCCAGGTCTCCCGAGCGTTCCCGAATCAGGGCAAGAGAACTTCCGGCCAGCGCTTTGCGCTGCTCCGAAAAAGCCGTGCGCACCGCGGCCGCGGCGCTGAGTCGATCCTTCCGGATCAACTCCATCATTCGATTCAACACGTGAGGATCATGCACGATCTGTTTGAGCATATCGAAGATACGTGCCGCATCGTCTTCCCCCCGGGCCTTCACTTGCGAAAATGCATTATCAATTGCGAAACTGACAATCTGGATCGCGTGGCGCAGTTTCCCCTTTTCTTCGGGTATCCGCT
>CAZNDN010000104.1:0-1618 GCA_964571815.1 uncultured Fibrobacterota bacterium | reverse complement strand
TCTTCCCCAATATCTACTACGTTGTAGTTAATCGCTTATTGCGATTGTCGCACTATCAACGTAGTATTAAAAGCAGCGAATTTCATGCCACGGCCGGGGGGCAGGCTCCGATCGCGATGCTGCAGAGGCGGAAAGCGCGGGTGGAGACCTTCCGGGCATTCCCACCGTCCTCCGAGGGAGATACTTGAAGCGGACCAGCCATCGAGATTGTCCGGGTGAAAAATCGCATTTCCGCGAATTCAATTGTCGGAACTGACAACGAGCGGACTTTCGGGCATCCCGGTACGGCTTCGATACCGCGGAGCGATATCCCGGCAGAGCAGATTGATTGGCACGAAGTTTGAAGGGAGGAAGTTGGAAAAAGGGGGATATGTCCTCCCGAATTTCGAAAGAAAAGGGATTGACTATGAAAGGGAAGCTGCACAGGATCCGAACCCGCGGCAGGCGCAAACGCCTGGAAGCCGTCCTGGCCGTGACGATGCGGCTGGTGCACGAAACCGCCGCCGCGCTGGACAGCGCGGCGCGACTCATGCCCGAGGGCGACGGCCGGGACGTTCTCCACGAAATGGCCGTGCGCAGGAGAATCGATCGGCTCATGGTAGAAGAGCTTGCGGCAGGGATGAATCCGGGGCAATCCGCCCCGACACCGGCGCCTGACGGTCATCCGCATGCCGATATCGGCAGAGTCGCGAGGATGAACTCCGTTGACGAAATCTACGGGGTGACGAGACGCCAAACCGAAGCTCATATTCATCAATTGCAGCGGCTGTATGTCATGGACGAAAGCGAATACGTCCGCGAAAAAATCGGTTTTCCGATCAGGGTGAAGGAAGATTTCGTGCGCACACTGGATACCTGCTTTGTTCCCGGCGCAGACCCGGGTGCCGCAACGGGGGCGGGCGATCCTTTCGTGCCGGGCGAAGCCTCAGGGGTGTATGTGCCGCACAGGGCGGTGCGTCGAAGGATCGGAGAGAACGTTTCACTACAATAATGGGGAGGGGCGCGGTGAAATTGACTGATGTGAAGGAGAAGGCGGTCGAAATGAAGATTAAGCCCGGCAGGAAGAAAAAGCAGGACCTGATACGGGAGATTCAGCGGGCTGAGGGCAATTTCGACTGCTACGCAACGGCCGAGGTCTGCTGTGATCAGTACGGATGTCTATGGAGAAAGGACTGCCTCGGGCGGGCCGGATAGTCTTCTGTGCCGGAGTTCGCCGGATAAAATGTTTCTGACGAGACGGAGAATATCAACAGGGAGAAGGCGGCCGACTGAGCCGGCCCGGCCGGGGACCACTACACACCGGGGGAGAGGGGCGGTGCGGCGCGACAATGATACCAGGATTGAGAGCACAACTGGGTCGAGTTCGGCGGATATTCAGTCGCAGTCGCTGGGCAATGCATCTGCTCCGCGAGCGACGGCGCCGGGGGCGGGCCGAAGGGCCGGGACTTGTTCTGCTGCAGATTGACGGCCTTTCGCGACGGCAGCTTGAGTCGGCCCTGGAACAAGGGAAGATGCCCTTTCTGAGTCATCTTCTCGACCGTGAGAACTACCTGCTGCGCTCACACTACTCCGGCCTGCCTTCTACCACTCCCGCCGTCCAGGCGGAACTCTTCTACGG
>CAZNDN010000103.1:0-14739 GCA_964571815.1 uncultured Fibrobacterota bacterium | reverse complement strand
GGCTTGAGGAGGCACTGCGGCACGCGGCCTGATCGAACCTTCCGGTTCTCCTCCGCGCCGCGGACTACAGAGACTCGAGTCTGCGGGAAACGGCGGTATCCGTGCCGCCTTCCTTGAGGTATTTCTCGTAGTGCCGCTTTGCCTTTCCCCGGTCTTCAGTTGAGGAATAGTACAGATCGCCGAGCCGTTTGTGAGCGCGTACCGCCCAGAGTCCCTTGCGGCGCGTCGCATTCTTGTACGCCCTGGTTGCATCGTCGTGACGATGCGCCGAGCGGTATTCGTCGCCCAGCGCAACATACAGCTTTGCCGAATGCCTGTTGTAATCCAGCCCTTTTTTGAGCATTTCGATTGCCTTCAGGGGATTGCCCTGTGCGCTTTCCAGTCGCGCAAGGCCGTAGCAGGCTTCGTCGCGGGATGACTCCAGTTTCAGCGCCTCCTCGAAAAGCGTTCGGGCCGAAGCATAGTTTTCCATTGCTCCGTAGGCGTTCCCAAGACCGATCATAAGCTCTGCGTTGTTTACATCAAAGGCCTGTGCTTTGCTGAAATGCACGGTTGCCCTGTTGTACTTCCCCAGCTCCAGGCACATGCGCCCCGCCCCGGCATGGGCCTGTACATTCCGCGGCATCTCTTTTGCGGCCCTGAGGTACTCCTCCAGAGCCTTTTGCTCTCTCCCGTTCTCTTCGTTGATCCGACCGCTGAGAAGATAGTACCAGCCGCTGCGCGTACCGGTCCCCCGCTCCCTGAGAAGTCTTTCCGCCTGGTCCGCCTTGCCGTCTTTGAGGTAGATGTGGCTGAGCCGGCAACGTGCTTCATCGTTGCCCGGTTCTTCTCCCAACACGCGTTCGAAGATGCGCTCGGCCTTGTTCAGACGGTCGGCCCGGTGAAGCGCTTCTCCCAGTTTCAGCAAGAGTTCGGTGTCTTCTTCGCCGCGGCCCGCGGCCTTGTCGTAATAACCCGCTGCTTCTTCGTAGCTGCTGTGAGCCAGGTGGATATCGCCGAGACGATGATAGCAGGAGGCACAGGATCGATCCTTCTTCAGAGCGGTCTCGAGCAGCACTTGAGCCGTGTCGTCCTGCTCAACCGTCCAGAGCAGAGAGCCGGCAAGGGCAAGGATTCGCGGGTCTTCGCTGTCGAGGATCATGGCGCGCCTGATGCTGCGGAGAGCATCTTTCTCGCGATTCATTTCGGCGGCCAGCCTGCTGAACTGGAAGGCGTACTCCGCACGGTCGGGATCGAGTTTGGTCGCGGAGGCCAGTTGAGCAAGAGCGGTACGCAGGTTCCCCTGAGCTTCGAGGGCACGGCCGTACTCATAGCGAGCCCGTGCATTCTTCGGCTCTTGTTCAACCGCCCGGCTGAGATGATACGTCGACTTCGCATCATTGCCCCGGGCCGCGTAGTGGTTGCCCAGTTCACGGTGGATTTCTCCACTGGAGGGATCCTGCTTGAGCGCCTCCTCCAGGTAGATCCGCACCTTGTCTTCGTTACCGAGAGCGCGATAAACCTCAACCAGTTTCAGATGCACCTCGATGGCCCCCGCCTTGAGCGCGACGGCCGACTCCAGCACCGGCGCGGCTTGCCGGCGCCTCCCCTCGCGGATCAATCTCGTTCCCAGTTCGTACTTGAGATCAAAATTCTCGGGCTCAAGGGCGGCAAGCTTCTCCAGCACATCAATTGAGCCCCTGTTGTCGTCGAGTTTCCGGTAGCATTCCGCAAGCGCCTTCAGAGGGCGCGGGTCCCCTGAGTCCAGTTGATGAGCGCGCTGAAGGGGGGAGACGGCCTTGTTCGGCTCCCCGGTGTGCAGGTGGGCCATTCCGAGCCTGCAGTGGGTCCGGGGATCCCCGGGCAGTAGGGCCGCGGCCTGTGAGAGAACTTCAATTGCTTTCGGGTAGTCCTTCGTTTCGTAATGGAGTTCGCCCAGCGAACGCAGCGCCGTGGTATCGGTCGGCACTTTCTCCAGATACCGCTCGTACGTCCGTGCGGCGCGGGTTGTCTGATTCCGAAGCGCATAGAGTTCAGCCAGTGTCCTTTCCAGCCTCGGGGGAGCATCGGGAAGCTTGACTGCGCGGCCCAAAACCGACTGCGCCGAGCGATAGTGTTTCTGTTTCGTATGAAGCAGGGCCAATCGTTCGTAGCTTCGCACATCATCGGGATATGCTTTGGTGTTTTTCGTATACTGCGAGACGGCGATCCGGGTCATGTCGCGCTTTTCGTACAGGCGACCCAGACGAAAAGCATAGTCGACATTGCCTTCGGGGTGGACCTTCAGGTACCGGGCATAGCTGAGCGAAGCCTGTTTCAGCTCGCCGGTTTTCTCGTATGCCGCGGCGGCAAGTTCCAGGGCCCGGAGGTGATTGGGCTGTCGTGCCAGGATCCTCTTGAGTGGCTCCAGCGCTTTCCTATGGTCGCCGGAGGCCACGTACGATTCGGCCAGCATAAGCTGCAGGTCGGTGTCGCCGGGCAGGCCGGCACCAACCGGCTGGAGCAACTCGATGACCCCGCGATGCTGCTTCTTATTGTATGCGGAACGTGCCAGTTTTACGTTCACATCGGGATTCCGGTACCCCTTCTCAAGGAATCGCCGGTATGCCTTCGTGGCCTCGGATGTACGACCCGCCTTTTCAAAAAGCCTCCCGGCCTCGATCAGGTCCTCCTTGTAAGCGTCGTTGTCGAATTCAAAAAGGGCCGCATACGAACGGGCCGCTTCCTCATGCCGTCCCGCCGCCCGTTGAAGATCGGCAAGCTCTTTCAGCGCGTTCTCGTTCCGGGGGTCCTTCTCCAGACATGCCCGATACAGTTCAATTGCCCCCGCCGACCGATCGGCATCGGCGAGCGCCCGGGCGAAGCTCAGCAGTGTTTCGGCATCCGGCTCCCCTACGGCACGCACTTTCCCCAGGTACTCCTCAGCCTTGCCGATTTCCCCGCCGTGCAGATAAATCCTGGTCAGTCTCAGCAGTACGGTACGATCCCGGGGCGTGGCCTGTTCCAGGACACGGTATTCTCTCTCGGCCGACTGCCACTGCTTTGCGTCAAAGTACGCATCGGCGATCCGCCGCCGAACGGCCACGGCCTTTTCCCGCAATTCCGACGGCGCTCCCTCCACCTCGACGGCCTTCTCAAGCACCGAAAGCGCGTCCTTGTGGTTGTCTTCGGCCAGATACAGCGTGACAAGACGCTTGTGGTTACGCAAGTCGCCGGGAAACAGCGCCATGTTCTTGCGGTAGCGCTCGACAGCCTCCTTCTCCATCTTGCGCGCCTCATAGAGTTGACCCGCGCGGAAAGCATAATCCTTGTTTTTCTCCCCCTCAGGCATGGAGAGATACTTTTCGTACATGGTACATGCCTGGGCAGGGCTCTCCACGCGCTCGTAAGCAAGGGCCGAGAGTTCCACTGCCCGGGCATTGTCGGGATCAACCTTGCGCAATGAAGCCAGCGGAGAGAGGGCTTTGGCATAATTGCCGGTCTCAAAGTACGAATGCGCCAACATCATGAGGACGTTCCCGGACGAACCTGCCGTGCCCTTTACGCCTTCCAGCAACGAGACAACCTTCCCATACTCCTTGTCCTCGTATGCCAGGGCGGCACGTGCAACGGATACGTCGTCGCTTTTGTAACCCTTCGAGAGAAACGTCTCGTAGGCATTCACGGCCTTGGCCGGCTTGTCGGCCTTCTCGTACAGCTCTCCGGCTTCCGCCAGGCGCCCTCGATACGTATCGTTGTCCAGCTCGTACAGTTTTCGGTAGGTGTCCCCCGCCGCCTCATGGAGGCCCTGATTGCGCTGCAGAGCAGCCAGTTCCAGGTATGCCTCTTCCCGCCGGGGGGCCAGCTCGATAACTTTCCGGTAGGCGGCCATCGCCTCTTTCGGTTTTGACTGCTCGCGAAAGGCCCGGGCAAACTCCTCCAGAATCTCGGCATCCGGTTTCCCCAGCCCCATGCCGAGATTCAGATATTTCTGCGCATCCTGCATTTTCCCCTGATTGAGATAGATTCGAGCCAGCCGCAAATGCGCCCGCGCATTTGTCTGGTCGATTTTGATAATGGCCAGATACTCCTGCTCGGCACGCCGGCGGTTCTTTGCCTCGTAGGCGCGATCGGCAATGTGCGCCCGTGCCGTAACCAGCATCGCGGACATCTCCTTCGATGCCCCCGGAACTTCGTGCCCCTCGATCAGAATGCTCCGTGCCGAAGAGTAATCCTTTGCGTTCAGGTACAGGCGCCCGAGTTGTTCGAAGTTGCGCGGATCGTCGGGGTAGGTTGCCGTATTCTTCCGGTACCGCGCAAGTGCCTGTTGTTTTCGACCCCGCTTTTCGTAAAGTTCACCCAGATGATAGGCATAGTCCCGGTGGCGTTCGGTCGAGGGCGAGGCGAGGAACTTCTCGTACATCTCTGTTGCGGCATCGAGATTCTCCGCCTTCTCCGCCGAAAGCGCGCCCAGTTCAACGGCCCTGACATTGCCCGGGTTGGAGGAAACCACGGCGGAGGCTTGCACCAGGGCCTTGTCATACTCCTTGCGGGCGAAATAGGATTCGGCAAGGATCATGCGTTCCTTCTCCCCGCTTTCCAATGCCCGCGGAACCGCCGTGAGAAGACTGATCACCGCGGCATAATCCTTTTGCTCGTATTTGATATGTGCCAGATTGACGTTTACTTCGGCGTCCCTGATGCCCTTCTCAAGGAACCCGCGATACAGGCTCTCGGCCTTCCCTCGGTCCTGAGCGTGTTCATAATACAAATGCCCTGCGCGTGCAAGATATTCGGCGTAGGCCGAATTGTCCAGCTCATAGAGCTTCTCGTAGCACCGTGCGGCCTGCAAGGGTTGCGACGCCGCCTCGTATTGCTCCCCCAGCGCTTTCCAGGCCCCGGCCCGATCCGGTTGCAGCAACGTACACTTGTGGAAGGCTTCTACGGCATCTTCGGTCATTTCCCTCGAGGCGTAGGCGTTGCCGAACTCACAGAACAGCGCTGCATCGGGTTCCCCCAGATCCAGACCGTCGGAGAAGTACTCTCGGGCCTTCTTCATGTCGCCCGATCGGAGATAGATCAGTGCAAGTCGAAAATGGATCGGTGCCGACGTGCGGTCGCTCTTCAGCAACTCACGATAGGCCTCCTCGGCCTTGTCCCAGTTTTCCGCGTCGTAGTAGAGCCGTGCAATGCCGGCGGTGAGTTCCCCGGTCTCTCCGGTATGGCGGCGCTCCGCAAGATAGGCATCAAGGGCGTCGTCCTTCTTCCCCAACGCCAGGTACGCATCGCCGAGCATCCTGTTTGCCCCGGGAAAGGCCGGCTTATCCGCCAGTATGGCCTTGAGAGGAGCCACTGCCCGGTCGGGTTGTTGTGTGCGGATATGAATACGGGCAAGGGCAAGACGGCAACTGTCCCTGGCATCCCGGGACTCAAGCAACGGCAGGGCCCGTTCGTACGTGCGTCGGGCTCCCTCGTAGTTTTCATCCTTGAGGTAGACGGCACCCAGTGCGGTCAGGACCTTTGAGTCCTGTTTGCCGCCCTGAACAAAGGCCTCAAGGTGTTTCCGCGCCGCGTCGGTTTCACCAAGTCGGTAGTGCAAAAGCCCCTTCTCCCGATGAAAGGAGGGACGTGACGTGAATACCGATTCGCCCTTCTCCAGCACCGCCAGCGCCTTGCGATCCATGCCCGCCTCCCGCAGGGCACGGACGGTCTTCAGATGCAGTGGGAGGTCCTCGGGACTCTCTTTCAGGGCGATATCGTAGCTTTGGGCCGCGGCTGCATGCTCGCCCTGTTTCGAGTAAAGGTCGCCCAGCAGGGCATGAGGAGTTGGGTCCCGCGGCAGAAGGTCAGCGGCTCTCTTCAGCGCGGCAATCGCTTCCGGGTTCTTTTCCTGCCCGGAGAGGGCCTTCCCCTTCTCCAGATACCCGTGGCCGTCGGTTGGAGAGTTCCGCAGGAGCCTCTCGGCCAGCTCGGCCGCTCTGGAAAACTCGCGCTCTTGATTGGCCCGACGGGCCAGGTAGAGCAGGGCCTGCTTCTGATTCGCGTCCTGCTCCAGGATGCGCAGAAAGATGTCTTCCGCCCTGTCGTCCTTGCCCTGTTTCTGAAGCGCCAAAGCGTGCTGAACAAGGAGTTCGGGGGTCTCGACACCAAGCTTGTCGCCAAGCAGTGCGATCCGAACGGCGTCGTCGTACCTCCCCGCGAGCCTGTAGTCGCGTGATGCGGAGGCATACAGGGAGGGATACGCCTTGCCGATCGTCAACAAGAGCTTGTCAAGGAGTTGTGCCGCCTTCTCATACTGTTCCGCTTCCTCCAGCACCGTTGCCCCGAGATACGCGGCAAGGTGAAGGCGGCTGTCTCTCGCGACCGCCCTGGTATACTCGGCACCCAGGGCCCCGGCGTCGCCCCCGGAGGAGTACCGATGCTTGATGATTGTCGCGCCGAGCTGCCGGAGATTTCGGACATTGCCGCTGAGAGCGGCCAGCCGGAAGAATCGCCCTGCTTCTTCCGATACGGACACGCCGAGGCTGTCAAGCATGCGAAGCATGCACCCGTCAAGAACGGACGACATCCGTTGAAGCTGCAGAAGCGTATCGATGGTAATCACGTTCGCTTTCGTTTCGCATGAATACAGCTCCAGCAGATACTGCACGCTCCCCTCGCCCTCCATAACCTCATACGTCTGAAACACAATGTGCGTCAGATCGTTCTTCTCCGCGAGGTTGAGATAGGCTCGCTGGTCGATATCGCGCGACAGGTCGGACCAGGCGGTGAATCGGGCCCGCAGCTTATCGTAGGGGAAGGCGGTCAATGCGTCAACACTCTCAAGGCGGAAATAGAACAAGGCTTCCGCCAGGGCGCCGAACCACTCGCTCTGCGTGCGCCCTTCGACGGCCATGTTCTCGGGGCGCGCCAGGAGTATCGAAGGCTCGGCCGATTTCGGTTCGTCCTCCGTCTCCTCCGCCTGAACCGGCATCGCCGACATCATCAGGAGGATGCCGTACAGAACCGCGCGTGTGAATGTTCCGTCAGGTGTGGACATGGAATCGCCCTTTCTCCGGCGTGTACGATATTCGGTGTAAGTGAAGGCTTCCCCCGGGTTGGATGCACGGCCGCCCCGTCCGCGTATGTCGCCGGCTTCTCCCGCCGGATTATTCGGCACAACGCCGCCGAAAGGACAGTAAGCATCGCCGGAAAACCGTGCTTCCGGGAAACCGGCAGGAGGGGAAGCGGGCTTTTTCACGTTTGTTTTCATCCTTTCTCCGGAGGACCGATCAAGGCCGGTCGATCGAACCCTCGTAGACCCAGCGGGCCGGGCCGGTCATCAGGACCGGCTGGGACGGCTCTCCCGCCCACTGTATCTCCAGGTCCCCTCCCCGCAGGTGGACCGTCACTTCGTTGCCGTGGCGACCGCCGAGAACGCCGCTTACCGCCGCCGCGCAGGCACCGGTGCCGCATGCGAGCGTTTCACCGACACCCCGCTCAAATACGCGCATGTCAACCTCGCCGGCGTTCCGCACGGCAACAAACTCGACGTTTGCCTTGTTGGGAAAGAACCGATGTGATTCCAGCTTCGGACCGTAGCCCAGCACAAGTTCGTCGCTGAGGCTGTCGGCGTACACGACGGCGTGCGGGTTGCCCATGGAAACGGCAGTGACGCCGAACACCCTGTCGTCAACCGTAAGCTGCTCGTCGACTACCCGCGGGCCGTCACCGGTTGTCGGAATGCGCTGAGCGTCCAGAACGGGAGCGCCCATGTTGACCTTCACCCGTTCTTCATCAACAATCTCCGTCTGAATGAGCCCCGCGCCCGTCTCAACCGACAGGTGCGACGCATCGCTTAACCCCGTGCGCCGCACATACAAGGCGAAACACCGAATGCCGTTGCCGCACATCTCGGCTTCCGAACCGTCGGCGTTCACAATGCGCATTCCGAAGTCGGCAGTGCTCGACGGCACTACCGCGATTATTCCGTCGGCCCCGATACCCCGTCGGCGATCGCACAACGCGGGCGCTGCTCGACACAGGGAGCCGAAAGCGTCCGCCGGGACGTCGCGAGTGAGGACAAAGTCGTTGGCGCAGCCTTCCATTTTTGCAAAGCGCATGGTTCCCTGCCCGAAAAGATTGGTGCTGTAACCGGATGCATCGCTGAAGCCGCCGCTTTCTCGGATACGTGCGGCGGCAGTGCTCCCGTCCACGGGTTGCTCCACTACCATCGACGGCGCGGATCGAAGTGTAGGCAACCGAGCGCTAACCATCTCAAAAATACATGAATCCGTCCGCCTTTCATGGATTCCGCCGATGAGTCCGGGGAGGCCGAAGGGCATGGTTGCGACCCGGGAGCTCCGCGGCGGTGAGAATGGCGGTTGCGTGCGTGACGGTTCGGAAAACCAGGAGCTGTGAACCGATGATCAGGCCCGTATGAGCGTCCTCTTTCCGAAAGTACCGGTCATGAAATGGGTATGGGCGCTATAGAAGGTGCCGCGAAGGATGCGGCTGCCGCGCACAACGGCACCTACCAGCTCTGGACGGAGTTTTGGATGATCTGGTCGGCAGCGTGATCGAGTGCTCGCCGTTTGCCCGCCTCCTCTTCCTCATCGGCAAAATCGTAGATGCCCTCGCCGACAATCCTGCCTTCGTAGATAGCCTTGTCTTTCTTGTTGTCCTTGAAGAGGATGTCTACGGTTACTTTCACGATATATTCGCTGACGTCCACTTCTCTGACGCCCGCTCGCCCGAACGTATGAGGCTCATGCGAGTAGCGCACGACCGTGCCGTTGATAGTCGC
The DNA here is from genome assembly GCA_964571815.1 of uncultured Fibrobacterota bacterium. Lineage (GTDB taxonomy): Bacteria > Fibrobacterota > Chitinivibrionia > Chitinivibrionales > WJKA01 > CAZNDN01. The sequence continues at coordinate 5,996 of CAZNDN010000103.1, read as the reverse complement.
GTCTCCGCTCGAGGAGACAATCCGCAGCAGGTCGGTCGAGAGCACTTCCCTGTTGATCCTGTCGGTGAGAGCTTCGGCGATTTCCGGCTCCTGCGATTCGTTGACAAACAGCGGTATGTCGACGGTCTTGAGATGGCCCGGCAGCGAGGAACCGGAGAAGGTGTACACTCCGCATTGAAGAATCACCGGCAGGAGCAGCCCGGGCAGCACTCTTCGCGGGCTATACGTCGTCGAGCGGTACATAGCGTATCCTTTCCTCAGGTCCGTCCTCCGGCACGGCTGTGTCGAGAAATCGGTTGACGCTTCCCACGAGGTCGTCGATATCCCCGCATTTGACCAAAGGGCCGCTGAGCGACTTGATGAAAGGTGCTCCATACGATTTGGCAACTATGCGGCGGTCCAGGATGATCAGGGCTCCCCGGTCACGTGGACTTCGAATCAGCCTCCCGATTCCCTGCCGGAACTTGATCACGGCTTCCGGTACCGAGTATGTGGTGAACGATTCTCCGTATCTCGCCTCGTGCATCCCGGCGATTGCCTGAGTCAGGGGATGCGTGGGTACCGGAAACGGCAGACGAGCGACAACGACAATCTCACATTCTTCTCCGGCGGCATCGACACCTTCCCAGAAACTGTCCGTACCCAGCAGAAGGCACCCGCGCGAGGCGCGGAAACGGCTTAGAACGGCGTAACGGTTCCCGGAGATGCCCTGGGCGAGAAGCCGTGATGCCGGGAGCATGGGGTTCGTTCGTAAGAGCGAATACACGGTTCGCAGCATGGCATGGGAGGTGAAAAGCACGAGCGTATTCTTGCCGCATTCTCCGACAAGTCGTGTTAGGGTTGAGGCCAGGTATCCCGCGAACTCCGGCTCATCGGGGTTGGGCGACGAAGGAACAGCGGCTCTGAAAGACTGTGATTCTTTAAACGGTGCGGGGAAAACGGCGGCTGTTGTACGGTCCCGTTGCGTGCCGGAGAGGCCAAGCTTGGTAAAGAAGTACTCGGAGTTGCCTCCCACGGTCAGGGTGGCCGATGTGAACACGAGTGCCCGGCTCCTCCGCTCCCATATCTGCTCAAGCAGGGACGCGATGTCAAGAGGTACTCCGCAGAGCTTGGCCCATCCCTTGCGATGGCTGCCTTCAACCCAGAAAACGTGGTCTTCGGTCCGGCCGGCGGCGGTATAGGCCAGGTCCGCCCTGAGCTGGGAGGTCAGTTGTTCGCACGATGAGATCTCATTGGCACAGCGGTCTCGCTCAGCGTTGCCTGTCGACTCGGAAGCATGAGATACTTCGCGGAGGATATCCCGAAGCTCATTCAGAACGATGCGAATGCCGCCCAGGGCGCCGAGATGTTCGATCTCGTCGGAGCCGTACCGAACCTGGTACATGTCATTGTCCCTGCTTCGGCTTCGAGCCCACCCTCCCAGTTCCCGACCGAAGTCCGGGGTGTATTTCCGGAGCTTCCGCAGCGGAGCCTTGAAACGTTTTGCCCACTGCGCCCAGCCTTCACCATCGCGGCTTCGCTCAAGAGCCTGCGCCAGGTTCGTGATAGTATCGATATACAGATTGAGGCGGCTGGTGTCTACCTCGGTACGAAGGAACCGGTGACCGCACGACTGGAGATGATGCGCTTCGTCAAAGACTATCGGCCCGACGGGGCCGAGAAACGGCGACTCCGCGCACACGTCGGAAAAGAAAAGTGCGTGATTGATTACGACGAGATGAGAGCCGAGCGCTTTCCTTCGAGCATGCTGAACAAAACAGACTTCCTGCAACGGACACTTCCCGCCCAGGCAGTCGTGCGAATCGGCCGAAACGAGGTTCCACACCTTGGCGAACCACTTCCGGTTGAACTGATTTTGTTCCTCGATGTCTCCCGTCGATGTCTCCCCGGCCCATCGGATCAGCGGCAGCAGGCCGAGCCTCTCCCGGCGGGAGAGATTGCCCAGCGTGCCTGCCAGTAGTCGCTCGAACCGGTGTTTGCAGAGGTAGTTGCCCCGGCCTTTAAGTAACGCGAAGGTGACACGTCCCGAGAGCGCGCGCTTGACGATGGGAAGGTCTTTTGAAACAAGCTGGTCTTGAAGATTCCGTGTGTGCGTGGAAACAATGACGCGAGAGTGGTTTCTCAGGGCAAACAGCGCGGCGGGTATCAGGTAGGCCAGAGACTTTCCGATACCCGTACCCGCCTCGGCCAGGAGGACGGTCTGATTGCGCAGAGCCTCGGTTACCTCTCGCGACATGCGCGTCTGGGCTTCTCGCGGTGCAAAGCCGGACATGACCCCCGAAATGCCGCCCTTATCCTCGAATAGTCCTTGAACCTCCTTCGTCGCAACCGGCTCGTATTCTTCCGGTTCCGAGAGTTTCTCCCCGGCGGGCGGCAGGGAGCGAAACAGCGGCCGTTGGTCGGGACCATGAACGCCGGGGGTCGATCGGGACAGAATACGCTTGAGCAGTGAAGGCGGAGCGAATCGTGCGAGGTGAGCGAGAATCGGTCCGGAAATCTCCCGTATGCGCGGCAGGAGTGCAATCGCTACCTCCGCCGAGGCTCGAGCATCATCCGCCGCGCGATGTGCCGATCCGATTTCGTGGCCGATTTCCCCGGCCACGTGCGACAAAGAATAAGCGGAGAGTTTCGGCAGCAGCAGACGGGAAAGCAGGGCCGTATCCAGCCGCTGGTTTTTCAGAATCGGCAGCGACAGGCGCTTGAACTCTTCATTGAGGAATGATACGTCGAATTCGACCTGGTGGCCGCATACGGGGGCAGTGCCGATAAAGGCCGACAGGTCACCGGCCAGCCGGGAAAACGCCGGGGCGTCCTCAAGATCCGCGTCGGTAATCCCGGTCAGTTCGCTGATCCGCGGAGGTACTCCACGGTCGGGATTGACCAGCGAAGAGAACCGCCGTGCCTCTTTCCCGGCTTCATATTTGATGGCGGCCACTTCGATGATCCGATCACGTCTGTGGTCCAGTCCGGTGGTCTCGCAGTCGACCGCGACGAAATCCGGTATTGCCCCGGCGCCGCCGCGACGCACCGGCCCCTCCCGCATTGAGCGCTTGCGGGGCGTTGATCCACCAAGACGTTTCAGGTGCCGTCGGGTATCGTCGTTATCGAGCAGATCGGACAATCGTGGCATGGTCTGACCCGGAGAGCCGGCTCTCGTGATTTGGAGACGGCGTTACAAGGAAGTGGTGTCAGGCAACAACACAGGTGCCTCCTCAGGACAAACTCAGAGACTCCTTGAGCAGTAACCAAAATAGATCACGATGCGGAACCGGTCACGATTCCACCGTGGAGGCCGGGAGGCGGATGCCCGATCGGGACGAGGAAAGGAAACCACCCATGACGCACGGAAAAGTATCCGGTCCGTGAAACAGAACCGAAGGAAACGAGGCTACATCGTCTTCAGCAGCATGGCCAGCGCCGTACGCAGATCGGCAAGTATTTCGACGGCATTGTCACACGCCTCGTCGGTGCCGATTTCGAGCTGGATGTAGCAATAGTCATAGAGCAGAAAAAGGCTTTGCCCAAGGTTGTCGCCGGTGTTGAGCGCGGCCTGGAGCTGCACGAGAATGTTTTGCGCATTGTTCAGAGAGCGTGTCCGGTTCCGCCGGTCGGTGCGTGCCCGGAGAATCCGGCTGAGGCAGACCTCGTGCAGCATGCAAATCGTTTTCGGCCGCGATGCAGTCAGAATCTGCATCCGTGAGTAGTACCCGGCGATCTCTGGAAGTGCTCGTTTCATGGTTTTCCCCGGTGCCCGCGCACGTTCCCCACCCTTTCCGCAGTCCGGCGCCGGCCGCGGCTACTGCATCAGACCGAGCAGGTGATTGGAGCTGATTTCCCTGAACCGCGCGAAGGCCGACGTGGCGCTTCGGCTCAAGAGTTGCCGGCGTACCAGCTCCGACAGCCCCTTTGCCATGTCCTGATCCCGCAGAACCGATTCCGCGGCCTGGGTGTTGACTTCGGCCACCGACAGGTTGGCTGCCGTATGCTCGAATCGGTTCACCATCGACCCGACCGTTGTTCTCTGCGTATTGAGCGAGTCCAGGGCCTGATCGGCCGCGGTCAGTGCGTCCGCCGCGCCTGCTGCCGTTGCAATCGACTGACCCTGGACCTGGAGCGCAGCGGCTCGGAGATCAACCCGCGGCATGGAAACCGCATCACCCGCTTCCGGCCCCGCCTGTATCTGCGCACTACCCGAAGCAAGACCCTGCCCCGAGGCTACATCCTGTGTGTTGAATTGCGTCGATTCGGCAGTCCGCGTAATCTCTTCGGTAAGCTGCTGATACTCTGCGTCCAGACCGCGGCGCTGTTCATCAGTAAGCGTGTCGCTGCGCGCCGCGACGGCAAGTTCGCGCTGCCGCTGGACCATTTCAGAGATTTCTCTCCCGGCTCCTTCGGCGATAGTGAGGGCCGAGGACGCGTCGGCAACGTTGCGTGAGGCCGCCTTGAATCCGCGGATACGACTGCGGAGCTGCTCGGAGATGCTTAACCCCGCCGCGTCATCGGCCGCGCGGTTAATCCTCTGTGAGGTAGAGAGTTGCTCCAGAATCTTCCTGAGGGCCTTGTTCGTTTTCCTGAGGGCTCCCGCCGTCCTGTAGTGGCCCTGTACAAGCCCGGCTCCGCCCATGCCGCGAATCTGCATGCGTGCACCTCCCTGGTGTTGCGCGTGAGCTGCTCATTCATACCTTCCCCACTTATTACTTCGGCATGTTTGAGGAAAACTTTAGCACTTTTTTACGGGCCGGCAAACACGTTCCCGGATCGCGACTGTCGCCGCGCTGGTGTGCACGAATCCTGCTTTTCCATCCCGGGCAAGGCTCGATCTCGCGAGAGCACCGAACCGGACGTACCACATTCCGGTGAAAGAGGAGCAATTTATGGCTTCGCCCGTATTCTACGTCTCGGCGAAGGATACCGAATCCATCGAGGCGCGACCCGAGAAGATGGAGAGGCTCCTTGCGCAAAGTGACCTTCCGGTGGCTGTCTTGCCCGGCTCCCCGGTGTCGATCAAGATTTACTTCGGTGAAGAGATAGGAATTGGAAGCAGGGCCTGCGAGCTGGTGGAGTGCGAACTACAGGCTTGGCCCTGTCTCGGTGGGCTCATTCTCTCTCAGGGCACCCCTCGTGCGTCCCGGGGCATGTGCGGTAGGAATGCGCCAAACTTCCGGCATTGTCCCCTGCACACACCTTCCTTTGGTTCGCCCTCTGCGTTATGGGAGTGACGGAGCGTAAGCACCTCCTGGGGGTTCCCGGCATCGTCTGTGCGCTCGGACTGAACCAGAAGTGCCCCGACAGACTGCTGGATTGCTTCCATAGCTGTGCAACCAGGCTCGATGAACTCTGCGCATTGTGGACCAGAGTGGTCATTGCCTGCCGCGAAGGCTTCATGGTAGGGTCCAACGGCGAACTTGTCTTGCTCCGCGACGCCCACGTGCGGCACGAAGATACCCGCGGAGGAACGACTGCATCAGAAGTCGGAGTCAAGCACCAGGCCCCTTGCATTCTCGGCCATTCCTGCCGGGCTGTCGCCATGGTCGCCGGTTGCCTGGAAAGCTTCTTTGCCATTCCGGCGCTAAAATAATATTTGAAAAACACTTTACGTCAATTCTGACAGCAAATAGTAATGGCGGATTATGCATATTGGACATAAATTGTAAAAGAAAGGAAATAGCACCTGCTCAACAGCAACTATCCGGAGGGAAGAATGAAGAGAGTCAATCAAAATGTTCCCTGTTGTGGGGCAGTTTTTTCACACGCGCTTTTTATGATATCACCCGGCGTTACCGTGGTAGCCGGCATGCTTCTGCTCTCACTTTTTTGCTCAGGCAAAGCAGAACCAATTACGGGTCAGATCGTCAATGAGGAGGGGAAGCCTGTTTCCGGTTGCAGTGTGTCCCTGAACTCACACGGAATTGTTGAGTCGACGGGCAGGGATGGACGATTTGGGCTTACCGATGTCTCACTCAGGGCAAGAACTTCCATCATACCTGAATTTCCAC
>CAZNDN010000102.1:9792-14918 GCA_964571815.1 uncultured Fibrobacterota bacterium | reverse complement strand
CCAGGAAGAATCGTGCCGGCAACCGCGCCTACCGTCCCAAAGATATCGAACTGATAGAGTTTATCAAGCGCCTGCTGTACGAAGAGCAATATACCATTCCCGGCGCGAGGAAGAAGCTGGCTGCGTTTAAGACAGCGAATGCATTGGCCGGGGGCAATGGTGAGGGTTCCGAGGATATCCGCAAGGAGACGATCGAGGGTCTTCGGGACGTGCTGAAGCTGCTTACGTCGTGATGTCGATGGCGGGGGCTGATTTTGCCGACAGAGGTATGACGATTTCGTGGCTCCGGATGTCCCCGTGGATGAATGTCCGGGCTACGCGGCTGCAAGCCTTTTTTTCAGTATTTCACCGGCAAGCTTCCCCATGTTCTTATGCTTTCTGGCTGCTGCCGTGCGCAGGGCCTTGAAAGCTTCTTCGTCGATTTCTATCGCATAGTGCCGCCGCGGGCTGTTAACCTGAATGTCGGCCGGTTCAAGAAACTCCTCGTACGCGGCAACACTGTGCGTATCCCAGAAGGCAGCCGCCATATCTTCGCTCTCGAACTCATTCGGCAGAGGGTCTCTCTTTCTCCTGCTGCTATCGGTGCTTGCCATAGTATTTCCTTTCTGAATCATCCATGTCCCGTGCTGAAATTGGAAGTGCCGCGCCCGTTCTCCTGGCAATGAAGATGACGGTCAAATACCTTCCGCTCGATGTCTGGGAAAACGCTGCATACACGTTTTCGCCACGAATCCTTCCCCTCGCGATTCTTCTCACGAATGGCTTCGAAAAGAGAACCTCTTCCACCTCGGAAAGCGATACGTGGTGTTTGTACCACAGTTTTGCAACATAGCGTTCCAGCCAGACAATATCACTGACTTCCAAATCGCCTCCAGCAGGGCTTACTCATAAAGATACACAAAGCGGCCGGAAAGTTCAACAAGAATGTGTCGGTGAGCATTCATTCCAGCGCAAGTGCATTCGAAGCAAGCTTCGTTGCAGGTATCTTTCTGATATCAGTCAATTTCCATAATGGGGGACCTTTCACCTACCGGCCCGTGTTCCTCGGGACCGGGAAGTCCGGCCGGATGTCACGAAAAACATGAGAATGATCCCGCCCTGCCGTGGCTACCGTTTTCTCTTCCCCTGAAACAACATCGGACGAAGGCTGTCGATCACCGAGCCCGCCGATGTGTATGATGCGATGGAGTAGTATTGATACCATCCGCAGTTGCGTCGGCATTGTTTCATATTCCTTCTCAGCGCGTGCGCTTCAGTACCGCCCAGCCACCTTGAGAGATCGGTTGTGCGAAGGTCCGCTCCCTTGGTACCCAGGATGTGGCAGGGGTAGTAGAGGCGGCCGTCGGGAGCGATAATCACCGAAGCGCTGGAGCACGCGGCCCGCTCCCAGGCCCTGAAGTAGCCGCGGGGGGTGTGGATCGTATCGGGGAAACGACGTCTGAGCCCTTCAACTACGGTGCGAAGCGTTGCCATGTCGGGGAATTGATCCTCGGCGCCGTCCATGCGCGCCGCAGGGATGATCACGATATTCGCCCCAATGTCACGGCACCGCGCGACCTTATCTTCGAGCGCATCGACTGTCTCGCGCGTCACCACGGACTGGACCGACACCTGGGTCGGGAGTTTCATCAGCTCCGGCAGCAGGTCGAACATGTCGAGATTGGCGTGGCCTTCATCGATGGACACGTGAAAGAAGTCGATAAAATGCGCGTAGTCCTCCAGAGGGTGTTGGAGGAGCCGCCGGTCGCTTGTGGTGAAGAGCAGGTAGAATGCCCGGGTGCGGGCGTAGCGCAGCAGCTCGAAGATATCATCGCGCAGCAGGGGCTCGCCCCCTTCGAAACTGGTCATGAGCACCGATGAGCGGGAGAGATTGTCCAGAATTCGCTTGATCTCGTCGGTGGAAAGGTCGGGGGTATGATGCCGTTTTATATTGCAGAAGGGGCACCCGAAATGACAGCGGGAGGTGAGTTTGAACGATGCGTAAAAAGGGTGGATCGGCTCGCGGGCGAGGAGGTTGACCAGCAGACCGCGAATTGTGGGGAGGTAGGCGCGTGGGGGCAATACTCTCACTTGAGCACCTCGAGCTTCACCCTGGCCGTGCCGGTGGCGGTCATCCCGATCTTTCGCGCGGCTGCAAGGGACAGATCGATGACTCGTGACTTCTTGAAAGGCCCCCGGTCGTTGATTCTGACCACGACCGACTTCCCGTTGTCGAGGTTGGTCACGCGCACGCGGGTGCCGAAGGGCAATCGTCGATGAGCGGCGGTGAGCGCGTTCATGTCGAACCGCTCGCCCGAGGCGGTCTTCTTCCCCTGGAATCCGGGTCCGTAGTAGGATGCCCTCCCGACCGTCGACCCGCGGGACGCAGACTTCCGCCGCGAGGGTGCCCGATGAGCCACCGGACTGTCCTCTCGTGTGTAGCGCGGCGTGGTGGCGCACGCGAGCAGCACGAGAGTGGGAAGCGCGGCGAAGACCGCTACATGGTGGAGAGTCGATGAATATCGTCGATACATGAGAATCCCTTCTCCTCAATATACGACCTGATTCCCCGCAGCACCTTCGAGGGCGCTTCCGGATCGACAAAGGTCGCGGTGCCGACCTGCACGGCCGAGGCCCCGGCAAGCAGGTACTGAAGCGCATCGTCGGGCCCCATGATCCCGCCGATACCGATTACCGGAATTCGCACCGCTCGGGCGACTTTCCAGGTGAGGGCCACGCCCACCGGCCGGATCGCCGGGCCCGAGAGACCTCCGGTCCCTGCCGGCAGTATCGGGCGGCCGGTCCCGGTGTCGATAACCATGCCCACCAGCGTGTTGATACAGGAGACGGCATCAGCACCTCCCTCCTCCGCCACCCGGGCAATCGAGGCGATGTCCGTCACATTGGGACTCAGCTTGATTATGAGCGGGCGAGCGGTTGCCGCACGGAGCCGGCGGACAAGGTTCAACACCTGCGTCGCGTCGGTCCCGATCGCCATCGCACCCTTCTTCACGTTGGGACATGAGACATTGATTTCGTAGCCGAAAACCGTCTCGTGGCCCTCGAGTTTCTCCACGACCCGCAGGTATTCTTCGGAGGAGCTTCCCGCCACATTCACGATTACGGCGCAGGGAAGTGGTGAGAGGAAGGGCAGTTTTTCGGCAATGAACCGGTCGACTCCCACGTTGGCCAGGCCGATGGAGTTCAGGATTCCCGAGGGGGTCTCGATGATTCGCGGGATGTCGTTGCCCGGCCGGGGTTGCAGGGTGACCGCTTTGGTATAGATCGCGCCGAGCCTGTTCAGATCGACCAGAGACTCGTACTCGCTGCCGTAGCCGAACGTGCCCGAGGCCACACCGACCGGATTGGGAAGCACTGCCCTGCCTATCGTGACACTCAGGTCCATACCAGGTCTCTGCTGTTGAACACGGGACCTTCGGTGCACGCGCGGGCATAGCCCGCTTTGGTTTTCACCGCGCATCCCATGCAGGCGCCCACCCCGCAGGCCATGACCTGCTCGATCGAGACGAAGCACTCCAGCCCGTGTGTTTCCGCAAACACGTGGCAGCCGCGCAGCATGGGAGTCGGGCCGCAGCAGTAGAGACGGGCCGATTCGCAGTCGCCGGCGGAGAGGGTGGCGAGATAGTCGACGACCGTGCCTGAAAACCCCTCACTGCCGTCGTCGGTGCACACCACCGGACGTGTGGCCGTGAAACTCTCGCACCGTGGGACACTGGTGCGCGAGCGTGCCCCGAAGATAAACTCACCTTCGCCGCCCCGGGATCGTATCCTTTCCGCCAGGCACAGAACAGGCCCCAGACCGATGCCGCCGGCAACCAGGAGCGCCTTTGTCCCGGAGCGTGGAAGCGGGAACCCGTTGCCCAGCGGTCCGATCAGGTCCAGTTGCTCGCCGGCGGATTTTGCTGCCAGCAGCTCCGTAGCCGGCCCGCGCTTCTGGAAGATGATCCGTGCTTCATGGTTTTCTTCGCTGTACCCCGAGAAGGCAAACGGTCTGCGGAGCAGGGGGGTAGTGGCGTCGGAGACGCGAATGGTGGCGAATTGTCCGGGCGCCGGCGCCTGAGTCGACCAGGGCAGCACAAGCTCGAAGAGATCGGCGGCGATCGGCGTGGTGGAGATGATCTTCGGATGGAGATAGTGCATGAGGATACAAGTGGAAAATAAGTGATTTGCTCGCGTTGCCAATAGAAGCTTGCTCAAGACTGAAATGACGTCCAGTCAAGTTGTATTTTGAAGTTGCTTCGTAGATTGAATGGGGCGACTGTCGATCGATCATCCGGCATGGAGCACCGTTCACGGCTCGAATGCAGTTGATAGCGGGCAACCGGGCACGGTCCGCATGGGGGAGAACTTCCTGACCATAAACTCCCATGTTCAGTGGCGCAGCACCAGAGGTGCGGATGAAACTTCCTGAATGGTGGGACTGGGAACTCGTATTGACTAGTCATATCGAGAAGCGAATGGAAGAGCGGGGTTTTACGGAGATTGAACTGAGGAGGATGCTGTCAAAACCTGTGGGTCTCTTACCGGACGCGCAGCAGGGAAGGTTCGTTGTGCTGGCCACATTGCAGTCTACTCAATGGGCAATCATCGTGGAGCCCGAGTACGAAGATCAGATCTTGGTAGCGGTTACGGCCTTTCCAAACTATGGAGAACATGCGTATGACTGACAGGCACCTGGAGATTACGTATCGAAAAGGAAAACCGCTCGCAGCCTACCTCTATCTTCACCGTCGTCACCGCACGCAGAGGGTGAGAAGCAGGCCGCTCGGCGACGGGCTTGTTGCTGACTACGATGAGTCCGGGAGGCCTGTTGGCCTGGAGATCACATCGCCGGGCACAACGGCCCTGAGCCGGATCAAGGAAGCGCTGAGCGTGCTGGAAGAATCGGTCGACAACGATGAGTTGGCGCCTCTGAAGGCTGCGTAGCGTTGCCCGGTGGGAAGATCTGCCGTACTGAAACCTCTCCTCGCGCCCACAGCGGCAAAGAGGGAAGAAATCTCACGGTGGGTGTACCAAGTCATTGTCGTTACATACGATAGCTTCTGTGGAAGTCCTCTGAGGGGTACTGTCTTGTATCCTGAGCCGGGTGCATCCACTGCAGGGCAATTCCGTGTCTGAGCACGCAA
>CAZNDN010000102.1:0-9692 GCA_964571815.1 uncultured Fibrobacterota bacterium | reverse complement strand
TGTATCCTGAGCCGGGTGCATCCACTGCAGGGCAATTCCGTGTCTGAGCACGCAAAAACGCATTGGACCACTCGTTACGTCTTCAATCGTGCGCATGGTTGTATTTTTTGACAATGGATCGATATCCGCGAGACTACCTGGCGCTGGCCCTGGATAACTGCGCTTCGCGCGCAAGAATCACCCAACTGGTCGAAGCAACTTCCGGGCATATCGGAACCTTCAAGATCGGTCTGGAGCAGTTCACTCGCTTCGGACCGACGCTGGTTACCGAATTGCGGAACTCCGGTCGCCGTATTTTTCTCGACCTCAAGCTGCACGATATTCCCAATACGGTTGCCAAAGCGGTCGGCGCGGCGAGCGAGCTGGGGGTGGATTTCCTGACGATCCACACCATGGGGGGCGAGGAAACGATGAAAGCCGCGGTGCAGGCCGCGCGCGAAGCGCGCACTGCCGGTCGCCGGCCGCCGAAGCTTATCGGGGTGACCGTGCTTACCAGTATTTCCGAGGCCGTGCTCCGCGAAGAGCTGGGTATATCTCGATCGATTCCGGACCAGGTAGCCCACCTCGCGCGTGCCGCAGCCTCGTGCGGACTCGACGGAATCGTGTGCGCGGCGCCGGATCTCAGCGCCGTTCGACCGTTTGTGCCCGCCGGCTTCGAGATAGTCACCCCCGGTATCCGCCCCGCCGGGGCCGACCGGCACGACCAGTCCCGTACAGCCACCCCCGAGGAGGCTGTTCGCATGGGCGCAACGCTTCTGGTGCTGGGGAGAGCGATTACCGGGGCGGGGGAGCCGAGGAGGGCGGCAAGGGGCATAGTGGAGGGAATTGGCCGTAGTGCGGCAATCTGATTCCCTTGATATCTTTGTTATCTCCAACAAAATGAGACAGTGAAATCTGCCCGTTGAGCCCAGAGATTTCTTGAGGGCGATAGGTCGATGGAGAATGACCTGCAGAGCGAGTATCGAGCGAGTTCACCGCATGCCTTGGATACAGCTTTCGAGTGCCAAGTGTGTGGCTCGAGGTCGAATTCGTGTTTAAACCGCGTGGCGGTGCGCCATTAGGGTAGGGTAGTAAGTGTGCTTTGGGTGAAACGGCAGTGGCAGCATGGCGTGACGAAGCGAGCCGAGAGAGAGGTGAGTATGGATAGTATCTCGGGGACAACAGTGGTACTATGAAGATTGGTATCGATATCAAGGCTTTCAAGAACGGGACGACGGGAATCGCGCGGTATCTCAAAAGCATGCTAGATATGCTTCAAAGCATAGACGCTGTGAACGAATATGTTCTTTTTGAGCCCACTCGCGTTGAATACTCGCCAACTAATCCCAGGTGGAGCAAGATTCTTATCACCTGGAAGCTACCCGGAACACTCTGGCAGCAGTTTATCCTGCCGTTTCACTTGAAGAAGCACAAGGTTGATGTCCTGTGGGCTCCTGAGCAAGTATGCCCACTTTGCGTGCCTGCGCAAACAGGCGTGGTGACTACCGTACATGATCTTGCATATCTGCATTTTCCGGGGAGCCTGACTTTGTCAAACCTTCTTGTCCAGAAATGGTCTGCGCGATGGGTGCTGCGCAAATCGAATGTCGTTGTGACCGTCTCTGAATTTGTCAGATGGGAACTCCTTAATTGCTATGGACGTCAGTGTTCTCCCGAGAAAGTCATCGCGATACCAAATGGAGCTCCGGATTGGAAAATACCGGCTTCTTACTCCCGCTTTGAGCGAAAGGACTTCCTGTTCTTTGCGGGAAACCTTGAGCCGAGGAAGAATCTACCGAGGCTGATCAAGGCTCTGGAGATCCTCCACGTTCAAGGAGTAGATATTCCTCTGCACTTGGCTGGTCCGGCGGGGTGGCGAAATCGGGCACTCTTTCGGAACATTGAGCAAAGTACGGTTAGCAGCAATGTTCACTTACTAGGTTATCTCAGCGAAGAAGATCTGAGGAACCAGTATTTAACCTGCCGTGCCCTCGTTTACCCTTCCCTCTACGAGGGATTTGGATTGCCTGTGCTTGAGGCCCTTGCCATGGATTGTCCGATTGTGACCTCGAAGGGAACTGTAATGGAAGAGATTGCGGGCAACAATGCTGAATACGCCGACCCACTAAATGAGGTTAGCCTTGCTCAGGCGATAGGCCGGGTGATTCGGAAGAGCAGAAACGGGAGCCTGCGGTCTGATAAGAAGATAGTGAGGAAATACTCCTGGCACAAAGCTGCACAACGCATTCTTCACGCCTTTGAATCGTGTTTTTCGATGCACGGGATAGAGACTAGGTGACAGATGCTCATTAGTGTTGATATCAGGTGCCTTTTCGGGCCGGCAACTGGAGTGCACGCCTATGTTCGAAACGTCTTGGATTGCCTCCAGGATATTGATGAAACAAATGAGTACGTGCTTATCGAAACAGGCGATTCGGGTTATGGGGTGCGGAATTGGCGTTGGAAGCGGTTAACACTGGAGACTATGCTGCCCGGTACGATTTGGACTCATGTGCGGCTTCCCCGCATTCTCAAATCCCTGGGTGTTGACGTCCATTGGGGCCCTGCATACATTAATCCAATCCGGCGAATACCCGGAGTCGCCTTGGTGACGACAATACATGACTTCACGTATGTCCGCTACCCCAAGACCGTCAGAAGGCAGTTGCTTTGGGTCCTAAGGTACTTGACCCCGAGAGTCCTGAAGAATTCAGCAGCGATTATCGTCATTTCGAATTTCGTCAAGGAAGAACTCGATACGGTGTTCGGGCAAATGGCGGTGGAAAAGGCAACGGTAATCGTGCCGGGTAAGCCTTCGTGGCACTCCACCTGCTCCCGGGGGAATACGAAAATGCGTGGCGCTTTCCTCTTCTTCGCGGGCAACTTCGAACCACGGAAGAACCTACTCAATCTCATTCGGGCTCTCGAAATAGCTCGACTGAAGGGATTTGAAGTACAACTCAAGATTGCCGGACCTAAGGGCTGGCACAACAGATCGATTATGAATTACCTTGAAGCGAGTCCCGTAAGGCCGCAAGTACATATCCTTGGCTATGTGACCGATGGCGAGCTACAAGATCTCTATCAATCTTGCAAGGCGCTTGTGCTTCCGTCACTCTATGAAGGTTTCGGGCTGCCGGTTCTTGAGGCTCTTGCTGCGGGCTGTCTGGTTCTTACTTCCAAAGATACAGTCATGGAGGAAATAGCCGGGGATAACGCTCTCTATTTCGACCCGGGAAATCCGCATGACATGGCAGAAGTCATTATTTCTATCTATCGTCCCGGCTTCGATACCTCTGATGTTCTTCGGGGAAGGGAACGAGTGCTCAATCGGTATGACTGGCATACAAGTGCCGCGGAACATCTGCGGGTGTTGACCAAAGCCTGCAAAGAGGGGTGAAAGAAATGAATGGCTGTACTCGGAAAACATGGGTCAAGGAGGATAGGGCAGTGAGCCTTCTGTGAGCAACCGTCGGAAATACCTTTTGTAGTGGTGCAGGCGTGACAAGTGCGTTCGCCTTTCCTGTCTAAAGAAATGCAATCCTCGAAGGGCGTCAATACGTGCTCTCATATATGCCCCAAAAACGCCATCAATGAGTTTCCCCCGAAACCGCCTGGCTTCTCCCAGTACAATCCAGGGCAATTGGCGTGCAATGATAGATGCCGGAAAATGCTTGTATATGAACCATATTCTATTGCGTTCGAAGTAGTAGATAGAGGAGGCACTCTTCCGCCCGAAGCTTATGCTTCCTTCGTGATACACAACAGAACCGGGGGTGTAGAGACATTGCCACCCGCACTGGAGGGCACGGAGGCACAAATCGCTATCGTCGTGGTATGCCCAGAAGCGCTCATCAAATCCAGCCAGTGATTCGAATACACTTCGGCGAATGATCATTGAGGCGCCTTGTGCACTGAGCACCCTTGAGGGTGTGGTATGACGTTGGTTGGTGGGATCATACGGCATGTTGTGTGCGAACGCCTCGAAGGTCAGCTCTACCGAGCAGACGTGGTAAAGGCTGTCTATCAGCTCTTTCTGAAAGGACTGCATCTGCCGACAACTGACAATTCCAAGAGAGGGGTCAGCCTCCAGGTAGTGAATTGCGCTATCCAACCATAGCGGGTCAACGGTAATGTCATTGTTCAAAACAGCAACGTAATCTCCCCGCAGCAACGGAAGAGCCCGATTGTTGCCGCCTGCATACCCTAGATTAGTTGGATTATGTAAGACGTTAACATCTTTGTAGCACTGAAGGATGTCCAGCGAATTGTCAGTAGAAGCATTGTCGACTACGATGACCTGAAGCGGGCGGTAGGTGGCCGCAAACAGCGAATCTAAACATGCAGTCAGCAGATTCCCCCCATTCCAGTTCAGGATGAGTAGCGAGACAAGGGGTTTGCTCACGAATAGGTATCCTGTGGTTGAACCAACAACTGGAATTGAGTATGGGTTGAACTCATTTTTTCCATCGTACTCTCTTTAGATTGAATTTCGGCAGAAGCACCAAAAGGCTGATAACACCTTTTTTCAACGATGGGCCGCCGAACAGTGGAACGAAGACCGCTGTGATTATGATGGCAATGCTGCTGCTTAGGACAATTCTGAGGACTGCTAAGGAGTCACCATGAACCCAAGAGGGTATCGCTTGAGGTATCAACCAAGCATTGAGCCCAACTGCGAATATAGCAATCATGAAGGGGGGCAGAAGCGCCTGGCGAATAAGCACCTCCCATTTTACTTCAAGGTATTGGTTAGCCGAGTCGAGTATGGGAATGGGGGTGACCATGAATGCTGCCAAGGTGCCCACAACAACCCCGCGGTAGCCAAACAGCATAAGAAGTACTGTAGAGAGCATGACGTTGGTGGCCGCCATGATGGCGTTGGCTTTCATCTCCGGTCCAGGCCGGTTGGCACCTCGAAGGATCGAACTTCCGAAGCCTGAGCAAATGTGAACTGATGCTCCAATCAGAATGATGACGAAGGTGTATGCGCTTAGCGACGGGGCGGCTTTCCGCAGCCACAGAGACAGTAATCCATCCGCATTTAATACAAGTGCACCAATGCACAGCGCCGAAAACATTGCAATGGCTGCGGTTCCGGAAAGATACAAACTACGCAGGGCTGGAAAGCTCCCTTTCTCATTCAACTCGCTTGCACGAGGCACGACGACCTGGAATACGAGAAAAGGGAGTTGACGAATAGCGTAGACTAAGCGAGTAGCCATTTCGTAATACGCCACGTGTTCTATTGTGAGGGCTTTGCCGATTATGAGCTTATCGAAGTGTAGCGAGAGCCACGATGCGATGTTCGATACTTGCAGACGCACCCCAAAGCCGAATATCTCCCTGAGACAATCTCTGCTGAAATAGCGGAAAGACAACGGAAGTGAACCGATGAACCTGGACGTCAGTTGCATTCCCGAGAGCAAAGCCAGTATGCAATACCCAAGTAGTCCGCTCAGCAACGCATTGAGGCCATAACCGCTGTAGAGCCCGATAACGATTATCGCTGCGTACACCACACGAGCTCCTACCAAGTGTTTGGCAAGGGATGCGTAGTGCTGTAATCCTCGTGGGACAGCGAAAAACACCTGCATGAGCATCTGGAGTACACTCACGGCGGTAAGTTGTACCAGCAGCCAGGGATACTGAAGCTTGAGAGGGCTTTCGGTGAAGAAGTCAACAATGGGGCGCGCAAAGATCGCCACAATTGAAAAGATTACTGCCCCCAGTGCTAACATGATGTAGAATGATGTTCCTACGATGCAGCAGACACCTTCGTGGTCCCTAGCTGCGGCTCGGGCAGCGATGAATCGGTCAAAAGAAAGTGAGATGCTCCCCTGAAGCAAGGCATAATTGGCGGTAATTGACAACAGCAAGGTCCAATATCCGTACTTTTCGACACCTGCTTTCGCCACTATAAGGGGGACGAGAAGGAAGCCAATGAGCGAGAAGATTACTTTCTCAGCCGCCGCCGCGCGCGCATTTACAGAGAGAGGCATTGATCTCTGGACATTCACTTGTCTTCAAGTCGCGAGTATTGGAGGCGTAGCGGAAGGGCTTTCTTGCCGTGGGCAAGCACGATGAAGAGGATTGTGAACAACCATGACCAGAAGGTCCATACAGGGATCATAACGCTTAGGGCAATGCAACCTGCAATAGCGCCCCAGAGGCTTACACGCAACAATGTTGGGAAACGGATCAGCCCATGGTAGAATTTTGACATCGTGATACCGGCAAGAAATGGCAGAACGAAGGCACCGAATATGCCGAAGTCTTTGTAGAAATGCCAGATATAGAGTATTGTGTTCAGACCGCCGATCATTGAGGCTGATTCATTGTAGGGAGAATCGAAGTTGTAAGCTATCATCAGTGGCTTATGTATCCCAACGGCAAAAAGAAATGGTTGGAAGAGATTGTAGCCGTAGCTTATTGGGTAGTATCCTGTACCGTCGATATACGTCCGGACGGCGTAGTCAAAATTCCAGAAGTTGTTGACTATGTATGCGTATACATTCGAAAACCATAAATACTTGGGGGGTAGTCGGATTCGAAGACTAGTACGCAGCATCTCCAGGCCAGCCATGTCCTTACGAATCAGCATGGCAAGAAGAAACAGGCACACCGCAGCACAGAGGAGAACTACAATAGTACGCAAGGACAGGCGGCGTTTCCCGTAGTGAAAGAAGACAGCGCCAAAGAGCAGTAATCTCAACAGGTCAACTCTCATTAACAAGGAAAGATACACCAGAGCTACTACCGTTGAGACGGCCCAGACCAGTACGCGTCTGGGTAGCGAAAGCCTGCCGAAGAGTATCATTTCCAGAGACAGCATGAGACTTACGGGACCCAGAAGCCATCCATAGATGATGACCAAGCTGGAACGCACGAACTCCATGCGAGCGTTTTCCGGTTCCTCTGCGAACAACGGAAGTCCTCCAACTTGGCACCATGCGAACAGAAAGGACCCGAAGAATAAAGCGGTGCATGCGGCCCAGACAAGGAGAAACCAGTTCCAATTCATGTCAGCGGCATCCTCGTGCAGCGTCATTCGGATAGCCCTGTAGTTGAACCCTCGAGTAGGGTTTCCGATGGCGTCCACTCCTGATATGAACCAGCAGCCGCAAAGGAACATCATGGTCGCACCAGCAAAGAGCATCACGGTCGTCGAAGACCAAGGCTTCTGAAATCTGCTCAGACCAAAGGAGTAGACTATTAGTGCGGAAGAATAGACTATAATATAGAGCGTCGCAGGGGCGAAGAAGTCACCCCGTGAGCGCAGTGCCAGTAGCAGGGTTAGAGCCAGGACCAGCAGGTAAATACTAGTCATTTCTTCGACCGAAAATTGGAGAATATCGCTTGGAGCTTACGATAGGTTTCAGTTTCATGTGTCTTATGTGCGAGATACCACCGATGGAGAAGGACTAGGGCCGTTGTTGCACACAAACCCGCAAAAAAGATAAGGGTGCAGAGAATGGAGCGCTTCGGTCTGCTTCTCTTATCAGGAACGCGGGCGGTCTCAAGTACCTTCACGACAGGAATATCATTCGCCTCGTTGAATTTTGCCTCTTCATACATTTGTATCAGGAGTTCGTACAGCCCCTCTTGGACCTTGACGTCCCGGAGAAGCTCCGCGTATTGAACGCCCAGCTGAGGAGCTTCCTCGAGTGCAAGCACGATCTTTCCATTTCCACGCTCAATGAACGAGTTAATTCTTCTTCGCATTGCCCTTCTGCGTTGCTCAAGCTCCTTGACTCGTGGACTCTCAGGGCCGTACTCTTCCCTCAACACCTCCATCTCAAGCTCGAGCATCATGATTGTTGATTCCAGATGGGTAATTGCTTCGATAGTGGACGAAAGCTGGCTCTGCATGTCAAGATAACCGTGTTCTGTCTGAAAACCGGCAAATGCATTCTGAACCGAGTCGAGTTCGTGCTCAATCTGTTTGAGGCGATTCTCAAAAAACGTGCGCGAAGAGGCCGCATTCTTTTGCGTGATCTCAATATTGATATCATTGAGAACCTGCAAAATATAGTTCGCGATCTCCGCAGCGACCTTCGGACTCTTGTCCGTAGCCGAGACGGCTATAGTCCCGAGGTCGTCCTCGGAAACCCTGACGTTCTTGTGGTATTCCTTCAGGACCGATTCGAAATAGTACTTCTTTCTCTTGTGAAACTTGTATCTGCGAATGAGGTCAAACTTCTCAATCACCCTCTCGGCCAGCCTCCGGCTGTCCAGAATTGCAAGAAATTGGTCGGTGTTCCCGCTCCCCACAATGTCGAGAGAGCCCAGAAGGCCCTGCACCGGCAACCTGCCCAGCATGCTCCCCAGACCCGAGGAATAGCTATCCTTTGGGGGCAGAATCACTGCTGTTGCAGTGTAGTACTGGGGCAGGAGCAAGGCAAGCGTTACCGCTCCAATGGATATCGCGAGCATGGATATGAAAATGAAACGCTTGTAGTCTGTCAGGACGGCGATTACGTCTAGAATACCCACTCTCCTGTGCTGCTGAGACAAATTGATTCCTCCCCGAAGAAGCTGAGGCAGAGTATGCGAATGCTGCTTGAAATATCAGCTTGTTTGGCTCAGTCCCTGGTTGTACGTTTCGTCACCACGTTAGCTTGAAAAATACATCAAAAGAACGCGACAAATCTCTCACTCGCATTGTCGCCCGGCCACAAGGGGGGCGTTACCCTTTGCACCTATCTGTGAATGATCCGTAGAGTTTGCTCAGGTATTCTATTCGGGAATGGTGGTGTTCCAAAATGAACTTGCGTACTCCAGCGCCGTAGCGCCTTCGTTCTTGAGATGGAACGGATGATGAGAGCGTTTCGTACCCCAGCGACTTTTCGTGGTCGTGTATGCATCGGACAGAGGCATCAACAAGAGGCTTCATTTTCTCCTTCGGAGGAGCAAGCAAACGCCCCCCGGTAAGATTTTGCACCGACGCTAGGAAGTGCGATGGCTTCTGCGTAATCTCAAAGAAGTCCATTGTTACTAGGTTGTCTTTGTTCTGGGCTACATACTCGTAAAATCGAGCATAGTCGATGCTTCCGAACACGATTTGCTTGTGTGTGTTAGCGCCTCGGATTACGTTTCGTCTCACTACATACGAAACCAAGGCATCAAGAGGCTCCCGTATTGTAATAAAGACTGGGATTCCCCATTTGAGAGCTTTCTTCACGTTGGCGACTGAATGAGTGTGGTGGGCTACTCTGAGCCCTGGCGCAGCCCTGTTTAGCAGAGATACTGCAAAGGAGTTCCCGCACCGCGGAAATCCCTCCAGACACAGTTCTGTGGCGTTATCAACGAACTGGAACTTCGCCCTGGCAATTCTTGCGCAGGCGACGTAAGTTATTGAACAGCTTCTGAGCCACGCCCGAATCTCGGCTGCCGCGGAATATAGAAAGTCACCATGCACGAGACCGCTCGCCCAAGTTTGAATCCCTGCATCTCGCATTTGTTATATAAGCCATTATGTACCAATTGTCAACACGGTCTCGGTGCAAAGGAAAATATAAATTCAGGATCAATGCCTGCCCATCGTGTTCGCTACTATCGAGGTGTGCCGATTCGAGCAGTCTCGGGGGCGTGCGTGTTTGAGTCTGAAGGGGTGTGCAGCAGACAAAGACCTATGGACATATCTGCTAATCCGAAGTTCCCCCTGCCCAAGACAGCGTAAGGTACTGATTAATCGTTTGTTACATCTGGAT
>CAZNDN010000101.1:0-14928 GCA_964571815.1 uncultured Fibrobacterota bacterium | reverse complement strand
ACAACTCTTCGGTACGACGGGAGACGTCGGCGGTCAGCGCAATAATAGGAACACTCTGATTGCGGAATGCGGATTGGAGATTGCGGATTGGAATCCCAGTGCAAGCACCTGCACGACCAGCGCTACTGCTTTGTGCTTTACTAACAGGAATCACACTACTGCTTTCTGCTCCTCTGCTCCCCTGCACCTCTGCCCCTCTGTGTTCCGATTCCTGCCGCGCGTCTTCGGGATCCCGAGCTTCCAAATCGGGCAGTTCCGGATCCTCAGCGCTTGCCGGCTCGCGTGCGCCTCTGATTAGCCGGGCTGCCTCGAAGCCGTCCATCTCGGGCATCTGGATATCCATGAATATCAGGTCGAACTCCTGCTCCCCGGCGGTCTTCACCGCTTCACGGCCCGTGGTGGCGGTGGCTACAGAGCATCCGAGCTTCTCGAGGGTTTGCACCGCCACCATAAGGCCTACTTCGCTGTCGTCAACCACCAGAATACGCGCCTCCTCCGCTTTGCCGAACCCGGATTCGGGCCTTCCACTCTTACCGGTCCGCAAGCCACCGTCGTCGTTTCGCTCGCGCAACCTCTCAAGACACTCCCTGAGTCTTGATCGTCGAAGGGGCTTTGCCACACGCGCATCGAATACTTGCGTCTCGTTTGCATGCCCGGACCTACGCTCATTCAGCGGCGCCATGAGCACGAGCCGAACCGGACCGACGTCGCCGGCGGCGCCGATCCGCCGAGCAGCATCATACCCGCTCTCCCCGGCAATCTCGCTGTCGATGAAGGCATAGTCAAAGGGTTCATTGTTGCGGGAGGCTTCAACCAGGCACTCAATCGCCTCATCCACGCCGGGCACCGCCCGGCACCGGTAGTTCCACGCGCTCAGGTACTCCCGCGCGGCTTTTCGGCACGACTCATTGTCGTCCACGACAAGAACCGCCTGGCCGCCGCCGTCACAACCCGCCGGCGCTTCGGCTTTCAGCCTTTCGCCCGCCGTACCAAGCTGAACCGTGAAATGAAACGTCGACCCTTCGCCTTCAATGCTCTCCACGCCGATCTCACCCCTCATCATTTCGACCAGGCGCCTGGAGATGGCAAGACCCAGGCCCGTGCCGCCGAATTTGCGCGTGGTCGAGACGTCAAGCTGCTCAAAGGACTCGAATAGTTTTGTCCGATCGGCCGGCGCGATTCCGACACCGGTATCCCGCACCGAGAAACGCAGCGTCGAGCCGCTATCGTCTCTTTGGGCGGACCGAGCCTCTATCACCACTTCTCCCTGCGACGTGAACTTCACGGCGTTGGTTGCCAGATTGAGCAAGACCTGATGAAGCCGCGCCGGGTCGCCGCGGAATACCGACGCAGCACTGTCATGCACGATTGCGACCACCTCGATTCCTCGGGCGGCACGAGACGCCACCATGTCGGCAACATCGGCCACCAGGGTCTCTACGTCAACCTCACGGTCCTCAAGCTGCAGCTTATCGGCTTCGATCTTTGAATAGTCAAGGATATCGTTCACGATTGCAAGGAGGGATCGGGCCGAGGTCCGGATCACCTTCAGGTATTGCCGCTGCCCCGGGTCCAGCGACGTATCGGACATGAGGTCGCTCATGCCCACGACCCCGTTGAGGGGTGTGCGGATCTCGTGACTCATGTTGGCCAGGAAACGGCTCTTTGCCACGTTGGCCGCCTCGGCCTTCACCGCCATGCCGTTGGCCCGCGCAATAGCCTGTTCCAGTTGAGCATTGCTCTCCCGCAATTGCTCGCTCGCCCTCTTCTGATCGGTGATGTCCCTCATGGTGTGCACCACCTGCTTTATGCTGCCGTCTTCGCCTTTCACCGGCGAAACGACCACATCGAACCACCGGTCACCGAGGTTTTTCTCCTTGAGTTCCTGACGTGTCGAGGCGCCGGTTGCGAACACACGGCAGCTTCCGCAGGCCTCCGCCGGTGTGGGTGTCCCGTGAATAACCTCGTAGCACCGTCGTCCTTCAACCGCTCCGGGCGCAAACAGCTCTTTCATCGCTCGATTCGCCCGGCGAATGACATGGTCGCGACCAATGAGGGCTATCAGGTCTTCAACCGCATCGAATGTTGCGCGCCACTCGGCCGCCGCCTTGCCGAGCCGGTGCTCCAAACGACGGCGTTCGGTGATATCGCGGAAAATGCCCACCAGACACTGCCGCCCGTCCACGGTCACCGGCATTGCATTGACATCGGCATAGAGCAGCGTACCGTCTTTGCGCAGGCACGGAATATCCCGGGCCAGGGAATGCTCGCCTCGCATCTGGGCCTCAAAGGCCTCCGCCACCCGCTCGATCCGGTCGGGGGGATGGAACCTTGAGAAATGCATGTTCGTCACTTCCTCACGGCTGTACCCCAGCATCCGGCAGAAGCTGTCGTTGGCGTATCGTGCGGCCTTCGTCGCAATGTCGCAGAACAGAATACCGTCGGGGCTCAACTCAAACAGTGCCCGGTATTTCTCCTCCGACTCCCGTCGCGCCTGCTCCTGCGCCCGGTACGCGGTGATGTCCCTGATGATGCCTTCGACCCCGCGGGGCTTCCCCGCATCGTCACGAATCAGGGAACTGGAGACCAGTACGGTTGCCCGTGAACCGTCCTTCCGCTTGAGCTGCAGCTCGCAGTCCCGGACATGGCCTTCCCTTGTAAGCGCTTTGAGGAAATCTTTCCGCTGAGCGGGTTCGGCGTAAATATCACGGGCGATATCAAGTCCGATAAGCTCTTCCACCGATTCATATCCGGTGATCCGCGTGGCCGACGGGCTGACGGTGAGTATCTTCCCGGCCGTGTCGGCACGGTAGTATACCTCCTGCATGGTGTCGATAATCCGGCGGGCTGCTGCTTCGCTTACGCGCAGTTTTTCGGTCGCCCGATATCGCTCGATTACGCGTCCCAGACGTTCGGCGACCGCGTGCAGCAGGCGTATCTCCTCTTTCCGGAACGGCCCGCGGTCGGCACGCGGCCTGTTTTCAACGTAGCAAACCCTGATTTCACCAACGGGCTTTCCTTCCGCCCTGAGTTCGGCGGCACTATGGTCATTCCGACACTCGGAGCACGCTCCCCGGGAGCCGCAGATCCGTCCACTGCGATACGTGACACCATCATACACGATCCGGGCGCAGGCCACGTCGGAGTGCTGCCACGATTGTGGCACGAGTTCAACACTCTCTCGGAGGATGTCGGGCAGCGTTGCGCCCGGGCGTTCCACCGCCTCGGAAATGCCGTAGAAGCAGTTAAGCTCCCTCACACGTCCCCTGAGGTCCGATTCCGTGCGCAGAAGATGCTCCTGAACGCGTTTGCGCTGCCGCAGATCGTCGGCAAGCTCCAGTTCGGCAGAGATGTGTCGGGCGAGGTTTTGCACCGACGGGACGTACTCATCGTACAACGCCGGGCAACTGAGAGCGAGTGTGCCGACAATGCGCTTTCCGCGATACAGCGGCGTCAGTATCCCCTCCTCGTTTTGCTTTCCGAGCAACTTGACTACCGCGAAGGCAAGCGGGCCCGGAAACAGCTCCCCGACAACATCCACGGCGCGTACGCGAAGGGTCTCTCCGCCTCGAGCCACCCGGGACCACGTCTCCGACTTTTTCAGTTCTACGCGAAACGCGCCCGGGCGCAGACCAGTCTTCTTTTCCAGCTTCCGAATCAGGGCCGGTTTTGCGGAGAGTGCGGCAAGCTTCAAGGTGGAAGCATCGTCGGCAAACAGCATCACACTGGATGTGTACGTGCCCGAAGAAATGACTTCTTCCATGAGGGTATCGAGGATGGCCTCTCTGTCGCGAACACCATGAATGCGGGCGGCGACGTGCTCCGAGAAACGGATGAAACGCAGGAGTTCCCGCACGGGCTCGTCATTGCCACCCGGATATCGCATGGTCGCTCCGGTTTCGTGCCCGGTCCCGGACTCAATTGCTTTCCGTACTACTTTGAACAATTTAAATCTTTCCTCCGGATTCTTCATTCCGGCGCAACCCCGCGTGTGTCATCCACTATCCAGCCTGGATGCGCCCTCAATACGCCCGAACATCCCCCCGCTCCATTCTCTTGCCCACGGCTTTTCGAACCGCCGCAACCAACTCCTCCCGGAGAAAGGGCTTTTTCAAAGTGGCATCCGCCTCGAACATCCCCGCAAGCATCAGCAGCCTCTCTCGAGAGTCCACACCCGACAGCGCCACGATCGGCACCGGTGGATAGATCCGCCGCATCTCGATCACCACTTCAATGCCGTCCTTGCCGGGCATGCAGATGTCGGTAACCACGAGGTGAAAACGCTTATCATAAAACAGACGAAGTCCCTGTTCACCATCACCTGACCGGCTCACCGTATACCCAAGTTCCTCCAGTACGTGGCTGAGATAGTGGCGCATGGGTTCCTGGTCGTCGATTACCAGGGCCTGACATTTCTTCACGTGGCTCATGATGCATTTCCTCACTCTTGCGGGGAAGCCGATTACGCCGAACGACGGAAAATCCGGATCATCTCTGCCTCGATACCGCGGGCTTTGCCGGAGGCCGTCCCGCTCTCTTACTCATTGATTGTTCACCGCGACCATAGTTCGGCGGTTTCATTCTTACAGCAATTGTCAATTCTCACCATTGCAGCCGGGTCGCCGTCCCGTCAGCATCTGGTAGCAGGTCGATCCGGTAATTGCCGCATTCTCTCCGGTTCCGAAAACTTTGATTGACGGGTCGAGTTTGACGGCGATGTTGAGCAATTTGACTGCAGTTTCATGGCGACGGAGCATAACCGACACCGGGTCGAGCAGAACGTTGCGAAGACACCGCCGGGGTTCATGTACAAAATCACCGTAGTCGCCGACACAGGCACAGCAATACGCCATTCGTCCTTCGGGTGTGACAACGATATTGTTGACCGGGATTATTCCGTACTCGGTTTCGCAGAAAAAACCTTTCAATTCATTGCACCCATCCGTAGCTGCCAGATCAACAGGATCGAGGCACAGAGAGGCCCTGGGGTTAAGCCCGCTTCCCGACATGTCGGTTATGAGAGAAACTTCCGCCTTGCAGCATCCCAGTTGAGTCAGAGCACGACCGACCAGGCCGACCCTTGCATTGGTGACTCCGTAGAGGAAGGGGGCGCCCATATTCACCTTGCGACAGGCAACCCATATTCTGTTGAGCATCTCTTCAACCGTACTTCCCGGAGGAGGCCTGTGGAAAACATCGATCGAAATCGACAACCTGGTCCTGCCGCCGCCCGCGGGCGAACAGCCGGACCATGCGGCAAGGACTTTGTCGGCTCTTTGCTGAGAGGAGGCGAACCGGCCGTTGGTCAGTATGAAGATATCGTACTCGGGAAGGATATCTCGAATTTGCTGGAGCAACTCACACTGCAGTTCCAGCCTGCGGTCTTCTTCAACCGGCTTCCCGCCCAGTTTGTGCGGCCACGTGAAAAACTCTCCGCCGCTTAATCTGATCGACGGCCTGCCGAAAGGTAATGTCGTTGTCAATCCTTCACCCACCCATTCCGACGTGTATCCCTTTCCCATGAGACAATCGGCATAGTCTCCAATTAACTGCGCCGTCAGTTCCGACGGAGGGCGCTCAATGGTATCCAGTTCCCTACATCGCCGGGGCCGGGCAAAACGGAAATGTCCCACGCTCGACAATTGGCGCAACCTGGTTAGTATTGAGAAATCGCGAACGTTGCGCAGAACCTTTCGAGCATCGTCCGGTAAGAGCATCTCCTGCCGATGAGGGCCTGAGCAGGTAACACAATGTGCACACCGATCATTGCCGTGGAAGGAGAGGTACAACTCGACCTTGTTCACCGCGACAGGCGGCATGTTCAATGAAGAGTTCCTCACCGCGAGCCCATCACTCTCGACTCTTTTGAGAACCTCGGCAACCAGTCGGCTCATCACATAGACTCCTTGTAAGCGTCAGCCTTCATTTTCATGGACGTTGGTGCTGTAGAGATACGAACTCTCTCCCTGTGGCAGGCAGAGGAGAAACCGTCCGATTGGTTGCCGGCGGCCACAGGCCGCCGGCATGAAACCACGGGATACGACGGAACCATATCAGAACTCCTTCAATGCTTCCTCGTCATCCATGGGAATTGACTCACGGCTCACGGCGTGCGCTTTTTTGCGGCCGTTACCGTTTCCCTCGTTGTGGCCGCCGTTACCTTTGCGCGCGGGCGCCGCCTGGTACGATTGCTGCGCCGGCGGGGTATGTGTTGCCTGCGCTTTTCGAACGGTCGTCTTTTTCCGGCCGTTGCCGTTTTCGGAGAGTTCGAACTGCGCCACCATACTCTGCAGTTCCTCGGCCTGCGAGCTGAGTTCTTCGGCCGAACTCGCCGATTCTTCGGAATTGGCCGCATTCTGTTGGGTAACCTTGTCCATCTCGGCAACCGCGGTATTGACCTGATCGATTCCCTTGGACTGCTCATCCGAGGCGGCGGCAATCTCGGCAATCAGGTCGTTGACCTTCTTGTTACCTTCCTGAATCGCCTCCAGCGCCTTGGCCACCTCCTCGCAAATCTTCGAGCCGTTCTCCGCGTTCCCCACCGACTCGTTGATCATGTCGGCGGTGTTCTTGGCCGCTTCGGCAGAGCGCTGCGCCAGGTTCCGGACTTCCTCGGCCACCACCGCAAACCCGCGCCCCGCTTCGCCGGCCCGCGCGGCCTCCACCGCGGCATTGAGCGCAAGCAGGTTGGTCTGCATGGCGATCTCATCGATTGTCTTGACAATCTTCGCGGTTGCGCTGGAGGAATCCTTGATACTGCCCATCGCGGACACCATCTTCTTCATGGACTCTCCGCCGCCAAGTGCGTTTCGATTCGCCTCATCGGCCAAACTGCGACCCTGCTGAGCATTCTCCGCATTCTGTTTGGTCTGCGACGACATCTCCTCCAGGCTGCTGGACACCTCCTCAAGAGAGCTTGCCTGTTCGTTGGCGCCCTGTGAGAGGGTCTGGCTGCCCGACGCGATCTGCTGGCTCGCCGATGAAACCTGCTCGGTCGCTTCGGATACCTGCTGCAGAGCCGTATCAAGGTTCTGTATCGCATCATTGATGTTCTTCTTCAAATCCGCGAACTTGCCCTGGTAATCACCCTTGACCCGTTTGCTTAAGGTCCTGTTGGAGGCGGCCTCCAGGACCTGGGCGGCCTCGTTGATCGGATCCACCACGGCATCAAGGAGATTGTTGATACCCTCGCGGAGCTTCTTGTAGTCGCCCTGTGCCTTGGAGGCATCCGTGCGCTCTTCAAGTTCGCCTCTATTGGCCGCTTCGATCAGGCGGGCAACTTCAGAAAGGGTTTCCTTCTGCTCACTCTGATCGATGATGACTTCCATGCCGCCGTATGGCTTGCCCTCCTTATCAAACAGAGCCGAACAGACTGCCGCTACCGGGATCTTCTGGCCTGTTCTTGATTCCGCGACCGTTTCCCCCGTAATAACATCCTTGGTCCGCATGCAGTTCTTGATCGTACATTTTTCCGAGTTACACAACGGGGTCCTGGCGAAGTCGGCACAGGTCATCTTCCCTACCACTTCTTCCCTGGTATACCCCAGAGCCTTCAGTGCCGCGTCATTCACCGACTCGATAACCAGATCGGCATTTGTCACAAACATCGGCGCACCGACGCTCTTAAGGATATTGTCCATTTTGAAAGCCGCCTCCGCGGCTTCCGTCCGATCCACAATTACCTCCATGCCCCCATAGGGTTTCCCGTCTTTGTCAAACAACGCGGAGCAGGCGGCCTGGATCGGCACATCTTTGCCGTCACGCGTTTTCATGACCGTTTCACCGTTGATAACTTCACCGGTCTTCATACAGTTCTTGATCGTGCACTTCTCGGTATTGCACAGCGGGGTGCGCGCAAAATCAGCGCACGTCATCTTCCCCACTACTTCTTCTTCGCGATACCCGGCAGCGTCCAGGGCTGCCTTGTTGACCGACTTGATCACAAGATTCTCATCCGTCACAAACATCGGAGCACCAATCGAACGCAGAATGTTTTCGCTCTGCTCCTGCGCCTCGACGGCCTGGGTGTTGTCGATGATAACTTCCATCCCGCCCAACGGCTTCCCATCGTTGTCGAATATGGCCGAACACGCGGCAATGATAGGAAGCTCCCCGGCTTCCCTGCGTTTCATGACGGTTTCGCCCTTGATGCTTTCCCCGGTTCGCATGCAATTCTTGATCGTGCAGTCTTTGGTACCGCACAGAGGCGTCTGCGCGAAATCGGCGCACGTCATCTTGCCCACAACTTCCTCTCGTGTATACCCCGTGGTTTGCAAAGCCGCATCATTGACTCGAGTAATCACAAGATCCTGATTCGTCACAAACATCGGCGCGGAGATTGCGTCAAGTATGCGCTCCTGCTCCCGGCAGTTTGAGGTGCCTTGTTTCTTCTGTGCTCCGCTTTTCTGAGCGGAACGGTTTCTCGTGCTGGTCGCCATGAGATCCCTCCGTGAGGTGAAAAGGTGTTACAGTTTACGGGTCCGTTGGATAAACTCCCTCAAGAACTCATCGCCGCGGCGATTTCGGAAGACGACAAAACCTTGTCGATATCAAGTAGTATTTTGACACTGTCATTCAGTTTGGCCATCCCCAGGATGAAATCGGTGTTGACACTTGCACCGAATGACGGCGTCTCCTGAATATCCTCGGCGCCGATCTGCGGCACCTCGTTCACTTCATCGATCACGATCCCCATGGTCACCGAATCGTTGCCTTCCGTGGTAACCTGGACAACCACGATGCACGTCTTGTCGGTGTCCTCGCAAGCTTCGAATCCGAATTTGACCCGCAAATCAATCACCGGAATGACCTTTCCACGAAGGTTGATCACGCCTCTGATGAAGTCGGGTGTCCTCGGTACTTTCGTCACCTCCTGCATCTGAATGATCGTCTGCACCTTCAGAATCTCCAGCCCGTACTCTTCGTCGGCCAGTCTGAATGTCAGGTACTTGCCGGCAAGCTTTTCGCCAATCTTGTCGGTATCCTCGACAGCGGTCGCACCCGCTTCCTGGACTTCGGCCATGTACACCTCCTTGCATTAAGGTTGTTATGCATTCACTGTTACACGGTGTCGCTTCTTTGCAACGGTCTCCTCCCGGTAGCTCGCAAGCGCATACCGCAGTGTCCTCAGGGCCAGGCACACGCAGTGCTTCTTCTGAACCGGCACCCCGCCAAGGTGCGCCAGGATATCCTCCTCACCAACCTCCTCCGCCTCCCGCACGCTCATGCCCCTGATTACCTCCGACAGGCCCGAACCGGCGGCGAAGGACCCCGCGCATCCAACCGCCTGAAACCGAGCGTCGTGGATGACTCCATCACCGATCCGAAGTGTGAACTCCATGGTGTCCCCGCATGGCCCGGTATACGCGTATCGCGCATCGGGTCCGTCAATCCGGCCGACGTATGCTCGCTTAACATAGTACTCCACCGCCCGGTCTGAATAGCCCGATTCACGAAGTAATGCTCTTGTATCTTTTTGTTGCATTTTCAATCCGCCTTTGCCGTTAGCTCATGCTGAGCGGTCTTAGGAAGCTACGCGGTCACCAGACCGACACATTCGTGAGAAGGCCGTCTCTTTTTCTATTCGCCGGCAACTCTTACTATCCCCCCCACATCCAGAATCAGATTCACACTGCCGTCACCCATGATCGCCCCGCCCGACACTCCCGGAACATCACCCACTCCTTTGCCCAGGTTCTTGATCACCACCTGCTGCCGCCCCAGTATTTCGTCCACAAGCAGCGCAACGGTCTTGCCCAGCATGTCTTCGACAATCATCACCACACCTTCGTGTCCGTTGGACCCGTTCTTCCCGTTCAGGCCGAAGATATCGGCCAGACGTATCAAACGTATCAGTTGACCGCGAACGTCAACCACCTCTCCCCTGCCGGCGATCGTGTCAATTCGCTTGTCGACAGCCATCATGGACTCAAGCACCGAAAGGGTAGGGACAATGTATCTCTGGGAGTGAAGCCTGACGATCATGCCGTCGATAATAGCCAGGGTCAGCGGAAGCCTGATCGAGAAGGTCGACCCCTTGCCGGGCTCGGACTTGATCTCCACCGAACCGCGCAGCCGCTGGATGTTCTTCTTGACAACATCCATACCGACCCCGCGTCCCGACACATCCGTAACCTTCTTCGCCGTCGAAAAGCCCGGGTTGAAAATGAACTGAAAAATCTCCTGGTCGGAAAAGCGGTCTTCCTCGCGACACAGCCCCTGTTTCACCGCCTTGGCACGAATAGCGTCCTTGTCCAGCCCCCTGCCGTCGTCCTCGATTTCGATATAGATGCTCCCGGCCTTGTGAAAGGCACTCAGGCACACGCGCGCGCGAGCGGGCTTACCCGCCTTGACCCGATCGTCGGCCGCATCCTCGATACCGTGGTCCACGGCGTTGCGGATCATGTGCAGCAGGGGATCGCCGATATGCTCCACTACCGATTTGTCAAGCTCCGTCTCTTCGCCGTCGGTGACAAACTCGACGTCCTTGCCCGATTTCTTGGCAAGGTCCCGCACGAGGCGCGCCATCTTCTGGAAAGTCGATTTCACCGAAACCATGCGAAGCGACATGGACAGCTCCTGCACGTTGTGCATGATCGTATCCGCCCGCGCCAGCTTTTTCTGCAATTCCTGGTTCGCCGTTTCCTGCACGGTTCCGTCCCCGGCGATCATCGACTGCGCAATCACGGCTTCACCGATAGCATCCACCAGCGCATCGAGCCGCTCTACCGGAACTCTTACGGTCTCCTGTACCGAGCTTGTGCGCTTTGTCGATTGCTGGGAGGCAAGCGCCGACCCGACCGAGCGGGCCCTGACCTCGCCCTTCTCGATAAGAATCTCGCCAAGTCTTCGCGTGTCTCCCGCTTGCTGCCGTTTCAGACCGTGCTCGACCTGCTCCCTGGTTGCACTGCCCGATGCAACCAGGATCTCACCAACCTTGCCGCCCGGTGCGACGCCCCCCGGTTCATCGCCGGCAATTTCACCCGGTGATGCCAGACGCTGCATGACCGACGAATAGGAATCGGGAATCCTGTAGGTACCGCCCGAACCGGCCGATTCAACCGCGGTTATGAATTCCTTGAGACAATCCACCGACTCCAGCATCAGGTCCACGTGCGCCGGCTGCAGGAGCAGATTACCCTTGCGGGCCAGGTCCATCACATTTTCCATGCTGTGAGACAACGAACTCACTTCTTTCAGGCCCAGAAACCCCGCGACGCCCTTGATTGTGTGAAACGAGCGGAAAATGCTGTTGAGACTGTCGGCGTTGGTCGGATCGGTTTCCAGATCGAGCAGCAGGGGCTCGGCGGCTTGTATGTGGTCCCGCGACTCCGTCACGAAATCTCCCATCAGCGACGGGTCCCCCTCGAAAGCCCGTTCTCCGGCGGTCGGGACTTCCTCATGCTCCTCGCTCTGGACGCCGGCCGCCGCTTCCGCCGTCGCGGGAGGCTGCGCGTCCCCCGTGCTCTGCTGCACCCCGGTATCGAGCAGCGAAGCACGATCCTGCTCCGAAACCGGCCGAACCCGGCCCTCGGCGAATCCGCCCAGCCGCTCCTGGAGAAAGTCCTTCAGCCGGAAGAGTTGCTCCGTACCGCAGCGATCTTCGGCCAGTTCCTGCTCCACGTCATGGATAAGCCCCGAGTAATCCCCCAGATCCAGAACCCCGAACTCGCCCTTCCACGTATGAAGAAGGCGTTTGACGGCGTCGCGGGCATTGGGATTACCCTTCTCCAGCTCAAGAACGTAGGCTTCAAGATCTTCAAGAACCGGATTCTGCTGAGAAGCAAACTTCTTCAGCAGCTCCTCCATATCGTCGTCACTGCTGACGGCCTCCGCCTGCGTCTCTCCCGGCGTTTCCGGCGGCTCCTCAACTTCGGTCTCGGGGGTCTCGTTTTCATCGGCGCCGGCCACTTCGTCGATAGACCGGCTCATCTTCTCGATACACTGCCGCAGCTTGTCGCAGCCGGGCTCAAACTCCGTCTCCTCCATGATAATGTGCTCGGCCAATGCGGCGCCCCGTTTGGCCATGCTCCGCAGTGCCGGCGGAGCCCCGTCGGTCGCCGAGATCTTCTCCATGCCCGCAATGATCTGTGTCAGCGGCGTAAGGTCCTGCTTGTCCAGCAGGGGGACCTGCGAGGCAATTTCATTGATGATTTGCTGAAGCCCGGACGTGCTGCTACTCATGGGAGGTCTCCCCCGACGAAACGGTACCGGCTTCCCGTCCACTTTCGGCCCGGCTGCCGTTGACACCCCTCTTCGCGGGCCTGACCACTCCGCCGTCAACATCGATGCCGAACGAGTGCGACCAACGCTTTACCCTTTCCTGCGCCGCGGCAACGATGTCCGTCACCAGACCCATGTCGGTGAATGGTTTCGTGATGTAGTCCATGGCGCCCGCCTCGATACACTCCACAACATGCTGCATGTTGGAGAAGGCCGTCATGACGATCACGTTACATAGCGGGTTCATGCCCTTGATCTCCCGAATCACACGGGCTCCCGGCATCCCGGGCATGAGCACGTCCACGAGAACGACATTGTGCGGCCGGTGTTCGTATTCTTCGATCGCCCGCCGCGGATCGGATTCGGTCACGGCGTCCATCCCCTTCTTCGTGAACACCGCGGCAAGCGTCCGCAGAATAATCTCTTCGTCATCAATGATAAGAATGCTCATCTCAGCGCACCTTTCCCGGAAGCGGTTCGATGCAACGGTGAGGAAGCGGGTGCCGGTGAGGCGGCGTCCCTGTTGTGTGGCGTATCCCGGCCGCCGTCGCGGGAAACCGCAATGCCGGGAAGCCGTAATGCTTCACTGCGAGAATCCAGTATCATGGTCGAAACGGTCACGTGCGAGAGGAACGAATCCAGCACGCACGGAAGAAGACCGTCACGTGGGCCGGTACGCAGGCAACCGGGCCCCGGTGCCCGATTCGTCCCGCTTCCCATGTCCCGGTGGTAGGCCGGAGGAGCGTCACAACCGTATCCTTTGCTGAAAAACAGTGCTTCCGCCCGCACCATGATTCTTCTCCGTTCTCCGTTCGGGGTTGAAGGACCGCCGGTTACCGCGCGTGCCGAGTGATTCATATCAACAATCGTACCAGGCGCGGATCTCGCCCCGAATGGGCGTAGTCGGTGTATTCGCCGGGGGAATGCCTGTCGCCGGGTGTAGCCTCCGGGCGACACCCCCCGCCCGATTCCGCCGCTCCCGGGTGTCGCATCGTGCTACACCCCCCGCGGGACGGAGGCGCTCCGGTCGCGGTCGATCCACTGCTTTGCCCGCGAGTGTGAAGGAAAAAAGCGCCGCGAGAGATGGGCGGCGGGAAGTGTAGCATCCTGCGACACCTCGGGCGGATCGGACGATTTCAGAAGGGAATAGTTTGCCGGGGGAGCGGGTTCAGTTTTCAACGGCCCGGTAGTCGGCCGGTGATATTTTGAGGTCTTTCAGCTTCCTCAGAAGGCTTGGGCGATGCATGTCGGCGTCGCGCGCAACGCGGCTGATATTGCCCTGCCGGCTCTTGAGCATGCCGTCGAAGTATTCGCGTTCGAAATCCCGTTTTGCCTCTACGAACGATGGCGAGTCCAGCGCGTCACTTACTTCATTACCCATCACGGCGTGCACCACAAGCGCATTGATCCGCCGCCGCGCCCCGGCGGCGACCGCCAGAAGTTTCACCGCATTCTTGAGTTGGCGGACGTTCCCCGGCCAGGCGTAGCCGCACAGCAGCGCCATGGCTTCCCGCGTAATCGGTTTGGCGCACCCCGCTTCAGCGAGGAAATGCGCAATCAGCAGCGGGATATCTTCCGGATGCCGCGCCAGGGGAACGGTTGTAATCGTGGCCCCGGTCAACCTGTAGAAAAGGTCCTTTCTGAAGCTGCCGGCATCGACCATGCTCTGGAGATCGCGATTGGTTGCGCTGACCACGCGAATGTCGCACTGCCGTTCGAAAGATTCCCCGACCCGGTTGAATTCTCCCCTGTCCACGACCCGCAAGAGCTTGACCTGTACCGCCGGCGACAACTCGCCCACTTCATCGAGAAACAACGTCGACTTATGTGCCGCCTCGATGAAGCCGGGTTTCTCTCCACCAGCTCCGGTAAACGCACCCCTGCCGTGTCCGAAAAAGGCCGATTCCTCCAGGTGGTGCGGAATCGCCCCACAGTTGACAACGACGATTTTTGCCGCGGTACGCGGGGAGGCATGGTGGACGGCGCGGGCGATTACTTCTTTTCCGGTTCCCGATTCTCCCTGAATGAGCACCGGAAAATCGCCGCCGGCCAGAAGTTCAATACGCTCACGAGTCTTCTGAATACAGGACGAACGTCCGATCAGCCCCATGGAGTCGTTCCCCCGGGCCTCCGCCCGCGCCCCTTCCACATTTCGGTGGCTCTCCACGTGCTCAAGCGCAGCTTGGATCGAGTACCTGAGTTGCGTAGCCGTAAACGGCTTGATCAGAAAGTCGTTGACTTCGATCTCTTCCTTCACCCGAATTCTCTCTTTGCTTGGATAGGCCGTAACCACAATGACCGCCAGGCGGGGATTGCGCTTCTTGAATCCGCCGGCCAGCTCGAGGCCGTTATCGGTTCCCAGGTTGATATCGGTGATAAGGAGGTCGAAGTGCTCCTCGGCGGCAAGCCTCCGCGCCTCCGCCGCGGTGGAAACCGCACGGGCCTCAAGACACTCGCCCCCGGCGATATCGCATATCATGTGCATCATGAGGTCTTCGTCTTCAACGATAAGCGCGCGGCCCCGGTAGCCTTCGTGCTCCTCACCCATACAGACCGTTCTCCCCTGTGAAAAGACCTCTTCGCTTACGAATCACGTCCCCGCCAGAGATATTCGCTGTCTCGGAAATCGTGCGGCACCGTTTTTGCTTTCTTTAATGTTTCTGCTAACTCAATTGTAACAGGCCTGAAAGTGAATGTCAATAGTAT
>CAZNDN010000100.1:7482-14968 GCA_964571815.1 uncultured Fibrobacterota bacterium | reverse complement strand
CTTCAGGAAGCCGCTCTTTCCCGGAAACTGCCCGACAAGACCGAGGCGTCGGTCGTTTCCGCCGACGCTTGGCACCGTACCCTTACGGAATACCTGAACCGGCTGCGGGATCCCACAAAGGAGCCGGAGGATAACTTCTATACCGCTCTTGAGGGCATTGTCCGGTGTACGTCGAATGTGACTAACGAGAATGTCGCCGTCGACGGGGAGACGACCGCGGTGGCCGACACGGGACACATGTATCGACTCTGGCATACCGCCTTCTTCCCCGAAAGGGTCCCGATGGATCGGGGACAGAAGACTCTGGCGAAACGCGCACAGGAAGCGGGGTTTTCGTTCGTACGGATGAAATCGGGACGGAATTATACCTACGAAGGCAGTATCGTAGACAGGGGCACGGGCACGGCAACCGGTTTTTTTCTTTACGGGGACAGTGAAGTGCTGGTGCCGGTGCGGCCCGGCACGCACATGCTGCTTGTCAAGAGCGCAAAACAGTTCCTCAGCGGAGAGATATGGGAGTCTTCCCGGAGCGTTCTGCCGATTACCGTTCCCGACACCAGCGTCGTGCTGTCCTTCACGATGCGTACCCGCGTTCGCAGAGGCCCATAGCCGCCGCCCCCGCGCGACCTAACTGAACGAGAGCAGGTAGCTCTCGATGAAACGGTCGATGTCCCCGTCCAGCACCGCCTGCGTATTGGAGGTCTCTTCGTCGGTCCGGTGGTCCTTGACCATATTGTAAGGGTGAAGCACGTACGAGCGAATCTGGCTTCCCCACTCGATCTTCTTCTTTTCGCTGAGCTTCTCCAGCCGCTGCTTCTCTTCTTCTTCCTTGTGGTGCTGCCTGACCCGGGCCTTGAGTATGCGCATTGCCGTGGCCCGGTTCTTGATCTGGGAGCGTTCATTCTGGCACTGAACCACAATACCCGTGGGAACGTGAGTCATGCGGACGGCGGAGTCGGTTTTGTTGACGTGCTGGCCGCCCGCCCCGCTGGCGCGATACGTGTCAACCCGGATCTCGTTCTCATCCAGTTGAAAATCCTCGGATTCCTCCAGAAGCGGCCAGGCAAACACGGAAGCAAATGACGTATGCCGGCGGGCATTGGAATCAAACGGAGAAATCCGTACGAGGCGATGTACGCCGCACTCGGCTTTCAGGTGTCCGTAGGCGTAGTCGCCGGCAACCTCCATGGTCACGCTCTTCAGCCCCGCCTCTTCTCCGGGCAAACTGTCCAGTATGGTGTACGTGTAACCCCGCCTCTCCATCCACCGGCAATACATCCTGAAGAGCATCTCGCACCAGTCGCAGCTCTCCGTGCCGCCCGCCCCGCTGTGTACACTCAGCAGCGCCGAGCAGCGATCGTCTTCCCCGCCGAGTTTTCGGAGAAACTCGAGTCTTCCCAGATCTCGCCCAAGCTCGCGGGCCTGTACCGAGAATTCTTCCAGCGCCGTTCGGTCGTCCTCCTCCCCGGCCATTTCAAAAAGCTCCACCAGCTCCGCCGCCTGCTTGTGAACCCGGTCCCACGCCTGAACCTGGTCGGAGGTCTCCTTGATCTGCTTCAGGACCCCCTGTGCCTTCCGCGGGTCGTCCCAGAACTCCTGCTTCGTTGATTCATCCTGAAGGCCCTTCAGCTTCGCCCGCTTCTCCTCTATGTCAAAGAAACCCCCTGAGGTTCTCGCTGCGCTGAAGCATCTCCCGTACCGTGTCGATCTCCATGACCTCCGCCATCGCGCTTCCTCCCGGTGTTGAGCTGGTAAGTGACACTCTCCCGAAAAAAATACACTACGGAACCGTCGCCGTCCCGGTAAGTGATTGACATGGAACAGGGTAGGAAAACCGACCACGCCGAACCCGAACACAACAGGTTTGGGTCTCAAGCAAAGATCATACCATATATTGTGGTGTCTGGGGAAGAAGGGCCTTGACTTTGACTGTTCGGTTGCCTATATTTCAACTGCGGGTATCGCGAAAAAAGGGGCGGCATGGGATGCAGGTCGTCGATTCGCGGGCCGGCCGATGGAAACGGGCAACAACGGTTTTTCGAACATACAGGCGCGGATGCGGGAGGTACGGCGAACCATGGTTGAGAACAACACCACACAGGCCAACCCCGGACCACGGCAGGACGTGGGTAAGACCGTAAAGTCGGCGGTCGTTCGGAGCAAGAAGGAGCAGGCAGGCGGCGACGCGGGGATGAGCCTGAAGCGCAGGCTCACGGAAACCAGGAAGGCTGTTCTCTCCAATACCGCGCGAACCGTACTCGAGCGCCGCTACCTGAAACGCGACGACAACGGCAATGTGATCGAGACGCCGGAGGACATGTTTTTCAGGGTCGCCGAGAACATCGCGGGGGCCGAGAAGCTCTTCGATCCGCAGGCCGAAACGCATCTCCATGTGGAAGAGTTCTACGAACTCATGGTGAACCTTGATTTTCTGCCCAACTCTCCTACGCTGATGAACGCGGGCAGGGAGCTTCAGCAGTTGTCCGCCTGTTTCGTGCTCCCGGTGGGCGATTCGATGGACGAGATATTCACGGCCGTTCGCAATACGGCCCTCATTCACAAAAGCGGCGGGGGAACAGGGTTTTCCTTTTCCAATATCCGCCCCAAGCACGACATGGTGAAATCGACGAAAGGCGTTTCCAGCGGGCCGCTCTCGTTCATGCGCGTCTTTGACACCGCCACCGAGACCGTCAAGCAGGGGGGCACACGACGGGGGGCCAACATGGGTATTCTCCATTGCACGCACCCCGAAATCATGGATTTCATAGAAGTGAAGGAGAACGACGGCGTTCTGTCGAATTTCAACATCTCGGTGGGGATCAGTGATGAGTTCATGGAGGCCCTGAAGAACGATCAGGAGTACCGTCTGCGCAACCCCCGCACCGGCGAGACGGTCGGCAGGCAGAAGGCTTCCAAGGTTTTTCGCCGTATCGTAGAGCTTGCGTGGAAAAACGGCGAGCCGGGGATCGTGTTCCTCGACAAGATCAACGCCTCCAACCCCACACCGCACATCGGTTCCGTCGAAAGCACGAATCCCTGCGGAGAGCAACCCCTGCTTCCCTACGAGTCGTGCAATCTCGGCTCGATCAATCTGGCCCACATGGTGTGCCGGCAGGAGGGTGTCGCGAAGGTGGATTATGACAAACTGGGGAAAACCGTTCGCTCGGCGGTCCGGTTTCTGGACAACGTGATCGAAGTCAGCCGCCACCCTCTTCCGCAGATCGAGAAGATGACCAAGGGCAACCGCAAAGTCGGGCTGGGAGTCATGGGCTTTGCCGACCTGCTGGTGGAATTCGGCATCCCCTACAACTCCCACGCCGCGGCGAGTCTGGCCGAAGAGATCATGAGGTTCGTGAATGAGGAAGCGTGGAAGGTGAGCGCGTATCTGGCTCAGGAACGAGGTTGCTTCCCTCATTTCAAGGGTTCTACGTTCGACGGGCCCGACGGGCTGAAGGTTCGCAACTGCACGGTTACCACAATCGCCCCGACCGGAACGTTGAGCATGATTGCCGACTGCTCAAGCGGGGTCGAGCCCCTTTTCGCGATCGCGTACGAGAAGAACGTGCTTGACGGGCAGCGGCTGCTGCAGATACACCCCGCATTCGAACGCATTGCGCGCGAGGAAGGGTTCTACTCCGAGGAGTTCATGAAGATGGTGGCCGAAAGCGGAAGCCTGAACAAGGTCTACGGTATTCCGAAGCGAATCCGCGACGTATTCGTTACCGCGCACGATATCGAGCCGCGCTGGCATATCATGATTCAGGCGGCCTTCCAGAAGTATACCGACAACGCGGTATCGAAAACCGTCAATTTCCGTAAGAGCGCCACGGTGGCCGATGTTGAAGAGGCATTCAGGTACGCCTACGAAATGGGCTGCAAGGGCGTCACGGTGTATCGTGACGGCTCCCGCGCAAACCAGGTGCTCACCAGCGGCACCACCGGGGGCGCCGGAGTCCCCGCGGTCACGGTGGGCGGCGCGCTGAAACCCAGGCCGAGGCCGCTGATCACCAGCGGGCGAACCTACAAGGCAAAGACCGGCTGCGGCAACCTCTACGTCAACGTCAATACCGACGACCGGGGGTTGTGCGAAGTGTTTACCCAGATGGGAAAATCGGGGGGATGCGCCGCGTCGAGTTCCGAGTCGGTGGCGCGGATGATTTCGCTGGCGTTGCGCAGCGGGGTCGATCCCAAGAGCATAGTCGAACAGCTCCGCGGCATTCGGTGCCCGGTCCCGACGTGGCACGAGGGAGAGATGATTCTCTCGTGTGCCGACGCCATCGCCAGGACCCTGGAAAAGGCAATCCAGGATTTCGGCGTGAGTAGAAACGTCGATGCCGAGGGGGAGGACAGCGGCTATTCCGGACTCGACATGGGATTATGCCCGGAGTGCCCGGAGTGCGGCGGGCTCATGGAGCACGAGGGCGGCTGCGCCGTCTGCCGCAGTTGTGGATTCTCGAAGTGTATGTAGGATTCGCTTACTTCCAGAATAGCAGCTTGCGGAACCACCCCCGGCGCGGCTTCTCCTCCGCTGTCGCATCGGCCGTATCCGTTGTTGTGGTCTCCGGCATTTCAACCGGTTGCTGAGCCGCGGCAACCGGCGGAGATTTCGGAAGCAGGGTGCGGAGGCAACAGTAGTCGTTGCAGTGCTCGCCCGATTCGGCCCCTACACATTCGGTGGTCGAAACAAGATAGCGTTGGCCGAACGTGAATTCCGGAACATCGATATCGCACTCCCCCCGCCCTTCGTAGAACATCACTTCAACCGTATCCGGCAGACTCCCGGAAATCGCGGAGTCGACGGCAAAGCGTACCGTTATCTCATGATGGGTCATCATTTCCGAGGTAAACTGCAGACGCACGGTCGTGCGCTGCTGCTCCACGACCGTTCCCTCGAACACGCTCAAGGCCCGGCCCAGAACATCGTCAACACTCCGGGGAGCACTACATTCGCAGTCTCCGCCACGTACGGATTGCGCAGAAACCACAGCGACGGCGAGCACGTAGATCATAGGTAGCTTCATAAGGTTTTCTACTCCGGCTTCGCTTTCGACTGCCGGTATCTTTCGCTCCCCGAGTGGTTCCACCGGCAGGGCACGGAATTGTATCGAGGAAAACGGAATGAAAGCCGGCTCCCTCCCGGCCTCTCAGGTTCCCAACTCCCATCCCAGCGTGAAATCGACCATCCCGAACCCCGTCGTTCCCCCTTCGTCCCTCGTGTCGCTCCGAGCGTCGAGGTAGTACCACTCGTCCTTGATATCGAACGCTCCGCCCAGCGCCCCGCCCAGGGCAAGAAACAGACCGCTGCTGAGACGCCAGCGGAATCCGCCCCGCCCGGCCACGATAATCTGCGATTCGCTCCCTTCCCAGTCGCGATTACCGTCCTCGCCCCATGTCTCGGCAAAACCGTACTCCACGAACCCGCCCACAAACGGAGCGTGGGGGCTGGTACTCCTGAGGAAAAGGTGCGTGATTCCTCCCCCGAATGCCATGCTTCCCAGTGACATGCTGTTGGTGAAGGTCTCCGTGAGGAGAAGCGCATACACCAGTCCCATGGCCGAGTACCGCCAGTGTAACTCGAGGTAGGTGGTGGGGGCAACCTTGATTTCAGCCCCCACAACCGGTCCGAAAAAAGCGAAGCCGGTGGGAGTGAAATACAGGCTGAAGGCACTGGGAATAAGGCCGAACTCGGAATCGCCTTCGCTGCGCTGCTCAGGGGATACACACTCACCCTCAACACAGATTCGATCGCCTTTGCACTCGATATCTTTGGTACACTGCGCCCGACCGCCCGCCACCGACATCGCAACCACCAGCCACACGGTACTGAGTGCTCGCATGATCGCTCCTTTCCGCGTTGCCCAACAGCGTTTTCGTCCCGACCGGGCGCCGGCACGGAGTCGCCGGCACCCCGCGTTGCGCTTCGCCGGTGTTCCGGGTCGAAAGGGCCCTTGATGTTACGGCTTCAACCCGGAGAGATGTTGTTCTATTCGTTCGCGTTTCTGCTCTTCAC
Organism: uncultured Fibrobacterota bacterium; assembly: GCA_964571815.1. Lineage (GTDB taxonomy): Bacteria > Fibrobacterota > Chitinivibrionia > Chitinivibrionales > WJKA01 > CAZNDN01. The sequence continues at coordinate 8,958 of CAZNDN010000100.1, read as the reverse complement.
TGAGTGAACTCGTTGCCGCCGATACGGCGTCGACCACCATGCCCCGGCGTTCGCGGACAAGCTCAGACAGTTTCTTGCACTGCTTCTGATGGAGCCACTTGGCCGCGGTAACGAACACGTAGACCTTCGTACCTTCGAGCGTTTTCAGAGACTGCAGCCATTTCCGAACGGGCGATGCAAGATCAAATGCCATGACCCGGCTGTAGATCACCAGATATTCAAAAGGCCCCGGGTCACTGTCGAGGGCATGCTCGACGGCCGCTTCCTCGTACGCCAACCCCGACTGCTTCAAGTTGTCTCGGAATGCCTCGACGTAGAACCGGGTGTCATTATCCAGCGTATCATATACAAACAGCACCGTCGGGCTCTCCATGGAAGTGGTATCTGCAACACCACCCCGGCAAAAGAGCAGTACGGCGATTGCTGCAACAACGATCTTCGGCGTGGCCATCGGAGAGCCCCCTTTCGGTTGGTGGTGAGGCTCATGCGGGCATCCGGCTTCATCGGAAGGCCTCGTAGCGGCGACTCAACCACCCTCCCAAAATACATGCTCGCCCGCTCGGGCGCCCCGCCCGGGACGCGGCCATGATCCAGGCGGGGAACAAATCTCGGGGGTATTTCCTGCAGGAACGATTGGAGCGGGAAAGGGGATTCGAACCCCCAACCTCAACCTTGGGAAGGTTGCACTCTACCATTGAGTTATTCCCGCTCGTGAAAGCAGAGTAAAGATAATTGACTGGACTTTTCTTGTCAATAGGCCGCGGCTTCCCTCCCGCGGACGTCCCGGCGCCACGGCGATGAGGTTCGCGAGAGCGTTCGAGGGGAGTCGCGGTTGTAGTTCGGTGTCGCCTTTCGTATTTTCTCACGTTTATTCGCCCGGGAAAAGCGATCTCCGCGGTATTATCCACAGGGGAGTTACCAAATGAATCCTGAGAAGATTGAGATGCGAAAAGAGGGTCTGCACGTACCGCCGTGCCCGATCGTGCCCTTTGTCGAGGGTGACGGGACCGGACCGGATATCTGGCGCGCCACCCGTCACGTGCTCGACAGTGCGGTCGAAAAGGCCTACAAGGAGCAGAAAGCAATTTCCTGGAAAGAAGTCCTTGCCGGCGGCAAGGCGTATGAGAAAACGGGAGAATGGCTTCCCGCCGAAACGGTACAGGCCTTCAGGGAGTACTTGATCGGAATCAAGGGTCCGCTCACCACGCCCGTGGGAGGCGGTATTCGGTCCCTCAACGTTGCACTGCGTCAGATGCTGGAGCTTTACGTCTGCCTGCGGCCGGTCAAGTATTTCGAAGGCGTGCCGTCGCCGGTAAAAAATCCGCACCATATCGACATGGTGATCTTCAGGGAGAATACCGAGGATGTGTATGCGGGCAAGGAGGTCAGAGCAGGGAGCGAAGAAGCGCGCAAGATGATGGCGTTTTTCAAGAAGGAGCTGGGGTGGGATATCCGTGAAGACTCGGGGATCGGAAT
>CAZNDN010000100.1:0-7382 GCA_964571815.1 uncultured Fibrobacterota bacterium | reverse complement strand
CTTGTCAAGGATGCGATCGCCGACATATTCCTCCAGCAGGTCCTGACCCGGGGCAACGAATTCGACGTGATTGCGACCATGAATCTCAACGGCGACTACATCTCCGACGCTCTGGCGGCACAGGTTGGCGGTATCGGAATCGCACCGGGAGCCAATATCAACTATGTCACCGGGCATGCGCTGTTTGAGGCAACGCACGGTACGGCGCCCAAATATGCCGGATTGGATAAGGTAAACCCGACGTCGCTGATACTCTCGGGGGAGCTGATGCTCCGGCACCTGCAGTGGGACGAGGCGGCCGACCTGGTGGCGGCCGGTATCGCCCGTACGATCGAGCAGCGACGTGTGACGTATGATTTCGCACGGCTCATGGAGGACACGGAAACGCTCTCCTGCTCGGGCTTCGGGAAGGCCGTTGCCGCCAATATGTAGTTTTACCTTTTGCGGCTCTCGTGGCGGTGAGGGGAAAGAGTGTTCCGAACAACAACAATGAGGCCGGTCTCCGGCGACGAGACCACGGTGTTGGACATTCGGTTCTCGAGCCCGGAGCATACCGCGGGCGGCGCTACCATGTGCATCGGGACGGCGACATGATTGCTCTCGTACCTCTGATCGGACTCATTCTGTTCCTGATCCTGCTTCTGGTGGCGATTCGGGTGGGTGTCGACAAGGACAAGCCGGGCAGCGAACTCCATGCGCCGACAATTCACAAGAGCGGTATATATTCTATCGTAAGGAAAAGCCCGCGGGAGAACATCGCCGACCACAAACCCTCCACGGAGGCCCTGCGCAAATATTTGAACGCGCAAAACGAAGACATAGAAGGAAGAAAACTCAGTGCGGCCGACAAACAGCGTCTTCTGCGAGAATGGGAAGAGAAGATAGAGGCCAGCATTGCCGAGATTGAACGGGGAGACCAGGAAGGGGCGGAATTCTACTACTATTCCTACGCCGGCGATGACCCGGTGTGCGCCCCGTCGATTTCGAAGGGACAATTCGTGACGCGAGAACAGATCTTCCAGTATCCTAACATCATTCCACCCTTTCATCCGGGCTGTCGATGCGAGTTGAAGCAGTATCGCGGCGACGAAAATCTCCGTGAAACGACGGTAATCGGCATGAGGTCCTTGTTCGAGCACGACAGGCTTCCGTCCCTGCCCGATTGGATGAACATCATTAAGAGCGTATGACTCGAAAACACACGTCCGGTCCTTCCTACACCTTTCGTTGGTCGCAGTGCATTGTCGGAGCGATTCTCGTACTGGTTCTTGCGGGTGGCTCGTATGCCGCATTTCAGGCTGCCGTTATCACCCTCGTGTTCCCTCCCGGCGCCCGGGCAACCGGACTGGGAGAGGCGTTTACGGCGCTGGCGGACGATGCGAACGCGACGTTTTTCAATCCCGCGGGGCTCGGCCAGGCGCCCCTGGCAAACTCATGGATTCCGCATCTGAAGAAGCGCGGTACGCCCTTCTACGCCGTGGCGTCTTACAAGAGAACGGAATTCAGCCTCCAGGAGCAAATCTGGGCAGGCACTGCCGACGGCGTGCTTCGGTATAACGGCAAGGCCTGGGAGGAGCACGAAATCTATCTGCCGCAGCAGGAAGAGCACCTCCTCACCGTCGTGAGAAAATATCTGGAGAGCGACGATGAGCAGGTGCTGCACGAAGCCGCTCAGGTAGTGAGGGAATACAACGACTTGGAAATGCAGCACTATCGGGCTCTCAGTGTCCTTGCTCGAGGTTTCCTTGCCGACTCGGCCGATACCGGTGTTGCCGGCGATGTCGCCTCTTCAATTCTCGATTTGACGAGCCTGTACCGGGACAGTTCCGGAATCCGGGAAGAAACGGCAAACGTTATTGATTCAAGTCGCGCCGGGGAATTTGCCTCGCGGGCCTCGGAAATCCTTGAGAGTGAAGATGTCCGACTGGAAGACCTGGTCGAGATCAAAATCCCCTTCTCCATCGCCGTCGACGACAGTGTGACCGCGCTGGTAATGGATCCTTCGGAGAATGTCTGGATCGGCACGAACGATGGGCTGTATCGGTACGACGGAAGCACGTGGTCGCGGTATACGGTACGGGACGGACTTCCTTCGGACGTGGTCGTCTCGCTGGCCGTGGGACCTTACGGGGAAATCGCCGTGGGAACCGATCTTGGAATAGCGGTGTATGCCGAAGGCCTGTGGGAAAGCGACGATCTAGAGGGAATCGAGATCGAGAATACGACGGTTGAAGCGCTGGCCTTTGCGGCGTCGGAATCCCTCTACGTGGGAACGCACGAGGGGCTGTGGCTGAAGGCGGGCGATACGTGGACGCACTACGATACCGCCGACGGCCTACTGTCTCGCAAGGTGACCGCACTGATGTACGACAGTGATGCGCAGTTGTGGATCGGGGGCGACAACGGCGTCACGATCTACACGACGGCCGCCTGGAAACGGTACAAATTCCCCGACAGCCGTGTATATACGATTGCCGAGTACGAACCGGGCGAAGTCTGGATCGGCACCAACCGGGGAGCCATCACGTACACCGAAGGTGCAACGAAAATCGACGCCGAAGGAAAAAATGTGCGGATGGCGCCGGAATGGAAGGCCTATCATTCGAAGAATGCTCTCGAAGGAGACCACGTCTACGGGATCACGGTGCACGGCGAGGATGTCTGGCTTGCCACCGACAAGGCGGTCACGCAATACGATTTTGCCGAGATGCAGTTGTCTCTGTTCTGGGAAATGCTGCTGCCTGCCTTGAAACTGCGGGACTTGTGGCACATGTACAGCGGATTCGTCTATCCTACCAAGGATTGGGGGACATTCGGCCTGACACTCAATTTCATCAATTTCGGCGAAAACACACTTACCGACGAGGAAGGGGTCGAAATCGCCAGGTTTCGGTCGTGGGAGGGCGTGTTCGGGCTCTGCTACGGTCTGGAGGTCAAGGAAGACTTCTCGCTGGGGCTCAACGTGAAATACGTGCACAGTGCTCTGGCACCGGGTATCGGCCCCGGCGACGAAGGTGTGGGGAGGACATTTGCAATCGACGCGGCCATGCTCAAGAGAAATCTCCTCACCGACGGCCTGGACCTCGGCGTACACCTTCAGAATATGGGCCCGCCGATCTTCTATATCGACAGGGACCAGGCCGATCCTATCCCGTTTACAATCATCCTGGGCCTGTTGTACCGCGCGCTGGAAACGCCGCTCCACGACATGAATATTCTCATGGACCTGAAGCGGGAGATCGCGAAAAATTATCTCGACCGGGCTCCGGATCCGTTCTGGAAGGCAATCGCTACCGATCTTACCGATAGCCGGTGGACGTCGGAACTTTCCGAAGTCAACATCCATACCGGGCTGGAGTACTGGTATGTTAATTTCCTTGCGGCCAGAATGGGTTTTCTCTTCGACTATCTGGGCGAGCGATATGAACTCACGCTCGGGATGGGCCTTAAATACGGCAACATGGACATCGACTTCTCGTACATCCATTCCCCGGAAGGGTTCATGAAGCAGGTGCTGAGGACCTTTATCAAAGATGAAAACGACTCCCACCGGATGGGGAGTCACGGCGTGCGACATGGACAGCCCCGCTTCTCGCTGGTATTCCAGTTCTAGCCCGGGCTGCCAGAGGCCGCAAGGACTCCGGGATACACGGAGCATACACGGGCAAACGAAAGGTTACGAGAGGCGGCATGCACTGCCGGAGCCCTGCCGACCCACCCACGCATCGTGCTGCGGGACGGCGCCATTTTCCGTCGTTGCCGCGATTTTGAGAGTCCCGACGCGGAATTGGTGAAAAGATCGGTTGGCCGCACGGGGCGGGTAACGACATTCTTTCATAGCCCGAATTGAGGGAGGGGTTCGGTACTACCATGAAAACGCGACGGCTTTCCCATAGTGTTGTTCTGCTTTTGATTTTCCTCCATGCGATCGTCGCGGGTTCCGGCGCCCGCCTGTCGGCGCCGGGAGGCCTGTCGCGTAAAGGGCTGGTTCCCCTGTCCCCCATCCGCCGCGGGCTTCGTCGCACCCGCCGCACCGAGCCCGACACGATCAAGGTTATGGCGCTTCGGGTAGAGTTCAACGAAGGAGAGCGGGACACGTCCGATGCGACCACCGGTACGGGCCTGTTCGGCGATTTTGTCGACAAGGACGAACGCAAGGGCTACGAGACGGACACCATATACCGGTACGACGCCCTGCCGCATGACTCCTCGTATTTTGCCGACCAGCTCCTCTTCGCCCAAGACTACTACCGCACTGTCTCACGGGGGCTTCTTTCAGTAGAGTTCGAGATTCACCCCGCCGGTCGCAGCGCAGCCTTCGAGGTGCCTGAACCGATGAGCGACTACTCGCCCGGGGGGAAGCGAAGCAAGGAGTCGTGGGACGATTACTACTACCGCAAGAGCGCGGGATTGATGCGGTTTGTGCGGGACGCGATCGCGGCGGCCGACAGCGATCCCGATGAGTCTCCCTTCACGCACCTTGTCCGCGACTCGGCCACGGGAATCGTGCGTGATACCCTTGACGGCCGGACTGTGGTGTTCCTGATCGTTCATGCAGGCGCGTCGTATCTCACCGACGGGGGCAGGGACGGGTTCCTGGGGCAGGATACTCCTTCGGATATGATCGACGCCTTCATCTCACCGGATTTCTTCGAGTACTACCGTGACACGATCGACCTGGATACCGTCGGGGTAGCCGTGCAGGGAGCCGGGGGCGCGATGCTGGTGGATGAGGTTATGATGGTGTCGGAGACCTCAAACCAGGACAACCTCAACTGGGGAATTCACGGAATCCTAGTCAACCAGATAGCCCGTGCCCTCGGGATTCCCGACTTGTTCAACACGTCGGCCGGTATCCCCGGTGTCGGCTCCTTCTGTATCATGGATTTCGCCGGCTACTCGGCCGGTGACGGGTTCATCCCTCCCTGGCCCTCGGCCTGGGTTCGCATGATCATGGGCTGGGACGAGCCGGTCGTAGCCACCCCGGGAGTCAACGGCACGTATCGGATCACTGCGGTAAGCGAGGGGGACCCGGCCGGCGGAGACACCACCATGCTGCTGGTCCCGCTCAACGATCACGAATATTACCTGATCGAAAATCGCCAGCGCAATCTCCACGGCTCTCCGGCCGTCTTCGAGTACGATACCACCGACGAGGATGAGGTGTACATTGTGGGGCTGGAGCTTGATGAAGCGGTTGACTCCTCCTCGGGCCGGCGCTCCAACACCATTACCCGGGTTTCGAACTACGATGTCTCTCTGCCGGCGTCGGGCGTGCTTATCTGGCATATCGACGAAAGCGTGATACGCGAGAAGATCGAGTACAACATGATCAATGCCGACTCGACCTACCGCGGCGTGCGGCTGGTGGAGGCCGACGGGATCACCGACCTGGGGATCCAGTTCGTCGACGTATTCTACCAGGCGGCGTTTGACTACGGCGGGGCGGAAGACGTCTTTCCGCACAAGCGTGTGGAGGACAATAAGAAAGCCGTCTCCATCGACGCGATCGGTCCCTTCACCCGTCCTTCGACCTCCACCAACGACGGGGGGAGGACGTACCTGCACGTGAAAGTGACGCCGGGAAGCGGAAAGAACGGGCGCACCGAAGAGTCGGCGATCCGCGATTACTCGGTCGTCAATTACGTCGACTCGGTCTTCGAAGTGTCGCTGCGCTGGAATACGCCAAAGGCTCCCGTAGACTCCGCCGCATCCTGGCTGAGGCCGGGGTACGTGGAAGGGTGGCCGAAACGCATGCCGGCCGACAGCGCCTTCGAACCGCTGCTGTGCGACCTTTTCCCGGGCAATGAAGGCCGTGAGCTGGTCGTGCTCTCGCGTGACGGAAAACTCTTTGTCTGGCCCTCGGCGAAAGAGCCGGGGCCGGGATTCGGGACCGAATCGGATTCCGTTCTCCTGGTCGACCCCCACGCACTGGACTCGGCTCGCACCGAGATCCCGATACCACGGGTACCGCTCCGCTTCTACGATCTCGGAACCTCGGGGGCAATAGCTGCTATGCCCAGCTCAATCGACAACCGCCTGTACGTGCCTGCAGCGGGACGCAAGGTGGTGGTAGTCGACAGCATCGACGGGGTCGATTCGTCGCTTTCCGTTCGAGAGATCTCACTCGGTGCACGGCCGAGCACGTATGTCTGTCGAAGCGGGTCGTGGTGGGCGATCGGCACGGTCGACGGCTCGGTGCTTTTTTCCCGAACCCGTGACGATTCGATATCTCACACCGTGCGCACCGGCTCTTCCTCGGCAATCTCCGCGCTGGCTGGGTTCGGCTCCGGCGGTACGGTCGCTGCTGTGCAGCGCAACGGCACGGTCTCGATTTGCCGACCGGCATCCGGAGCGCCGAGTCGGGAACACAAGGTAAAAAAAGGCATACCCCCCTATTCGCTTCTTACCGGCGATCTTGAGGGTGACGGCAAAATTGAGGTAATCGTCATCGACAGCCGCCAGGGGGTGTGGTGTCTGACCGGAGAGCTGCTGCCGGCACAAGGCTGGAAGGATACCCCGATCGACTGGGCAAGCATCTACAACTACCAGGAGAATCCCACCGAGAAGCGACGCAGTCTGCCGGTCAACACCGCAGCCGGATCGCTGGGTGATATCGACGGCGACGGAGTGCTGGACATCGTGCTGGGGGGCGCCAACGGCATATTCGCCTTGAACTACAAGGGCGTTCTGCTGACGGGTTGGCCGGCGTATCTGGACAACCGGTTCTGGTACTACCGGGGCAGCGTGAGGACCTCGCCGGCCGTGGTCTCGGACCGCCGGGGCGAGCCTCTCGTGCTTTTCTCGGCACCGACAGGGGAACGTGAGACGTTTTCGTTCTTCCCTATCGACAGCACCAACAAGGAGAATACCAAGGTTTATTTCACCCGGGGCGAAGGCGTGCCCGACAGTATCGGTGGGCTCAAATCCTCACTTATCGATACGCTGCTGGTCTTCGGCGATTCCCTGGTTCCGGACTATGTACTGCCCGGCGGCTATGTCGACGCCCTGTCCTCATCGGCAAAACGTCCGGTCTTTGTCGACAAGCTGCGCGGTACCGGCCCTGAGCGGCAGTCGTTCTGGCCGCTTACGTACGGGGGTGAGCCGGCGACCTCCCCGCTGGTGGGGGATATGGACGGGGACGGGACGGCGGAGCTGTTTGCGATATCGCTCAACGGGTGGGTGTACCGGTGGAAGATCGAGAATGCGGTGGACGTGGATTCGCTTTTCTGGCCCCAGGCGGGTTATGACGGCGGGAGAAGCTTCTCGTACCTCGGTCCCGACCCGGCCCGGCGGGTTTCCGATGAAACCCCGCTTCGATTTTTCAGCTATCCCAACCCCACCAACGGCGCCTCGTCGGTGCAGTTCAGGTTCGAATTCGG
>CAZNDN010000099.1:0-15366 GCA_964571815.1 uncultured Fibrobacterota bacterium | reverse complement strand
CCGGGCAATGTGCGCTTCGATGTTCTTCAGAGCAAGAACGAACCGTCGCACTTTATGCTTTACGAAGCCTGCGAGTCGACGGAATCGGCAGCGGCTCACAAGGAAACCCTTCACTACAAGAAATGGCGCGACGAAGTGGCGGGGTGGATGGCGCAGCCGCGCCGGGGTGTTCCCTATGTCGCGATTCGGCCCTGAACGGTAACGGCAGAAGAGTGCAGGCACAAATGTCCCGTATCGAGAGCTTCGCATTCTCACCCGCTCCCCGGGTCGTGTTCGGTGAAGGCGCCTTTGACGGCCTCGGCGAGCAGATCGGGCGCTACGGGACCTCGGTGCTGCTGGTTACCGGTGGGGCCTCGGCCGATCGCTCCGGCATTCGCCGCCGGCTTGCGGAGCAGTGTCGCAGCCGCGCGCTGTGCACCCATGAAGTGCGCGTGCAGGGTGAGCCCGGGCCTGAGCTGGTCGACCAGGCCGCGGCCGGATGTGCCGGCCGGTCAATCGATGTCGTGTGCGCAGTCGGCGGCGGCAGTGTCGTGGATACCGGCAAGGCGATTTCGGCCATGCTTCCCCTCGACGGGGCTCGTGTGGCGGACTACCTGGAGGGAGTCGGAACAAAGAAGCACGACGGCCGGAAAGTGCCCGTGATTGCCGTTCCAACCACGGCGGGGACCGGAAGCGAGGCAACCAGGAATGCTGTGCTGACCCTCCGGGGTAAGAACGGATTCAAGAAATCCCTGCGCCACGACAACTTTGTCCCTGATATGGCGATAGTCGATCCCGCCTTGACTTTCTCCTGCCCGCCAACTGTTACCGCGGCATGCGGTATGGATGCGTTCACGCAGTTGCTGGAAGCTTATGTCTCCACCGGGGCTTCGCCGGTCACCGATGCTCTCGCGTGGGAAGGGCTTGCCCGGGCGGGCCCTTCGCTGCCCCGCGCGCACCGGGACACCGATGCCCGCGTGGATATGTCCTTTGCCGCGCTGATCTCCGGCATGGTCCTGGCCAATGCAGGGCTCGGTGTCGTTCACGGTCTCGCATCGGCGATCGGCGCCCTCTTTGACATTCCTCACGGGGTAGTGTGCGGAACGCTGGTGGGTCCAGCCACCAAAGCGGTAACCGAATCGCTCCGGCGTACCGATCCCGACAGCCCGGCCCTAATGAAGTACGCCCGTACCGGCGCCCTTCTCGGCGGAGGGAATCCGAGCGAAATCGACCGCTCATGCGATCTGCTGGTCGGGACCCTCACCACCTGGCGACGGCAACTCAGCATACCCTCACTCGGCGCATACGGAGTCACCGAAAGGGATGTCGAGCGTATCGTGGAAAAAACGGGTAACAAAAACGGACCGGCCCGGCTTTCTCCCCGGGAGATCGGGGGGATCCTCAGGGACAACCTGGTCAACCCCTGAGCGGATTCTCCGCAACCGTCACCACAAGGAAACAATCCCGGTGAACTACACCAACAAAAGAAGCGACAATGCGAGGCAGCCGACCGGACGGCGAAGGTTTCTCGGTATGCTCTCCGCCGTATGCACAGGGCTTCCACCCTGCCTTCGGCCTCTGCAGGCCTCGCCCGACAATTCCCCGGCGGGAGCAACCGGATACGTATTTGACAAGCTCTACCTCCGTCACCTTATCTACCGTGGTCACCCGGAGTCCCCGCGGAGGCTCGAAGAGATCGAGGCACACCTGCAACGCACCGGTCTTGGGAAGCGGCTTGTGCATCTGAGCCTCCTCCGCGACCCCCTCCCCCACATCCGCCACGTGCATACACCCGAGCATATCGCTTCCATTGACACAATCAAGACAACCGGCACGGTGGCCCGGCGGGCGGTCGCCGGGGCCCTGGCGGCGGTCGACGCCCTCCATCGGGGCGCGGTCCGCAACGCGTTCTGCGCCGTTCGCCCCCCGGGACACCATGCGGTCAACTCCGGGCGCGAGGAAGGCTTCTGCTTTTACAACAATGTCGCCGTGGCCGCACGCTACGCACAGCAGGTGTGCGGTTACCGCAAGGTACTGATTATCGACTGGGACTACCATCACGGCAACGGCACCGAACAGTTCTTCTACGACGACCCTTCGGTGCTGTTTTTTTCCACCCACGACATGCACGCCTACCCGGGCACGGGCAGACCGTCGCGGCGCGGCGTGGGCGCGGGGAACGGATACAACATCAATGTGCACCTGCGCTGCGGGGCCGATGACTACGACATGTACGATGCCTGGCGAGAGCATCTGCTGCCCGCGGCGAAGCGGTTCGATCCCGACATCGTCCTCATCTCGGCCGGCTTTGACAGCCGGATCGACGATCCCCTGGGGTGTTTTGCGGTCAGCGACGCCGGGTTCGCGCACCTGACAAAAACGGCAATGGACCTCGCCCGCGACCATTGCGGCGGCCGGCTGGTGTCGCTGCTCGAAGGGGGCTACAATGTCGAGGGGCAGGCACGGGCGGTCGGGGCGCACGTCAAGGCTCTCATGGAACACGCATAGCTATGAACCCATTGGAGTCCACCGCACCCGTTCCCCCGCGGAAAATCGCCCGGGCTTTTTCGGTCCACGCGGCGGACTACGAGAGCCACGCGGACATTCAGCGGGAACTGGCTCGCGCCGTCGTAGAATCCCTCTCGGGGCTTACCTTCGGCGACCGTCCGTGGATCGACCTCGGCTGCGGCCCGGGCCTAATGTGTCGGATGCTGCACAACCGCGGTATCCTGCATCATGCCGTGTGCATGGACATCGCTCCCGGCAGCCTCAATCTTCTGCGGCAGACCGGGCCCGGGGGCACGATGCCGGTGCGGGGGGACATACGGGCCGTGCCGGTGCGCAGCGGGCAGTGCGAAGTCGCCCTTCTTGTCTCGGTGCTGCAGTGGGTGCGGTCGGCCCGCGACGCACTCAACGAAGCCTTTCGCGTGCTGGGCGACCACGGCCGTCTCGCCTATGCGGTCTTCCTTGAACCAAGCTACGGGGAGCTGCGCACCTTGCGCCGCCGGCGGGGGTTGGCCGATCCCGGCGTGTACTACACCGAAGCCGCCCTGGAAGAGAGTATCCGTCAGTGCGGCTTTTCGATCCAGCAAAGCCGCCGGGTGCACGGAACACGCTACTACGCCGGACCGCTCAACGCGGTAAAAAACCTTGTGCGAACCGGCAGTTGCGCAATACCGGAAGACTCCCTTCCGGCACGTGACCTGTTCGCCCTGTGCAGGGAATACAAGCATGAGTACGGCACACCCCGGGGTATCCCCCTGAGCTACAACGCGGCGGTCGGGGTGGCAATCAAACGTGCTTGACCCGCTCGTGGACAGCCCCCGCCGCGGAAAAGGCGGTCGCCGGAAAACGGCGGAATGATGTAGATTAGCATGACGTTGACCTCGAACGGCCGCTCCGGGACCTTGGGGTATGCGCCCCGGCCCGAAGCGGCGGGGCTCGCGGGGTGTCCAATCCGGCGACGGGAATCAAGCTGAGGAGAGTGGGGATTTGAACGAACACGGTCCGGAAACCACCGGGGCACCAGAACCCTACACGCCCGCCGCGGAGAGCACGCCGGCGGCTTCGCCGGAACGTGCGGCAGCATCTCTTTCGGTGCGGGACCTTCGGGTATCATTTGTCCAGGACCTGGGGACCGCTCATGCCGTTCGGGGCGTGTCGTTCGACGTGTCGCGGCAGCGGAGTCTGGGGATTGTGGGCGAGTCCGGGTGCGGCAAGAGCGTAACCGCGCTGTCGATCATGCGGCTGATTCCCCGGCCGCCCGGCGATATCCACGGCGGGTCTATCCTTTTCAACGGCCGGGACCTGCTGAAACTCCCCGAGCACGGAATGCGGGCGCTGCGCGGCAAGGCCCTGTCGATGATTTTTCAGGACCCGATGACTTCGCTGAACCCCGTTTTCTCCTGCGGCTCCCAGATCGAAGAAGTGCTGACGCTGCACAAGGGTATGACCCGTGATCAGGCCCGCGAGTATGCGGTCGAAATGCTCGCCCGTGTCGGCATTCCCTCGCCCCGGCAGGCCGCCCGGAGCTTCCCGCACCAGATGAGCGGCGGGATGCGCCAGCGGGTCATGATCGCCATGGCGCTGTGCTGCGAGCCGCAACTGCTTATCGCCGACGAGCCCACGACTGCCCTGGATGTCACGGTGCAGGCGCGTATTCTCGATCTGCTGCTGCACCTGCAGCAGTCGATGGAAATGAGCATGATCATGATTACCCACGACCTGGGGATTGTGGCCGATGTGTCGCACGATGTGCTCGTGATGTATGCCGGTGAAGTCGCGGAGAACGCGGCCGTGCGGGAGCTGTTCGACAACCCGCTTCATCCCTACACCCGGGGCCTCCTGGAGACCATCCCCTACGTCGACCGGAAGCGCACGAGTCTGAAAGTTATTCGCGGAGAAGTGCCCAATCCGGTGCGTATCCCCGAAGGCTGTCCGTTTCACCCGCGGTGCGATCGCGTGATGGAACGCTGCCGAACCGAACACCCCGCGGTCTACGAGCCGTCGCCGGGCCATCACGTAAGGTGTTTTCTCTATGCCTGAACTACCCACGGCCAACGGCGGCTCGACGGCCCTGGAAATACACGGACTCAAGGTCTACTTCCCGGTGTATGCCGGACTCCTGGCGCGGGTACACCACTATGTCCATGCTGTCGATGATATCTCCTTTGCGGTGCGGCGGGGATCGGTGTTTGCGCTCGTGGGGGAATCGGGCTGCGGCAAGTCGACAACCGCCCTTGCGGTACTGAATCTCGTGCAGAAGACCGCCGGCGAAATTCGTATCAGGCTGCAATCCCGCGGCGGGAAGCCGGCGTCGTGGGAAGAACTCAACGGAGGGGAGCGGCGGAAACTGCGGGGACGCATGCAGGTCATATTCCAGGACCCGTTCAGCTCGCTGAATCCGCGGATGACCGTCTCGGCGCTCCTGCAGGAGCCCTTGCGCATTCACGGCATGCGCGGCAGAGCGCAACGCCGTGAGCGGGTCGCCAGGCTGCTCTCCGAAGTGGGGCTCTCCACGGAGTACCTTCGCCGATACCCTCACGAGTTCTCCGGAGGGCAGTGCCAGCGGATCGGCATTGCGCGGGCGCTGGCCACGGAGCCGGAGATTGTGATCGCCGATGAACCCGTGAGCGCACTGGATGTCTCCATCCAGGCGCAAATCATCAATCTCCTGCAGGAGCTTCAGCGACAACGCGGGCAGACCCTCCTGTTCATCTCTCACGACCTGGCAATCGTGCGTCATGTAGCCGACAGAATTGCGGTTATGTACCTGGGCAGGATCATGGAGATGGGCTCCGAGGCGCAGATCTTCTCCTCCCCGCTTCATCCCTACACCCACCTGCTCCTGGAAAGCCTTCCGGTGGCGGGCAGGGGCCGAAGCCGCAAGCATCGCACCGAAGCCGAACGGGTTGAGCAGCCGGAGAGCGCCGATTCCTGCCCGTTCTATCCCCGCTGTCCCGAAAGATCGACCGCGTGCCTGGAGCAGGCTCCCCCGCTGGTGGACAAGGGGGAAGGACATGTGGTGGCGTGTGTGAACCGGTAACGGAGTTCCGGACACCGGCGCCTTGAAGACACACCCGGCGCCGTTGCCGGGCTCCGTCGTGCCCGACTCCTCGCACATCCCTGCCGACACCTACGGCTGTGGCCCCGGTAGAGCCGCGCGCCCCCGCGGATTCGCAATCGCCTCTTCTGCACCGCGTGTCTGAAGAATGGTATAATCCCATCATGGAAGATATGCTCGATATTCTCGACCACATCGGCACGGTTGCCGAAATGACACTGCGTGTGCTGAACGCCCACCAATGTCATGTCATCAGAGCGCATCCGGACGAATTCGAAATAATTGCGTCCGCCGGCCACGGTCCCGGTCGGGACGCTCCCCGCATGCCCCGCGCCGGGCCGGTCGGCGCGATCCTTGCAAAGACGCTTGGATCGGGATCATGCCGGCAGAAAATCAACGGCCGGCGGGCGCGGAATGGTACGGACACGTCCTGGATCGGCGAAGCGTTCTGCGGTGTGCGTATCGATCGTACCGCCGGCGAGGCCTACGGCCTGATCTGCGTCACCGCCGACAACCTTTCCTCTCTTCCTTCCGATACGGTCTCGGTTCTGCAACGGCAGGCCGGGCTTGTCGCAGGGCTGGTGCACGCCGAATGTGATACAACGAAGCTGCGCAGGGAGAATGAGCACATCCGGCACGATTTGCACAAGCTGGAGGATATTTTTGAATTCCTGCCCGACACCGCCTTCGTTCTGGACAACGACCGAAGAATAACCCATTGGAACAAGGCCGCCGAGAAGATGACCGGAGTAAAGAAAGAAAAGCTTCTCGGGTCGCCTCAGTATTCGCTGCCTTTCTACAAGGAGAAGCGTCCGATTCTTGTCGACGTGCTCGACAGCCCGGATTCGCCGTTTGAGGCCAGATACGACTACGTGCGACGTAAGGGATCGGTTATCATGGCCGAAACGTTCATTCCCCATTTTAACCGCAACCGGGGAGCCTATATCTGGATCGCCGCCTCGCGCCTCTACGATCGTCACGGCAGCAGGGTCGGCTCCATCGAAGTGGTGCGGGATATTTCCGAGCGTCGCCGGCTCCTCGAAAGTCTTCGGGCCAGTGAGCAGCGCTTTCAGCAACTGGCGGAGAATATCAACGAAACGTTTTTCCTCATCGACAAGGCCTCCAGAAAAATCCTCTATGTCAGCCCTGCCTCGCAACGCATTCTCGGCCTCTCGCCCGACGCTGCTGTAAGCCTGGGGCAGGATCTGACCAGGATCATTCACCGAGCCGATCGCGACCGCGTCGCGTTCGCCGATCCGGACAGGCGCTACGATGCGCCGCTCAACGAGGAATTCCGCATTGTCAAGCCGGACGGTTCGTTGGTCTGGATCAGAATACGCACGTTCCTGGTACGCGACGCCGAAGGGAATGTGGTTCGTCTCGCCGGGGTAGCCTCGGACATCACCTTCTACAAGGAAGCCGAAGAGCGAACCCGGCTGCAACAGCAGCAGTTGATTCAGGCCGACAAGATGGCCAGCCTCGGCGTCCTGGTCTCGGGAGTTGCCCACGAGATCAACAACCCCAACAACTATATCACACTGAGCATGCCGCTGCTGCGCCAGGCGTTCGAGTCAACCCTGCCCGTCCTGGAAAACAGATTCGGCACCGGTGACGACCTCCCTCTGGGCGCCGGCAGTTTCGATGAATTCAGGGACAATATGGAGTACCTGCTGCGCAGCATTGAAGACGGGGCGGGACGAATCAAGCGGATTGTTTCCGACCTGAAGGAATACGCTCGCACCGACACCTCGGAAGGCGGCATGGAAGTCGATCTCAACGAAGTGGTCGGAGCGGCAACCAAGCTTATCGACAGCTACATCAGAAAACGCACCAGGCACTTCTCGGTCGACCTCTCCCAGCGCAGGCCCCTGGTGAGGGGTAAGTTCCAGCGTCTCGAGCAGGTGGTGATCAACCTTGCCCAGAACGCCTGTGATTCCCTGGCCGACAGCGAAAAGGCGGTCGATCTCACCACGTCGGTCACCCCCGACGGTGCGGCGGTTCTGAGGGTGCGGGACGAAGGGGAAGGGATACCCGAAGACATTGTCGGGCGAATCATGGATCCGTTCTTCACCACCAAGCGCGACACGGGAGGCACGGGACTGGGGCTGTCGGTAACCGCGGGGATTGTCCGGGAGCACGGCGGCGCCATCGATGTCGCCTCGAAGCCCGGTCGGGGAACGACAATCACGGTAACGATCCCGGGAAACGGTCACCATGAATAACGCACGTGCAAACTCGTCGCGGCGCGACAACCCGGTCAACCCGATCGTGATCATCGACGACGATCACAATGCTCTCCGGCTCATGGACATGAACCTTCGCGCACACGGATACACCAATGTCATGCTTTTCACCGACAGCCGCGAAGCCCGTCGGTGGACCGCGGAGCACGATTTCGACATGGTTCTGCTCGACATAATCATGCCGAATGATTCGGGCATGTCGGTGCTGGAGCATCTCAAGGAAGTGCAACCCGAAGCGCCTGTTGTCATGGCAACCGGTGTCAACGAGCTGAACACCGCCATCCGCTGCATGAAAAAAGGCGCACACGACTATCTTGTCAAACCCCTCGAAAGCGAACGATTCCTTTCGTGTGTCGCCAATGCCGTGAAACTCCGCCGGCTTCAAAACGAATACTTCAGTCTTTCGGAGAAGATGCTCTCCGAAACGCTGCGCCGGCCGGATGCCTTCTCCGCTATCGTGACGGCCGACGCCCGGATGAAGGCCATATTCCGCTATGTCGAAGCGGTCGCACCCACTCACTATGCACTACTGATTACGGGAGAAACCGGGACTGGAAAAGAAGCCATAGCGCGGGCGGTTCATGAGTGCAGCGGTGCGGAAGGTGATTTCACGGCGGTCAATATCGCGGGGCTCGACGACAACGCGTTCTCCGACACCCTCTTCGGGCATGTCAAAGGCGCCTACACCGGCGCGGGTGCGGCCCGCGCCGGACTCGTGGAATCGGCCGGCGGCGGCACGCTGCTGCTCGATGAGATCGGCGACCTGCCGCGGCAATCACAGGTGAAACTGCTGCGCCTGCTGCAGGAGAAAGAGTATTTCCCTCTGGGAAGCGACCGGCCGAAAAAAAGCTCGTGCCGGATCATCGCGGCGACAAACAAAAACCTCGAGCAGCTTGGAGCCGGCGAGTGCCTCCGAAAAGACCTCTTCTACCGTCTCAAGACGCATCATATCGCCCTGCCCCCGCTGCGCGAACGCAAAGACGACATCGAACTCCTCCTGAATCATTTCCTTCGGACCACAGCGGCGGAGCAGAACAAGCGCACCCCTTCGTGCCCCCCCGAACTCCTCAGCCTTCTCTCCAACTACCCCTTTCCGGGAAATGTGCGCGAACTGCAGGCTATGGTCAACGATGCCCTGTCAACACATACCGGCGGGGTCCTCTCGATGAAATCATTCAGCCGGGCCGTGCGCCCCGACAGCGCCCCGCCGCAAACGCAAGCCGGTGCCGAGGAGCCTACCCGCATCAGCTTCCACCAGAGCCTTCCCACCCTGCGGGAAGCCCGGAATGCACTGGTGGGGGAAGCGATGAAACGGGCGGGGGGAAACCAGTCGATCGCCGCCCGCATGCTCGGGATCACCCGCCAGTCTCTCGCCTACCGCCTCAAGAATCGCAGCTCAAAGACCGAATAGCCCCCACCCCCTGCGCTGAGTCACTTACGAAGCTGACCGCCGGCCGGTACCGCTCCCCGAAACCTGGCGGAATTCCCGGCACTCGGTCGTGGCGACCGTTGGACCGGCTTGTCGGCACAGCCTCCTCACGAAATACGTAAAAGCAATGCTCAGACCCCCGCAGAATTATCTGCGGCCGCAGAATTTTCGATCACCCCGCAATACCCTGATTCTCAGCGTCTTACCCGAATCGATCCGCAACGGGCGCAGAATTGTCTGCACCCCATCCACGCCCCCCTTCATTTCCCCAGGCATTCCATAACCCTATGATATGAAAAACGATAGATCTCTTCACTGCCGGCCGGCACGGTTATCGCAAGAGTTTCCGGGCATGGAACACGAACATGCAAAGCAGTACCGGGTGCTTGTTGCCGACGATGAAGAAAAGATCCGGTTCGGCATCAGCCTGTCGCTGAAAATGAAAGGATACGCGGTCGAGTGTGTGTCCGACGGTCAGACGGCACTGCGGCGAATACTTGAGACGCAGGGGACCGGGGACGCGTTTGATCTTATCATTTGTGACATCCAGATGCCCGGCATGAACGGAGAAGAAGTCTTATCGAGAATAAAGCAGATCGGGCTTGAGATCCCCGTGCTGGCCATAACCGGGTATGGAGAGAAAGACCTAATAGTGCGGCTGATGCGGCAGGGGTGCAGGGATTTTCTGGACAAGCCGTTCGCTCCGGAGCAGCTTCAGGCCGCTGTCGAAAAGGCCCTGCGGGAGAATACGCTGTGCCTGCAAGAGAAATGCCGCACGGAGCGCCTTGCCCGCATCGGGCAAAACGTCAGGGAAACCATGCACGATCTGAACAACCTTCTGGGCAGCGCTCTGGGGCACGCCGAGCTTGCCCTTGACAACTATCGGGGTGATGATCGTGGAAGCAACTACATCCGCAAAGTCATGACATCCACAACACTGGCCGCCAGGGTGTGCCGTTCGCTTCTGCTGCACGAAGACCCCGCGCATGCTCAGGAACCCGACAAGGTACTGACCGACATGCGAACGACTGTCGAGCATGCCGGCGCAGCCTTGCACGGCATTGCTCCCGAGGGCGTCGATGTTTCGATCGATGCCGGAGGCTCTCCGCTGTGGGTGAAAATGGATTCATTTCTGATTCAGCGAGCGATTATCAACCTGGGGATCAATGCACTGGATGCCATGCCCGGGGGCGGGATGCTGCACATTTCCCTGTCCAAACGCCGGGCGACTCGCCAGGGAACGTCGGAGGCCGCACAGTGCGCTACCGTGTGCATCTCCGACACGGGACAGGGCATTGCCGAGGACACCCTCGAGAAGATTTTCATCGACGGCTACACGACAAAAACGTACGGAAGCGGAATGGGGTTGCCGATTGTAACGTCGATCGTGGAGCAGCACGGCGGCTGGGTTTCCGTCGAAAGCACGCCCGGCAGAGGGACACGGTTTACACTCGACATCCCGTTCGTGCAGCCCCCGGCGAAGCGCACCGGCGCACTCTGCACCAGTGCCGAACATGCAAACCCTTAACTGAAGGAGGCCCGGCGTATGTTGAAGGACCTGAAGCTTTCCACGAAAATCTCCCTGGGATTCGGCGTCCTCATTGCAGTGGCGCTTGTTCTGGGAGGAGCAGGCTGGTTGAGCGTGCGGGGAATGTCCCGCAATCTCCACAGACTGCATGCCGGTAACGAGTGTCTGGATGCGATCAATGCCACGGGGGGTCTGCGGAGAGATTTTGCGATCCACGGGTTCACGAAGCTTGACGGGCAGGAGAAGAATGCCGCGGAGCAATGGGCGGAGTCGTACGATAATTTCAGCTCGAAACTCTCCCATCTTGCCCAGCTCAAGGGGCTCAAGGGAAAGTACCGGGAACTGGCCGGGAAAGGCGCCAAGAGCGCCCAACGCTACAAGGAAGCGTTCAAAGCGCAGAAAGAGTCGCGGCGGGCCAAGGACGACGCGTTCGCGCAATGGGGCAGAATCGGGAGGGAAGTAACCGCGTATCTTGCCAAGCTCGACACCGACCGGATCGGGTCACTGCGGCAGGATTTCATCGAACCGTTTCTGCTGTTGAGAGTATCGGCGGTGTACCTGCTTGCCACCGACGGCCGGAAGCAGTGGGATGCCTTTCGCGACGAAGTAAAAGAGGTCAGAAACGGGCTGGCCCGCTGGCGTCAGAGTGTACCGCGTAACCCGACAACAGCATCGGTAAGCGACAAGCTGAACCTTTTCATCGATCAATACGTGGCTGCCGGCGATCAATACTGGGCCGCGGTCGAGCGGAAGAATGAAGCCGATGCGCGGATGGCCGCGGAAGCATCGAGCATTGTCGCCGACATCGCGGCAATTGACGAGGGGTTGGAGAAGGATATGGAGTCGCTTGCCGCGGCCACCAATACCACGGTTGCCGTTATCACACTCATTGCGGTCATTCTGGGCATTCTCTTGTCGGTGGTAATCACCCGGAGCATTGTCAAGCCGATCAATGCGGTCATCGAAGGTCTCTCGGCAGGCTCCGACCAGGTCGCCTCGGCATCGGAGCAGCTCTCCTCGACCAGCCAGCAGATGTCGCAGGGGGCAAGCGAGCAGGCGTCGAGCCTCGAAGAGATATCATCCAGTCTCGAAGAGATGTCGTCCATGACCAGGCAGAACGCCGGCAACAGCAAGCAGGCCAAGATCATGGCGGGTGAGACATCCGACTCGGCGAAGCAGGGAAAGCAGAGGATGGAGCGCATGAGCGGGGCCATCACCCGGATCAAGGCATCGTCGGACGAGACCGCCAGGATCGTGAAGACCATCGACGAAATCGCCATGCAGACGAATCTCCTGGCGCTCAATGCCGCGGTGGAAGCCGCCCGGGCGGGTGAGGCGGGAAGAGGTTTTGCGGTGGTTGCCGAAGAGGTGCGCAATCTGGCGCAGCGCTCCGCCGATGCGGCGAAAAACACGGCCAACCTGATCGCCGAATCGCAGAGGAATGCCGAGGAAGGTGTCGAGGCGACCGGTGAGGTCAACGAGATCCTGGAGGATATCGCCGCGAAAGTGCAGAAAGTTGATGAACTGTTCACCGAAGTATCCGCGGCGAGCGATGAGCAATCGCAGGGAATCGACCAGGTGAACACGGCAGTGGCGCAGATGGACACGGTATCGCAGCAGAATGCGGCCAACTCCGAGGAATCGGCTTCCGCCGGCGAAGAGCTGTCGAGTCAGGCCCAGCAGCTCAATGCCATGGTGGCTGAGCTTACGGGCATTGTCAAGGGCTCCGACGACAAAGCAGGCCCGACACACAGCCTCACCAGCGGTAATAAAAGTTCCGCGCCCGACAACGGAAAGAGCTTCGGCCGCTTCGGAAGCATGCTCTCGTCGCCCCGGAAAAGCACCCCCTCCCTCGCGTCGGCGGTGAAAGCCGGCGGCAACAAGGGAAACGGCAACGGACGGCACGAGGACAAGGCGACGGTCGAGTCCGGTGATAAAATTCCCCTGGATGATGACGATGCTACGCTGAAGGAGTTTTAGTACCCTGTGGGACAGCACAGAATTATGCTGGTCGCATAACCTCCGGCGTCTTCAGGGGCACTCGCCTCCGAAGGCGCCGGGGAGATTTTTTCAAAAGGGGGGAGCTGATGTCGGAGAATATCAAGGCACAAATCGAGAATTCTTTACTTCGCAAGCAGGCATTCATTGTTGCCAACTGGCTGGAAGGAACCCTGAGCGGTCTGTCGAGCGGGAGCAGCGAGGACGATCAGCTTGTCGGTGCCTTGCGATACTGGCTCCATGTGCACCAAATGAAAACCGAAGAGTTCCTGGTGGGAACCGTGCGGTGCGGCTCGTGCGGAAAGCAGTGGGATGCATCATGTTTTGCAAGCCGCCGCGGCCGACTGCAATACCCCTCGTGCGGCGAGAAGGCCGGTGGGTGAAAACGCCCAGCCGAGGGCACGATGCGCTTGAGCGGCGGACCAATAGACGAGTCTGCCGGCGCGAGAGCAAAGCGACTCGCGTGTGACGCCCCATTGACGCCACCCGCGAGTCGTGATTTATCTTCTCATTCCTTTTCTGCAGTTCGTCTTGCAGGTCACGGTTGCCGGCCAGTCGGAGAAGATCCCCGGCACACAGACATCTTCCCCAAGTACGTCCAGCGCTTTCGGCATGTCGCCGTCATTGTCAATGACTTCGTTGATTGTCTGTAAGCATCCGGTAATCCCATCTTTCGGATTGTCTGGTTGTACCATGCGCCGCCAGGCCCTGCGGCAGGAAAAGAAAAGTATTTTCTCTCTTTGGTGCATCCACCGGCCGTCCGGGGAGTGCGTTTTTCCCGGCTCGCAACGTGTTTTCTGCGGAACACCGACCACGAAGACATCCGCCGGTTTGCCCAACGCGGAGACGGTACAAGTCTTTGGAATACCTCCGGAACAGGGGAGCATGTATGAAACTATGCATTCTTGGCGCGACGGGCCGCACCGGCATTCCGCTGGTGCGGCAGGCTCTCGATGCCGACCACAGCGTGAAGGCTCTGGTGCGGTCGCCGACAAAGATGACGATCAACCATCCAAATCTGGAGATTGTGCAGGGTGATGTTCTCGATACGGAATCGGTCGAGAAAGCGGTGGAGGGAACCGAGGCCGTGCTCTGCGTGCTCGGGCACGCCAAAGCCTCTCCCGACGACCTTCAGACGCGCGCAATGCGCGCCGTCACGGCCGCCATGAAAAAGCACAACGTGCGCCGTCTGCTGGACCTGACCGGGGCCGGCGTTCGAGATCCCGAAGATCGGCCCAAGTTCTTCGACCGCCTGGTTGTGGCGGTGCTGAAGCTTGTTTCGCCGAAAGTGCTCCAGGACGGGGTGAACCATGCGGCCGTTATCAGGGAATCCGGCCTGGAATGGACAATCGTTCGTGCGCCCATGCTTACCGACGGCCCGCGGACAGGTAATTATCGGGTCGGGCTCGTGGGCGCAAGCAGCGGGTCAAGAATTTCCCGGGCCGATATCGCCGATTTTATGCTCAAGGAAGTACAGGGACGCGGACATGTCGGCAGGATGCCGATGCTGAGCTACTGAGATTTGCTCCGCGTAGTCCCCCCTGGTGAAGCGGGCGGAAAGCCGGGGACCGACGCGGCTGCATCCGGGAGCAGACCGGGAAGCTTCCGTGAAGCGGCCCCGCGGGATCAAACAACAGGGAGTATGTCGTGGTAATGATTACCGGCGCGTCGGGTAATGTGGGCTCTGAACTGTTGAAGCTGTTTCGCCGGCACGGCCGGCCCTGCATCGCCGCGGGCAGGACCAACAAGTGGGAGAACGTGCCCGATGTGGAGTACCGCCGGCTCGATTTCGGCGATCCACAGACGTTCGAGGCGGCCTCGGGAGTCACCCGGCTTTTCCTGGTGCGTCCTCCGCGCATTTCGAATGTCAAGAAGTGCATAGCGCCGTTTCTGCGGCGCTGCAGGGAGTGCGGCGTCGAGAAGGTGGTCTTTCTCAGCCTGATCGGTGTCGACAAGATTCCCGTCGTTCCTCACCATGCAATCGAGAAACAGATACGGCGACTCGGTTTTACCTTTACGTTTCTGCGCGCCGGCTTTTTCATGCAGAACCTCTCGACCAATCACGCCGAAGAGATCCGTGAGCGAAACGAACTGGTGGCCCCCTGCGGCAAGGGCAGAACCACGTTCGTTCACGCGCGGGATATCGCCGAGGTGGCTTTCCGGGCACTGCACGGAGAGATCGCATCGTCACGTCTGGATGTAACCGGGAAAGACACGCTTACCTACGAAGAGGTCGCCGCGAAGCTGACCGAAGTACTCGGAAGAAAGATCACCTACCGGAGTCCGTCGCTGATCAATTTTGTTCGCTACCGCATGCGGCACGGTACCCCCCTGAAATTCGCCCTGATCATGGCGGGCATATACCTTCCCACCCGTTTCGGCGGCGCCCACTATCGCGGCGGCACACGCCTCGAGACATACTTGGGCAGAGCGCCTGTCGGGATGGATACATACCTGCGGGAAGCAAAGGGCGTATGGCAATAAACGCGGCCCGGTTCTTTTCGTGCGGGGGACCGGCGTAGCCGAATCGACTCCTCTGCGTTCTCCCGGCAGCCCGGTCGCTTCGGTGGTTCTCCGTTATCTGCGACGAAGCGCAGGCGATAAAAAACGCCGGTACAAAACCGCT
>CAZNDN010000098.1:9550-15801 GCA_964571815.1 uncultured Fibrobacterota bacterium | reverse complement strand
GGACCTGCGCCTTGTTGTCGTCGCCCCGCTGACCGACCCCGTGCAGGTAGACAAGGAGCGGGTACTGCCGCGAAGGGTTGTAATCCCCGGGAACAAACAACCGATACGGCAGGGTCGCTTCGCTGCCGTCGATCGCTTCGTAGACAAAGCCTTCGTAGCCCATGAACGTGTCGGCCGCGGCATGCGTTGTGATAGCCGCAAGGAAGCAGACTGCACAGAAGAACACGTGAATAGCCCGCATTGTTCCTTTCCAACAGTGACCTTGACTACCGGGTGACACGATACCTCGCCACCCGGCATCGAGCCCCGGTCGCGTCAGTAGACAACGAACCGGTGCACCTTCCGCGCCGGACCGCTGATTATCCTCAGGATATACACGCTTGCCGAGCGCTCGGGCAGAGCAATTTCATACTTTCCCCGTCCGTAGGTGCGCCGACGCTCGACAATGCCTCCATCGGCCGTAAGCAGCTCCAGCCCGTAATATCCCTCATCGTTGATATCCACCGACATCATGGTCGCATTCACGCGCCTGACCGTAATCCCCGGCGCCCGAACCGGAGTCAAACCGTTCCCCCCCGACGCGCGATCGCTGATCGTGAACACGTTATCCGAGACATCCGAATCCTGGTACCCGTACGGATCCTCGATCCTGATCAGGCACTGCCCCGATGCACACGAAACCTTCTGCCCACCGACATCAATACCTTCGCTCGGAATGGTCCACGTGAAATGCTCCCACTGGTCCGTATCCGACGGCACGATAGCATCCTCGCCGCTGATTCTGGTCCACGTACCGCCCATATCCAGGGAGATCTCTATGAGTGCCCCCTGTACCCGGCTGTCGGATTCCCACGTGATGGTCAGTTCATCTCCGATATGGTAGGTTCCACCTCCGTTGGGCGAAGTGACCGTGAGGTACTGCTTCGTGGGAGAAGCGCCGGCGCCGGTGATCGAAACATTATCGAACGCCGCACGTGATTGGTAGCCGCCTATACCCACCGCCCCGCGGGAGAAGGTGTTGTCGGTAGTCTGCAGTACGTCGGCGCCGTTGGATGTGATGCGAATGCTCTCCCCCTCAAGCACAACCTCGATCGTGTAGGTATCGGCGCCGCTGACAGACCCGCTTCCCGTGGTAATGCGCGAATAGCTCGACCCGACCTTCTTGTAGAGTCCGGCATCGGAGAACTGGAACAGATAGAAATCCTCGTTTTCCTGCACACGGAATATCACCCACTGATTCGAGCCCTCCTGCGGGGTGACATCCACGGTGTAGGTTATGTCAGTGTACGAGAAGGCATCGGTATAGCAGTAGGAGTTGCCGTCGCTGCTCTGGGCCGTGTTGACCGCCGCACCCGACTGCACTTCCCAGCTCCCGTCGGCTGCATTCCACCCATCAAGGTTGCCGTCGGAGAAGTCGTCCGCAAAAACTGCGTCGGCAATGATAACCGTGGCCGTTGCGGTTCGCTCGGTGCCCAGTGCGGTCGCCGAGACGGTTATGGTGAAACTGCCGCTTCCCGCGGTTGCGGTGAACGTGCCTCCCGACATGGTACCGCCGCCGGATGCTTCCCAGTCAAACGACGGTTGCGGAGAAAGAGCGTTTCCATACTGATCTTTTGCGGCGGCATTGAATGCGACGCTGCCACCCGGAGAAACCGTCGCACTTGACGGTGCAATGCTGATCGAAGAAAACTCAGGCGGATCCGGGTCCGGGATAGAGCTCTCCCCTATCCAGAAGTCGCCGGCATCGTCGAACACGTTCGATCCGGCACTGTTGGAGGTCGTGACGAGCTGCTTGTGGTTCACCCAGTCATAAAGTACCTGGTTGCTGCCGTTTGAGCCGCGACTGTTCCCCTGCATGGTGCAGATCCAGTTGTCGGAGTTGGCCGACCAGCGGGTCCTATTGAACGGCTTGGAATCCCCCATGTTCTTTCCCCACGAATTGAAATCATCAGCGCTGAATGTCTTGTAGATCGATTTGTCCCATTTCCTGATATCGAACGCATCGTGGCTGTAGTTACCCACGGTGAAAGAGACCACGTACGTACCGGTCGGGGAGAGCGCGTTCCCGCAGGTCTGGTAGCCATCGGAGCAGGAGACGTTGCCGTTGCCCGGAAGTGTGTAGTGGATCACGCGGCCCGTGCCGCCGCAAAGATCGTTATCCTTGTTACGCACCGCGATCTTCGAGCCCGACGCATCCATGCTCCAGAGCCACATCTGGGTATTAAACGTTACCACCGACGAATTGTCGTTGCGGTCCCCGACATTGACCTTGCGGATCTCGTGTGACCCGTCACTGTCGGGATACCCGCTGGTGCTGTAGTAGATGTAGGGTCCCGTCGGCCAGTCGAGATAGCCGTACTTGCCGCCGTCGGCCAACTCCGTAACACTGCCTCCCTGGGATGAAACCACGCATACCTTTCCGTCGTTTCTGATGAATGCTACCTTGGTCCCTTCCTGGTTGATCGTGGGAAACCGCGCCTCGCCGTTGTACAGTACCTTGTGTCCACTCACTGCGCTCCCCGCAATATCGTGGCGGACAATATCGCCGAAGCCCCCGTAGAGATTCTGGTTCTTGCCGCTCCAGTGGGTCGAAACCGAGAAGCCGGATACGCCGTCGGCCCTGATTGAGGTCGCCCCGTCGACGAACGCCTGGACCGCATCGTCAATTGTCCCGTGATCGGTCGATTCAACAAAACCGATGGTCAGTTTCTCTCCGGTCCCGGTGAGGTACTTGGTCAGGCCCGATCTCCCAAAACCGAACACGGTCATGGATTTGTCCATCTGATAGAACTTATCCGGATCGTTGTCGTCATTGGCGTGTGCCAGCACCAGCACGCGGTTGAGCGTGTTGTCGCCGAAACAGATCCATTCCGGCGACGGAATATCGCCGTCGTAGCGGTTCGCGCACGTCTTTTTCGTACCGTCTGAGATCATCCAGTAGTCGTTGTCTTTGTTAAACGTTCCACCGGGCGTGCCTTCGTACAGAAACCAGTATTTTCCGTTGGCCTTGTTGACCGTCATGACCGCATGGGTGTTGTAGAACTCCCACACGACTTCCCACGCACCGTTGCCGGATACCGATTTGAGCACCGCTTTGGACCCGTCGTCACTCTCCAGCGTGGTGGTCGAGCCACTGCCGCCGCTGTGGCCCGGGTGGAAGTAGTTGTCCCTGCCGTTGGGGCCGCTCTTGTGCACCATGTTGGGAATACCCCGGAAGTTGCCCGACGCCCCCCCGCCCTGGCGATACCCGATCCAGTCGTTTTCGTCCTTGTCAAGAATGCTCGAAAAGCCGGCCCCTTCCTTATGATAGTAGTAGACGGCATTGTCCGTGGTGATCACAAAGCAGCTCTGCCCTTCGTCGTTTCCGTCGGTGACGGACACGCCGGCTCGAATGCCGCACACCGCCGAACCAATACCCATAAGAATGGGTGCCGCAAACCGTATACGTCTCAGAGTCTTCATCTCACGCTCCTTTCGCCGGATTCCTCTTCAATGCCTGCCCTGATGTCAGCGTTCCGCCTCTGTACTTATCGTCGCGCTTTCTGAATTGTCAACCGGCCATGCGTAGTAGATCCCCGATGCCGCGTCCACGGGTTCCAGGAGCAGGCATCCGCCTGCCGAACCACTGCGCCGGTACTCTATCGACTCACCGCTGAGCCGGTACACCCTTATCAACTGAGGGCTCTTCAAGGCCTCACTTGAAACAGTGAGCGACGCTCGTTTTCCCCGGTCGCGCCGTCCCGGCCCGGATGAGGTTTGCGCATCCGATTCGTACCGCACGAGCACACAGATTCCCGGCCAGTTCACTTCCATACCGTGCACCATCTTGCCGTTGTGCTTCGGGGTCTTGTTGGTGAATGCCGTATTCTCGCCGGCCTGGAGGTACTCCACGGGGGTCGGTATCTCGTGCCAGTGACACCGATACCTGGCCCCTTCGGACGTGATCACTTCGTGCCCGTTGACCCCGATACCGTTTGCGTAGCCGGGACTCCAGGAGCAGAACACCATTTTCGCGTCAACGGCCTCCGAGAGATCGCCCGTGACCTCGAAATTGCAGGAGTGGTTTCCCTTCCGGGTAACCCATTTCTGCGGGACATTCCAGGTCGTGCACAGCTCCACCACGTGATTCCCGCGGTCGAACGTGACACCCTCCACCGCGGGTGTGGTGGAGATGATCCCGTCGGGACCGTGAATCTTTGCCATGAATTTCATGGATTCCGACTGATCGGGAATCCATTCCGTGTTCCAGGTGCACGGGAAATCCGGCCCGTCGGTCGCTGTCCCCACGTGGCGCTTGAGGTCCTTGTGAAAGAAATGGTAGTGCCACTGCGTGTACACCCCGTCACCTTCCCAGTTGAAATCACGATACCACCCGATATACTCCACCTTCTCGGCCGATCCCTCGACCTCCACGGAGAACTCGGCTTCCATGCCGATGGAGCCGTTTGCCGAAGGGGAGGTAAGCGTGCCGCTTGCGTGCGGCTTGTCGTCGGAATAGTAGACACGGAATACAATCCCGTAGATCAGGTTCTGGTTGAATGAATCGTCGAGGTCCACTTTGAGCTGAAAGGTGTTGGCGCCGTCTTTGAGATGCTCGGTGGGGATCTCGACATTCGGATAGGTCATGTGCTGGTAGTTCTGCCGAGGCTCGGGGATAGCGTCGGCCTCGGGGAAGGTCAACCAGTCGTGGCCGTTCATCTTGATCGACAGCCCGGTGGTACCGTCGTGGCAAAGCACCTTCTGGATCTCGGCTTCAGCCTTGACCGCTTTGTCAAGGTCCATTGACGGCCCGGTGAAGATTTTCGAGCCGTGATTCGTCTCGTCCCACTTGACCCCCACCCGAACCCTTCCAGGGTCCCAGAAATACTCCCGGAATACCTCCCCCGGTTCAGGCCGCGCAAGAGCGATCCTCAACGTGACAAGCATGACTGAGACCGCCACCTCCGCTTTGACATGTTTCATCGGTCGCCTCCTTTCCTCTTCATCCCCCCCGGAACCCCTATTGACATTGCTGAAACTCCTCCCACTGCGCGTCGTGGACTTCGATCCAGGCGGCCACGGAATCCGATACGTCGCAGAGCCGGTTGTTTCGTATGGTCAAAGTCCTGATTTTATCCAGGCGCGTGATCGAAGATGGAAGCGAGGAGATCAGATTGTTCGCCAGATAGAGGTCCCTCAGCGCCGCCAGATCGCCGATCGAGGAGGGGAGCGTGGTCAACCGATTGCGCTGCATGGAGAAGTGGTACAGCTTCCGCAGCTTGCCGATCTCATCAGGCAGTTCACGAAGGCTGTTGCCGCCCGTGCTAAGAAACGTGAGCGAAGAACAGTCACCTATTTCGGCGGGAAGCGTCGTCAAGGCATTGTCGCCGACATAGAAGGTATCGAGTTTGGTGCACCTTCCGATAAACGACGGCAGTTCGCGGAGTGTATTGCGCTCGACTCTGAGGTCGCTCAGCTCCGTGAGGGAACCGACGGCATCCGGCAGCACGGTCATGCCGGTCTTTGACAGGTTCAGCCCCACGACCCGCCCGCTTCGAAATGCAGCCGCCGTGCCGACACTCACGTTACGGATGTTGTTTACCTCCATAATACCGGCTACTACCGCCGAATCGCAGTCCCCGGTGGTGCACGGTTCGATATAGGGCGCCGTCTTCAGCGTATCCACTACCCCGGAGACCGAAGTCACGACAATGCGCAGGGAGTCGGATATCCCGAAATACCCGCCCACTTCGACTTCGAACGTGCCCCGGGCCAGCCGGAAAGGAATCCCGGGCATGGCGCCCTCGATCACGGGTCGCTCCACGCCGCGGATGGCGAAGGTGATATTCGCACCCGGACGATCGCCGGTGAAGGCCAGCGGATAGAGCGAGGCCATGGTATCGAGGGACACGGCCCCCAGCAGCAGTGTATCCTCGCTCACACCCACCGTGCAGCGCACCACGGCCGCCAGGCTGTCGCCGGCAATGATCTCCACCATATAAGTATCCGCGGCAAGGGAGTCAAAGGAGAATGCACCGTCCGATGCGGTCAGCGTGTTGTACGATTCCCCGGCGGCGCCGGAGCCGGAACCCTGACCCACGAAATCGGCGGGACGAATGCGCACCGTACCGTTGCCTGCCGGCATGCCGTCTTCGAACAGCGCGGTGCCGGCCACCACCTTGCCTTCGGCTTCGGAGCCCGCGCCGGCAACATTCGGGGAACACCCGAAACGCGCCGCCGTGATCAGACCGAGCGTCACGGTGAGACTGAGT
>CAZNDN010000098.1:2821-9450 GCA_964571815.1 uncultured Fibrobacterota bacterium | reverse complement strand
ACGAAATTGGTCACCGCAAGCGAGCGTATCTCATAGCCCGTGGAGATGATCTTGTCCACCGGGCACCAGAAGCCTTCGCTGTCACGGCAGATAAGGTTCAGCTTCTCCTGAAGTGCAATGGAGCGTTTTGCCTGACCCGGTGTGATCGACGGAATGAGCATCTCGGCAAGCGCCCGGTAATCGTCCTTGAACGGGTAGAACTCGATCAGCACGCGGATCGCCGAATGGTACCACTTGTCGTAGAAAGCATACTGCGACTCGTGCACCAGGTGAATGGAAGACTGCTTGAACCGGGTAAGGCGGCCGAAAAGTTCGATCTTCTCACTGTGCCTGCGCGCCTGGTTGAACCGCACCATGGTAAGGAAATAAGCCGTCTCCCGCTTCTTGAGCTTCATCACCGCTGCCGCCCGGCGCGCAAAGCTCTCACTCAAATTCGCGCGCCGCCGGATGATCATGCTCAGGTGCCCCGAAGACTTGAACCCCACCTTCAAGGCCATGGTGCGATACGTAAAACCCCGCGAGCGGTTCTTGTGATAATCACACCAGTCACGGAGAAATTTCCGGTAGTCGCTGTACTGAAAAACAGAAGGCGCGGGCATGTGGGGTAATATAATACGGAATGATCGGATTTTCAAGAAAAATATTGTCAAATTTCCATAAATATCACCTTGTTATGTTGTAACGCTTTGATGTTTTGCTGGTTATTACTTTTCCGTGCTCAAACTTCAATACCGTTTTTGAGCGCACTTTCTTCCCCCGTTCCCCTGCGCACCATCTTCGGGTCATGGGCAAATTCCAAGCCGGCTATCGGCGGTTTGCAGCGAAACTGAAAGGGCCTGCTTCAGAACCGGGGTACCACGGCAACTTGCTTCATGAGATCCCCGGCGAAACACTGTGCTGATTTGGAGATCGGATGGTTGGAGAAACGAATCTGCTGTTGGATTGCGGTCGGAGAATGGGATGAAGACGCGACGTACTGCTCAACCAGATCAAGGAAGGCGAGTGCTTTCGACAGAACCGCCCGGGACTCCGCAACTCCTACACCCCGGCAGGTGCATGCGCCTTTCCCGCAGACCATGGAAGGAGGTCAATGATTGTTCATTTTCCAACTATCCAGGTACGCAACTTGTTGATTTCATTGAACTGCCCTGCTGAGCCTGACGAAGCACGGTCCTGTCGAAGGGCTCAGGGTGAGTCCCGCGGCATTGTCCGGGACAGGCGTGAAAACTACCTCTGAGTAGTTACGTTTGCTGTCTATTGCCGGTATCCGGCCGCTCCGGCGCCCTGTGCCGCCGTTGTACGCCGTCGCAGCCGGTGTGCGAAGGTGCAAGCCGGCTCAGAACATCAGGGGAGAATCGTCCCGGCGCTTTCCCCGGTCGCGGCCGCGCTTGCTGCCGAAGACATCCCCGCCGCGACTGCCGCCCGGCCTTCGGCCCGGAAGGTGAACGTCGCAACTGTCGGGCAGGCTTCCTTCGGCGAAAATCTCTTCGTACACACCCGGACAGTATCGCCCGGCAATCTTGTGTGTCTCACCGCACACCTTGGCGGTGACAATGCCCGACGGTCGGCTGAACTGCCGAATGGGGAGATCCCGGTGAAGAGCCTTCATGGTGGGGACCCAGATCGGGATGGCGCCGCGGGCGCCCGTGACCCCGTGCCCCATGGACCGCCGCTCGTCAACACCCACCCACACGGCGCATGATATCTGCGGCGTGTATCCCACGAACCACGCATCGGAATACTCGTTGGTAGTCCCGGTCTTCCCGGCGGCCGGCCGCACAAACCCCTTTCCCGGAATCGAAGCGCCGGTTCCCCGACGCACCACATCGGACATGAGATTGCACATCAGGTAAGCGGTCTGCGGGGCGAGGACTGCTTGACGCTCGGGAGTATGTTCGAACAGGAGTTTCCCGTTCTTGTCAAGGATTCTCTCCACGCAGTATGGTTCCGTAAGCGTCCCCAGGCTGGGAAACACCGCATACGCGGCCGCCATTTCGATGGGGATCACCTCGCAGGCGCCGATTGCCAGTGCCGGCACCGGCACCATACGCTGCTTCAGGCCCAGCTTTCGCGCGTACGCGATGACCGTCTCGGCCCCGATACTGGTGAGCACCTGGATGGCAACCAGATTGATCGACTTGGCCAGGGCGGTCCGCACGGTAACCGGACCGCGGAACTCGCCGCCGTAGTTCTCCGGCCGCCAGTCGCCCTCGGGCGTCTCCAGCGTGATCGGTTGATCCAGCACAATACTGGCGGGCGTGAACCCGTTCTCCATGGCCGCCGTATAGACCACGGGCTTGATTGCCGACCCCGGCTGCCTCCGGGACTGCGTGGCCCGATTGAACTTACTCTCCTTGAAATTCCTCCCGCCGATCAGCGCCCGCAGGGCCCCGGTCTCCACATCCATGGCCACGACCGCACACTGGGCCCGTCGACGTCTCACCGAGTCGGGCAGTGTCGCGAATTCTTCTTTGTGCATCTGGTAGAGCGAGTCGAAGTTGTTCAAGAAGAGCTTGCGCGAAACGCCGATCAGTTGCGGCGCGTTCGCGCTGTCCAGAAACATCCGGTTGAGCCGCTTCTGCAGCGATCGCAAGTGGCTCTTCGCGGCTGTCTCGGCGGAATCCTGCGCCACCGGATCGAGCGTCGTGTGAATCGTCAGGCCGCCCGTGTACAGCAGATCGTCTCCGTACTTCGAGGCGACGACTCTCCGGACCATTTCTATGAAATAGGGGGCGATGCCGGCCGTATGCACCTGAGGGTTGGAAGGGATACTGTCGTTGCTCACGCGACGGGCCGTGGGCCGATCGATAAAACCCATTGTGCGCATGCCCCGGATCACGCTGTTTCGCCGCATGCGCGTGCGTTTGTGGTTCTCCTCCCGGTCGGGGCGATAGTGCTCGGGTACCTGAATGGTGCCGGCCAGCACGGCGCACTCGTTGAGATTCAATTCCGAGACCGACTTGCTGAAATAGCGGCGCGCGGCCGCCTCCACACCGTATACGCCGGCACCGAGATACACCTGGTTCAGATACAGCTCCAGAATCTCTTTCTTGTTGTAGTGACGCTCGATCTGGACCGCGGTCAGGGCCTCGCGAAGCTTGCGCACCAGCGAAGCACGTGAGGTGAAATAGATGTTGCGGGCAAGCTGCTGGGTCAGCGTCGATGCTCCCTGCGCGTATTCTCCTTCGAGAACGTCAACTACCAGAGCGCCGACAATGCGCCGAAGGTCAATTCCCCAGTGCGTGAAAAAACGCCGGTCTTCAATTGCCACTACCGCATTGACCAGCTCGGGGGGTACTTCATCAAGACTCACCCAGAACCGTCGCTCGGTACTGAACTCGTGGATCACCGTACTGTCGGAGGCCAGGACCCGGGAGACAAGGGGCTGATGGATCGTCTCGAACTGATCGAGCGTCGGAAGCGTTTCGTACATCCGAACCAGCAGGGTCACACCGGCGCCGGCCACAAGCCCCAGTGCCAGACACACCGCAAAGAGCAGACCGAAAACCCACCTGCCCCGGGTTTCGTTGCGATCACCCGTGCCGTGGCTTTCGGGCGGTTGCGGATTCGTCTGTTTTCCGGATGCGAACCAGCGATATGAATTCGACTGCTTGTCCATTCAGGAACCTTCCCCGGCACGCCGGCCGCCCGGCAGTGGAAAGAAAAAATCGGCATAGTGGATCGACAGCAGCAGGGCGGCTTCAGGACGATACGTGAACCCCTCGTCCTGCCCGTCGTCCTCCTCGTGTTCCCAGAGGTTCAGAAGCCGCAGGCGCAGGTCGGCATAGTCGCGGAACAGCGCGCTTGCCTCGAGGCTCACCCCTATCCGCCGCACCAGGCCCTCGCGCCGGGAAAGCGGGGTTTCGGTGCGGTAGCCCAGCGCTCCCTGAGGCAGGGTCGTGTCCCGTCCCGGCATGGCCGACCACCGGCTGTGTATCGTATTCCCTCCGTCGCGCTCATAGCTCAATCCCACCGCCGCGGTCCAGAAATCCTCTCCCGCCGCATCCAGCCGAAGCTCCGTCCGGTCACCGTCGGTGCCCTCTCCCCCGAGCCCCTCGCCCGTGAACGTATACCGCTCTCCGTTGAGAGCGTTGGGATCGGGGACGGTGTAAAGCCACCGCGATGCTCGCCGGTACGAAAGCACCAGCGCGTGGTTCCACGGCAACGGCAGACCATCGTACCACCGAAGCCGGAAATCTCCGCCCCAGTGAGCCGGCTCCTGATCCCCCACGGTCTCATCGTCCACCTGAATATCGTCCAGCGCAATCTGCCCCAGCACCTCGACTTTCTCGGTGAATGGATGCACGCTCCACTGCAATCCCAGGAGAAGATTGCCTTTCCCTTCGCGGTTGGTATTGGTGACCGTATAGATAGAGAACGGGTTCATGTACTGGAAATCCGGCAGCCCCTTGTCGCGAACCAGGAGCTCGGACTCGAATATCCCGACCGTAGCCCATCGGCCGAACATGATATTCAGGGCGTGTGCGCTGAGATAGCGACCGGTCCTTTTTCCGGAGAAGGTGCCGCGGTCGATATCGTGGTTGGAGATTTCCCGGGGAAAGGCGCCGA
This sequence comes from uncultured Fibrobacterota bacterium, assembly GCA_964571815.1. GTDB lineage: Bacteria > Fibrobacterota > Chitinivibrionia > Chitinivibrionales > WJKA01 > CAZNDN01. The sequence goes on along the minus strand of CAZNDN010000098.1, from coordinate 4,881 downwards.
ACAGGTGACGAAACTCGAAAAGCCGGGAGTGCACACCCCACTCGAAGGCATCATAGGTGGGCGGGTTCGACGACAGGAAGAGGCTGCGGTCGATCCACGGGCCCCAGTTTCGTTTGAGCCTGCCGAAACGCAGCATGCCGTATCGCCAGTCCACCTGCGCGTACGCTTCCTCGATCCTCCCGGCGGCCGCGCGGTCCTGGTGCCACACGTACATGCTGTCTCCGCTGTTACGGGAGTCGACATCGAGGGTCTGTCGCACGGTCAGGTTCCGGTACCTGATATCATTGAGCACGTCGAAGTGCACAAACGACCGTTCCCCGTCGCGCTCTTCTCTGTTGCCCACCTTCCCGGTCAGCGCCGGCTCCAGGGTCCAGTGGGGCGCGGCGAACGCCGCGGAGTCGGGCCACAGCTCGGGCGCGAACGGCGGAGTCGAATACAGGTTGTCCCAGAACATGCCGCTGGGAGAACCGCTCACCAGCCCCAGGCGGTGCGCGGTTTGGTAGTACGGCAGGCGCCAGTTCTCCAACTGCACGGCGGATACGGGCACACACAAAAGCGCAGCCGTTGCCGCCATGAGGCCAATTGATCCGCAAAGCCCCGTCTCAGATCTCATCCACCAGCTCCTCCCATGTCACCGGCACCGTGCCGACCCTGGCCACCACCTGTCCGGCGGCCGCGTTGGCCAGCTCCATGGAACGCCGGACATCGTAGCCGGCGCCCATGCCCACGGCAAACGCGGCCACCACGGTATCGCCCGCCCCGCTCACATCGAACACGTCCCTGGCCCTGGAATGGATATGCACTGTACGACGAGCACTCACGAGGCTCATGCCCCGCTCGGAGCGGGTCACCAGCACATGCCCGATCGCGTACCGCTTCAGCAGTTTCCGCGCCGCCTCCGCCACCGCCGCGTCTTCGTTCGGAACCGTCCTGCCCACGGCCAGGCGGAGTTCCTTGAGATTGGGCGTAACAAACGCGGCGCCTTCGTATTTGCCCCACTCTTCCGACTTGGGATCGACAACTACAGGAATCGCCCGCTTGTCTGCCTGTCGGATAATGAATCGGCAGAGTTCGGCGCCGCAGAGGCCCTTGCCGTAGTCGGAAATCACCACGGCCTGCGAGCCGCGGAGTCCGGCCACGATTTCTCGCCGAAGCTCTTTCATGGCCTGGCGGTCGACCGTGCCGGGCTCTTCGAAATCGAGCCGCAGCATCTGCTGGTGGGCACCGATCACCCGGGACTTAGTAGTCGTGGGTCCTTTGTGACGAACCAGCCGGGTCACAATCGTGCGCTTCCGTGACAACTGCTCCAGACGCCGTCCCTTCCCGTCGCTTCCCACCATGCCGATAAGCGTTGCGCCGGCTCCCAGACCGCATACGTTATGCGCCACATTGGCCGCCCCGCCCAGCGCCCAGGTTTCCTTCCGTACCCGCACCACGGGAACCGGCGCCTCCGGTGATATCCGGTCCACGTCGCCGTAATAATACCGGTCAAGCATCACATCACCCACCACCGTCACGGCGGAAGATTTGAAAGGAGAGGTATGCACCGCACGGCTCCTTTGTATACAAACCACGGGAAATGAATCCTTTACTGAAAATATGTCATCGAGAAATCGGAAGAAAGTACAAAGGCAGAGGGCGGAGGGGCAGAGGAGCAGCGGCCGGGGGCTGGAGTTCGGTTGTCGTGGTGCAAACACGGTCGGGGACGACCGTGCCACACAAGGTGCGTAAGAACAAAAGTCGAGAATCAGAGGGCCAGAGGGCAGCGAGCAGTGGGCTGGAGTCCAGTTGTCGTGGTGCAAACACGGTCGGGGACGACCGTGCCACACAAGGTGCGTAAGAACAAAAGTCGAGAATCAGAGGGCCAGAGGGCAGCGAGCAGTGGGCTGGAGTCCAGTTGTCGTGGTGCAAACACGGTCGGGGACGACCGTGCCACACAAGGTGCGTAAGAACAAAAGTCGAGAATCAGAGGGGCAGAGGGCAGCGAGCAGTGGGCTGGAGTCCAGTTGTCGTGGTGCAAACACGGTCGGGGACGACCGTGCCACACAAGGTGCGTAAGA
>CAZNDN010000098.1:0-2721 GCA_964571815.1 uncultured Fibrobacterota bacterium | reverse complement strand
CAATCGGTACGATCCGCAATCGGTACGCTGGGGAACATTATTTTATGGGCTACCGGGTATATATCTCAGGTGCATCCGCGAATACGAAACGTCTCGCCGGCCACGGGCGTGAAGGAATAGTGTTATGCTCAAGGAACATTCCACGCTGGTCAAGCAGACGGTCGCTCTCCTTGACTGCCTGCTTATCCTCGGCGCCTTCTATCTCTCCTATTTCCTCGTTTCGCTCTTCAGACCCCTCTCTTCGGTGCTTCAGTACTGGGTGATGTTCACGGGGTTTCTGGGCTTCTATCTCTACTTCGCCTGGACCCGTCACCTCTTCTCCATGCTTCAGTTCGGATGGATAAGGGGACTGATAAGCCGTGTCATCATGATCTTCGCCTCGGCCGGCATCCTCGGCGCGGCCATCCTCTACCTTATTCCCGACCGCTACAACAGCCGCACCCTCTACGCGGCATTCGCTTCGCTCTCCTTTATTGCGGTCTTCGTAGAGAAAATCCTGCTGCGCGGCCTCATGAAACAGATCAGGCGGCACAACAAGGGTACCACGCCGATCATCCTTTTCGGGCGCGGACGCGAGGCTTCACGGTTGATCCACGAAATCCACTCCCATCCCGAGCACGGTCTGAGAATCAAAAACAGGGTGGACCTCTCGGTCTCGGCGCTGGAGTTCGAGGAGATCCTCAAGAGCAGCTATGTCGAGGAAGTATTCTTCTGCATCCCGCGGAGTTTCACCAAGGATGGGTTCAACATCGACCCCTATCTTCGGGTGTGTGAAGAAATGGGTCGTCCGGCGCGGGTCTTTCTCAACATCTCCAAGGCCACGGATTTCGCGCGATGGGAATATCATGATTTCATGGGCCTCCCGACCTTCGTCTCGCACACGGTCGAGCTGGACCCCGACCAGCTCATATTCAAACGTGTTTTCGATGTAATCGGCGGCTCGATCGGACTGCTCATGTTCGCCGTGTGCTACCCGGTGCTCGCGGCGGCAATCAAGCTGACTTCACCGGGCCCGGTGTTCTTCCGCCAGGTACGGGTCGGCAAGAACGGCAAGCGGTTCATCATTTACAAGTTCAGATCCATGTACATCGATGCCGAGCGGCGCAGAAAAGAGCTGGAGGCCCGCAATGAACTCAAGGGGGCGGTGTTCAAGATCAAAGACGATCCCCGGGTGACGCCGGTGGGGCGGTTCATTCGAAGGTTGAGCCTGGATGAGCTTCCGCAGTTTCTCAACGTGATCAAGGGTGAAATGTCGCTGGTGGGCACGAGGCCGCCCACGCCCGATGAAGTCGAGCGGTATACGAAGTGGCATCATCGGAGGATCAGCATCCGGCCGGGGATTACGGGCCTGTGGCAGGTGAGCGGCAGAAACAAGATCAGCGATTTCGACGAGATCGTTCGGCTGGACCTGAAGTACATCGATTCCTGGAGCCTCTGGCTGGACCTTCATATCCTTCTCAAGACGCTCGTGGTGCTGATGCGGCGGAGCGGGGCCTATTGAACGGGAAACCGATGTGTTTTCGGCATCTTCAGCCATGAATGTCCAAATCGTTTTGCGGGGGTAGTTGGACAATTTCTTCACCGGAGGCCCGGAGAACTCCGATTGTGGCGCCCGGAAACCGTGAGCCAACAGGGATTCCGACGCATGTGCGCTTCCGGTGGGCAGTTACGGCAAAAACCGCGGCGGCGTTTCCGAAAACTAAACCCTCGTTCGCCCGAGACGGCCCCGAACAGGCCCGGCGGCGGCGAAGATTTTTCGTAACTCCCTTATTTTCTCTTGAATTACTATTGTCGAAAAGTTATAATCTACTGTTCTTGATCTCAGGGCCGGGACGGACACGATGCTTTTTCGGAGATTCGGTACCGCCGACGGGGGAAGGGTGCGTCCGGCCCGTCTTCGGCAAGCCTCACCCGGCATACCCGAACAGTCGATCCGATCGGGAATCTCCGGAATCCGACTCCCCACTCACACGAAACGAATATCGAGACAAATACCTGATGCCGCGGACCACTGCCGCAAAGGCGGGAAACTCTCCCGCGGCGTACCTGTCCCCCTGGAAAGACCCGGGAGCACTACCGTGAACATCATTTTCCGTCGTCCTCTCAACAGACCATTCGCGATGTGCGGCTTTCTGTTCGCCATCAGTGCCGCAACGCTCAGTCCGGCCAACGCTCAGGATGTCACCCCGGCCATGCGGGAGCAGATCAAGCAGAGGTACGAATCCGGACGGTTGACACCCACACAGATGCAGCAGTTGGAGCGCGAGGCACAGCGCCGGGGACTGGAGGGAACAGGCGCTCCGGGAACGACCAGCCGGTACATTCCTGAAACAACGCGGGACACCGCGCGGGAGCCGGCCGAAGATACGTCATCAGAGGATTCTTCGGGCAAGCCGGCGACCGAGGACGTGCAGGCGGAAGCTCTCAGGACCCCTCGGCGCCCCACCCAGGGAAGTCTCAGCTACTTCGGCTATTCTCTCTTCGACCGCACGCCCGAGGCATTCAAGCCGGCATCGGCGGGGCCCGTCGACCCGGGCTATATCCTCGGCCCGGGAGACAAACTTCGCCTGGCGGTCTGGGGTCAGGTCGAGTTTCAGTACGAACTGAGCGTCTCCAGAGAAGGGAAGGTTTTCATTCCCGTGGTCGGCCAGGTACACGTGGTCGGTATCCCGTTCGAGCAACTGCAGGAGAAGATAGCGAAACTCCTTTCCCGGCACTACT
>CAZNDN010000097.1:0-16044 GCA_964571815.1 uncultured Fibrobacterota bacterium | reverse complement strand
CTACCGCCGCTCCATAATAATCCCGTCAACCACCACCGGGCGGCGAACACTCTGGAACGCCATGCGGTCGCGTCGAAGGATGAAATTGAGGAGATGGGTTACCAGCACGGGAAAGTTGAAATTGTAGGAGGTGATCCGATGACGCACGGCCATTTCGTGGGTATCGTCGAATGAAACGAGAAAAGGCCGGTCACCCGCGGCAACACCCCTCTCCTCAAAAAACCGAAGCGCAATGGTAGCTACAAAATCATTGGCGCATACCCAGGCGCCGATCCGTTCGTCACCCATTGCCGATTCAAACAGCGGCAGACAACGGCGGAAAAGCTCTCCGTGCACAACCTGCGTCTTCACGGGATCGTCCAGAAAACCGTGGAACACGGGGTCAATGCTCCTTTTCCACTCCTCGAATGAGTCCAGGGTACGCTGCACCAGAGGCGCCTGCTCCAGGCCGGGGTGGAACGAGCTGTCGATGAAATCGTCAATCGTGAACCGATGAACCCGGTTCTCGCCTTCCTCCGAAGAAAACACCTCTTCAAGCGCCTCGCACCGGGCCCGTGACCAGGCAGTACCGTGAAACGGAGAAACAAAGCCAACATGGGAATATCCCTGTCGACGAAGGAACCTGCCCACTTTTCTTCCGGGATAGTGGTCGACCCCGATAAAAAAGACGCGAAAGAGGTTTCGCCGGCGGATCGTCCGGGGAATGGCTGTATCGGGCTTGTGCGTGAAGACCGCAACAGGCAATGCCGTATGACTCAGCGCCCGGATAACCTCCTCAAACCTGCTGTCCACCTCGATCTCCAGAAAGATCACGCCGAGGATATCATCCCTGTCCCTGAAGCTGAACGGCATGCCGGTTGCCTCATACCCGAAAGCAAGCTTGTCTTCCTGGTGACGATACGTTAACACGTCCAGCTTGACGCCGCTTTGAATACACTGGGCCTCGAGCGCCCGGAAAAACTCATCGCCGCCCACGCTCCGCGCGATCCTTCCTTCGCGGTTGGTCTGCCCCAGCAGCACGACCCGTGCATGCCCCCTTCGGGTATGAGCCGGAGTGACCACGTAGCCGCGCCCGAAAGGTTGAATGAGCCGTTCGTCGCACAGGGCTCCCAGCGCCCGTTTCACGGTCTGAAATGATGCGTTACAGCGCCTCTGCAGCACTTTCATGAGCGGCAGACGCTCGTTCGGAGCATAGACTCCGTCGAAGATGTCGCGCTCGATGGTCTTCTTCACCCGCTGCCACGATCGATCCGTCGATCCCGACTGCCCCTTGCGCCTCGCCTTCGAATCCTGGTGTGCACGAGAGCCGACGACGTATATCTTGCCTCCGTACTTGCCGGACAGGACGCCGCGCTCCTTGAGCACGTTCACCGCCTTCCACATCGTCACCGGCGATACGTTGGCCAGCGCCGACAGTTGCGTCATCGCCGGCAGTACTCCATCGGACACAATGGCCTCATCCCACAGTATGCTCTCGACAAACTCAACCGTACGGGCGAGAATCGGAGATGACTTGCGGGGCATGGTGATATCCTCCCGATATCGTTGCCTGTTCAGGCCGGGTGACCTTCGTCGGTCGCACTGCACGCCGTATCCGGCCTCGAATGCCCTGCCGTGCCTTGGCCTTGCGCAGACAAAAAGAACCCTTTGCCGACAGGGAACGGCTGAAACAATCCGGATTCATGCGGAACACTGCCAAGGTTGAAAAATATATGTAATGGTATAACAGATGCGCACTTCTGCTTAATACATTATTCCTTCACCAATCTCAACTTTCCTGTATAGTATACTATGGCTTAAGGCTTGCCGCACGTCCCGTATGGTGGTTCAGATCCACGTTTGAGAAACATCACGTAGGTCGGTCGGGTTGCGGCACGAAACCGTCACGTGAGAATGCTTGTGAGCAGGCAGCGAAGGCGCGCGCCGAAGAATACGGCCACGTCAACTTCACCCGCACCACACGAACGGGGGGGAAATCATGTCATTGTCCGGTCCTGCCCGCCGGTTCGCGGCTCTCGCCACAACGATCTGCATTCCGGTCCTTGCGACATTTGCCGGAGAAAGAATCGACATTCGTATTGACGATAACTGGCGGGTCAAACTGGAAGAGATCACCTTCAATGCCGACATGGCCCCGGCGCCGCTCAATACCTGGCGGGACATCGACATACCCCATCAGTTCAACGACTACAATACCTATCTGGGCGGCGACACGCATATCTACGGGACCGCCCTGTACGAGCGTCACGTAACGATCGACGCGCAGCACGCCGGGTCCCGGGTGTTTGCCTGGTTTGAGGGTGCCGGCCACTACGCCACCGTGTACGTCAACGGGCACGAAGCCGGCCACCATCGGGGACTGCGTGTCGGGTTTTCGGTTGACCTTACCGATCATATCGAATTCGGCGGGGACAACCTGCTTGAAGTGCGCGTGGAGTATCCGCGCGCCGATGAGAGTGACCTTTTCGACCTGCCGTTCATGGACGGCGGGAACGCCGGGGGAGCTCACTGTGAGGGCACCGAGCCCTTCGGCATACATAAACCCGTGCATATCGTTATCACCGGCAACGTGCGGGTGCAGTATTTCGGCACATACGTCTTTACCACCAACGAGTACACCCCCAACAGCGTCCCCCTCACGGTCTGGACCGAGGTCCGTAATCATTACGATGCCGCGAAAGCCGTGGCAGTCAAGAGCGAAATCCGTGACGCATCGGGGAGCGTGCTGAAGACCGTCGAAACCACCGAGACCGTCAATGCCGGCCAGGCGCACAAGTTTGTCCAGACAACCGACAACCTTGCCGGTCCACGGCTCTGGTCACCCGATGACCCCTATCTGCACACGTTGAGCACAACCGTGACGGTCGACGGAGCAGTCGAGGACACGTATGAAACGCCGTTCGGCATCCGCTGGATAAGCTGGCCGAAATCCGAGACGGCCGCCGCCGGCCAGACCGTGTTCAAGATCAACGACAAGCCGGTCTTCATCAAGGGAATCTGCGAGTACGAGCACAACCTCGGCATGGACCACGCATTCACCGACGAGATGGTCGCCGCATCCTGCCGCATGGTCCATAGCTGCGGGTTTAACGCATTCCGGGATGCGCACCAGCCGCACAATCTCAGGTACTACGACCACTGGGACAGATACGGCATTGTATGCTGGCCGCAGATTGAGAGCAACAACAGGCAGGAATTGCTCGACAACAAGGCGTACACGGCGAACATGGTCCACATCGTCGAATCCTATGTCCGCGAACGCCGCAATCATCCGTGCATTGTCCTGTGGGGAATCTACAATGAAAATTCCATCTCCGACTACAATCAATGGGAAGATATTGACTGGGACAATCTGGCTACGAAGGTAAAGCAGACGATCGCCGATCTCGATCCAACCTCGCCGGCCCAGCGGCTTCGCGCAAACTGCAAGGGCGGGGGGCTTGATGCGAGCTTTCCGCAGCACTGGAGCGGGACCTACGGCGGCAACTGGGACGATTACCGCTCCCGCATCTCATCGCCTTCGGGCGAACTCTACGGCGAATACGGAGCGTGGGCGTACTATCGTACTCACACGGGCAGAGTCAACGAATTCACCGGGGATATGGGAAAGGACGGTTCCCTTGGTATTTCAAAAACCATGGAACGCGCGTGCGCATTTCATACCGCCTACGTCTCAGCCGCCCTGGACAACACCGACAACTATTGCGGTCACTTTGCCTGGGTATTCAACAACTTCCCGACCGGTCGAGGCGGACTGTCGGCCCACGAAAGCGACAGCGCGATCTACAAGCTCGTCCCGATCAACTACAAGGGCCTCTTGACAAGCTGGCGCGAGCCGCAGGACCTCTTCTACCTCTACCAGGCCTATTACACGTCAAAGTCCGACATGCCCATGGTCTACATCTGCTCGCATACCTGGGGCGATCGATTCGACGGTCCGCGGGAGGCCGTTATTCAGGTGTACAGCAATTGCAATGAAGTCGAACTGTTCAACGGCTACAAGACCGCTTCCCTCGGGTCGAAATCGCGCCCCGGTATCGCGCCTTTTCAGTGGGACAATGCAAACGTCCAGAAAAACCTGCTCTACGCCGAGGCAAAGGTGGGCGGAACCGTCGTGGCGACCGATGCGATCTTCCTGGAGAACCTTCCCGACGCCGGGGGGCTTGCTGAGCTCGATCCGGGCGCCCCCAACTCAACCGAGCCGACACCCGGACTGCAGTACACGTATCGCATCAACTGCGGGGGCGCCGACTACACGGATGTGAACGGGAACGTCTGGAAGGCCGACACCGAATGGGACAACAACACCTGCGGCATCGTCTCCTGGGGCGACCTTGCGCACTACGATGAACTGGCCGTCATCAAGGATGTGAAGGAGAAGAGAACCGACCTGGGCAGCATCGGGACGTCCTGGATCCCGGTCAGGGGGACGCGCGACGATGAACTCTACCAGCGGTATCGCTGGGCGCGCGACAAGACAACCTGGAAGTTCGCCGTTCCGACCGACACGTACCATACCGTTGAATTCCATTTCATGGAACCGTGGTACGGGGCCGGAACCAACCGGCTCGACTGCTCCGGGTGGCGGCTGTTCGACATTGCCGTGGAAGGCAAGACATACGCTGAGAATTTCGATATCTGGAAGCGGGTCGGCTATGGTACCGCGACGAAATATGCTGTCTCCAATGTCCAGGCGTCCGACGGTGTCCTGGAGGTGAGCTTCCCGAAGGTCGCCGCCAATCAGGCCATTGTCTCGGCAATTGCCGTGGCCGCTCAGGAGGGCCTCACGGCGGGCGGATCGCGTTCCATACCGCGCCGGACAACGATACGGCGAACCCCCGCGGGATTCATCGCCTCCTTCCCCGCGGCCGTCAACGCCGAGATTCGAATCACGCGTCCGAACGGACAACTGGTGCAGCGCAGTCTCGTGCAGAGCAGAAAGCACGCGAGCATAGCCCTCGACCGACTCCCGGCAGGCCTCTACGTCATGGAAACCGTCATGCCCGAACGCCGGATGGTCCGCCGGTTCGTGACGTCCCCCTGAGTGTTCACAGCCGTCGACCCGCGCGGGCATTCCTCCCGCGGGTCGCAACGCGCCGGCCGACGACCGGAGGTTTCCCCGGGCAGTGGGGAGATATATTTTACTTTGCGGTGGCTGATACGTTCATGAGGCCGATGTGACGTTCATTCTTTTCTCGCGGAATGTATGCAGCAAAACAGCCCTCGGCGCCGCTCTCTTCCCCACAAGCTCGCGGACGATCTTGCGCGGCATATCAGGGAGCGCCCCAATCTGGTGCGGCTCCCCTCGTTGTACGAGCTGGCCCGCTCTCACAAGGTAGCCTATGGTACGATGCAGAAAGCCGTGCGGCTGCTCGCCTCACGGGGTATCGTGGAATGCGCGCCCGGGAAAGGAGTTACCATACCGTCGCGCCGCGGGGCCGAAATGCAGGATGACCGCGGGGAAGAGAATCTCTATCAGACAATCCATACCAGGATCGTCGACGGAACCTACCCCGCCGGACAGGCTTTGCCGCGTGTCAACTACTTCGCCAAGAGCGAGTGTGTCTCCCCCAACGCGATTCTCTATGTGTTCAAGCGCCTGGAAGACGAAAATTTCATTCACAAGCGCGGGAAATTCTGGATCGCCGGCCCGGCCCCTCTGCCGTCGGGCTTCATCTCCTCATCCCACTGGTGGGACCACACCGCTCCGCCCGTTGTCGTTCTCCTGACCGGCAACAACGTCTTCTGGTACGGCATGTTCACCACGCAGTTCACCTCCCCGTTTGCCTTTGCATTCGTCAACGAATTGACGAAGTACGGCGTCCAGATGAATCTCGTGCTGGCCAAACGCGTGAGCGAGGGAGAGCTGTCGGTCGCCTCCGGAATCGATCAGGCCCGATCGGCAATTGCCGCCCTGGGCAAGCGCTACCGGGGAACGATCATGGTCAGCGGTCCGGACAAGAAAGACCTTGAGGATCTCGAAGGCTGGGTCAGCGCCTTGCACCAGTTCGGCCGGCCTGTCGTGATGTTCGACTTCGCCGGCAGGGGAACCGCTTTCGAGCCGCACGAGCGGGAAAAACTCCGGTATTTCTACCGCTTCCATCGCGACGAAGAAGCCGCGGTGAGTCTGGCCCTCGAGACCCTCGTATCACTCGGCCACGAGTCCGTCGCCATGCCCGACTATCCGGAGTTCGACTGGATTGCCGGTCGTATCAATCGTCTCAAGCATATCGCGCGAAAACGCTTCGCGAATGTGGCCATACACGAAACAACGCATTCCGAACCGTTCTGGAACTTCAGAGAATCCGGGATTTACGGATTTCCCTCCCTGCGGTCCACGCCGGCGTCCGCCGGAGGAACGCGAGGGGCCGTCTCGGAAGCTCAGCATCTCATGGAAAACACCCCGTCACTGGCAAAGCTGCTGCGGCACCGCAAGATTTCGGCGTTGCTGGCTCCCTGCGACGGTATGGGAATCAAATACCTCCTGTGGCTTCACAGGGTTGGAATCGAGGTCCCGAAATCCGTTTCTCTGCTCTCATTCGACAACAACTCCTCCTCGAGTGTCTTTCCCCTCTCCAGCATCGACTTCGGGTTTTCACGGCTGGGCTATCTGGCCGCCCACCTCTTCATCGGCGACACCCCCGCCTACTTCGGGAAGAACCGCGACATACCCGGAAAATGTTCGTTGATCGACCGGGGCTCCCTCGGCCCCCCCGGGGGAAAGAATCCCGGTCGGCCCGGATCGAGAACCCCTACGGAGGCCGTTGGATAAGCCCGATATCAGCGACGTGCGCGCAACGGAAAACACCGCTTCCTATTCTCGGATTCAAGAGCACACGCGGCTCACGTTCCCGGCAGGCACCGATCCAATTCGAGCAGAAACGCACTGCAGGGCCGAAGGTTATTTTGTCTCCCCGTAGACGTACGGCCGGCATGCACCGGCCGTGTTCTCCTCACGGGCCGCACCGATCAGTCGAATCGTGCGGTTGTGTTGCTGTTCTTCCGCCGGCTGAAAGGGACGATTCATGAGGGGCATATCCAAACTCGTCGCGACAATTCTTGTCTCCTTCGGGGCCGCAACGATGTTCAACTGCGGTGGGGACAGCGGAGAAGAGTATGACGCCGAGTCCGGCGCTTCAATCAAGGAACCGGTGGCCGTAGAAGCGGTCACGGTAACCAGGGGTGTGCTGAGCCGAACCCTTCAGGCCTCGGGAACAATCTACGGTGCGGCCGAAGCCACGGTGGTCAGCGAAGCACAGGGATCAATCACACAAACCAGCTTCGAACTGGGAGACCGCGTGAAGAAAGGTGCCGTTCTGGTGCGGGTCGACGACAAGCTGCGGCGGGCCGCCATGCAAAGCGCCGAGCAACAGTTCGAAACCGCGTCCATGAACTACGAAAGCGGGAAGAAACTGGAGACCAGCGGCGGGATCGCCCGGGCCGAACTGAAACGCCTCCGCGCGGCGGCCGGTGCAGCCAGGGCCGCATACGAAAAGGCGGTCAAGGAATGGAAAGACTGCACGATCAGGGCCCCGATCGCCGGGTACGTGGCCACCAGGAGCCCGTCTATCTCAAGGGGCAACTACCTCAACCGGGGTGTGCGCATCGCTCATATTGTCGACCTCTCGCGCCTGCGCGTTACCATCTCCGTGGGCGAACGGGAAGTCGGCCTGATTCATGCGAATTCCCCCGCCACCGTCGCCGTGAACGCGCCCTGCACACCCGACACCTTCAATGCGGTTGTCAAGGCCGTCGCGGCCGGAGCGGATCCGGGTACCGGAAGCTTCGCGGTAGTCATCGAATGGGACAATACCTGCGGCCCGGCGCTCAAATCGGGCATGACCGCCTCCGTGACCATCCCCGGCGCGGGTCAGGACACGGTCGTGGTCGTCCCCACCGCGGCGCTGATCAAGCGGGAGGGCCGGGATGCCGTGCTGATTGCTTCGGGAGACCGTGTCGTGGTGCGCCCGGTGAGAATGGGACGCCGGGCGGGGAATCGGACCGAGATTCTCGAAGGGGTCTCGGCGGGAGAGATCGTGATCATGTCGGCGCTCGGTACGCTCGCACCCAATAACCCCGTGATCGTCACCCTGATCGGCGAAAGTGGGAGCTGGAAATAGCATCGAATCGATGTCGGAGTCGGTATGAACACCCTCTCACCAGATAGAATGGTCCTTCCCGGGCAGCGAACTCCCCTATCCGCGACAATGGTCGAAGCAAAGGACAATCGCCCATGAGCATCGGCAGGTGGTCCGTACGCAACCCGGTTCTGCTCAACGTGCTCATGGTCACGATTCTCGTGCTCGGGGCGTTCAGTCTCAGCCGCCTTCCCCGGGAGCAGTTCAGCGAAGTTCCGTTTTTCTGGGCCACGATTACCGTTGCGTATCCGGGCGTCTCGGCCGAGGATGTGGAGCAATCGGTCACCGTCCCGATCGAAAACGAAATGGACGGCCTCAAGAAGCTGAAAAAAGTCAGATCGATTACCCGTGAGGGGCTTTCGCTGGTTCAGGTCGAGTTCGAGGACGATATCTCGCGGGAAGGATTCGAGCGCCTGTTCCAGGAAGTGCAGACGCGGTTCAACAAGGTCGACCTGCCCGAAGGAACCCTGGAGCCGGTCGTCGACGACTTCTCGTCGTCGGATTTCCTCCCCGTAGTTGAAGTGATTGTGTTCGGCGAGGCCGGCGGGAAACAGTTGAATCAACTGGCGAAGCGTCTCGAAGAGCGGCTGGAGCGCGTCCCTGAAGTCGAAGCGGTCAACCTTGAAGGAGCACGGGACCGTCAGTTCCGCATCGAAGTGGACCCCGATAAGGCCCAGGCACTGGGACTGTCGCTGTCGGAGATCTCCCGGGCCGTTCAGGGACGAGGGGTCACGATCCCCGGGGGCACCCTTGAGACCCCCTCGCGCGAGTACCTCCTGCGCACCGATGGAGAGGTACAACGGGCCGAGGACCTGGCGGGCATTGTCGTTCGGGGCGATCCCTCAGGCGGCCTTATCCGTCTCTCGGACTTCGCCGCGGCTCACGATACGCTTGACCCGAACGCCCCTTCGGTGCGGTTCAACGGAAAGTCCGCCGTCACGCTCCAGGTAACCAAGGTTGTCGGCGGAAATTCCATCGCGGTGGTTGACGGGGTGCGTGAAGCCGTCCGCCGGTTCACATGGGACCTCCCGCCCTCGGTCGACGTAACCCTTTTCAACGATTCGACGGTCAGAATACGCGACAACATTTCCGTGCTCGCGGTCAACGCGCTAACCGGCCTCCTGCTGCTGATCACCATACTGGGTCTCTTCCTCGGACTGCGCAATGCCCTGATCACGGCACTGGGAATCCCCATGGCCTTTGCGCTCACGTTCGTGGTACTGGAATGGCGGGGTGAGACGCTCAACGGCAATTCCCTGTTTGCGCTGGTACTCGTGCTGGGCATGCTTGTCGACCATGCCATCGTGGTTATCGAGAACAGCTACCGGCTGCGCCGGGAGGGTCTGTCCAGGGAAGATGCCGCGATTCGGGGCGCCGACACCATGGCGTGGCCCGTGCTCAGCGCAACCCTGACCACCGTGGCCGCGTTTCTGCCCCTGATGATTCTTCCCGGGATCCTCGGACGATTCCTGCGTGTCATCCCCTTCGTGGTATCCATCGCACTGGTGGTTTCCACCCTGGAAGCGTTCGCGTTTTTGCCGCTCCATTTCGCGGAATGGAGCGGCGCCGGGGACTCGAAGGCGGGGGCATGGTTCGAGCCCCTGGAGCAGTGGTTCGGGAAGGTTATCGCCGGCCTCCATGCATGGCGCTACCTGGTAATCGGTGGAGGATTTGTCGTCATGGTCGGGCTGCTGTCGGCGGCGGGTCTGGTGCCGCAGAACCTGTTCCAGGGTGAAGACTATACTCATTTCTTCATTGACCTCGAACTGCCCGCCGGGTCTCCACGGAGTAAGACTCGCCGGATCGTCGCACAATTCGAAGAGCGCATTCTTCCCCTGGTCGGCAAGGGAGAGGTCGTCTCGGTACAATCGATCGTCGGACGCTCCGACGCCGGCGGGGAGGTGCTTACGCAATCGAACGCAGCTCAGATCGTCGTCGACCTTGTCGAACGCAAGGCAGGGCGCACGCGCCCGATCGACGCCGTTCTCAACGATATACGGCGGGCATGCGCCGCCATTCCCGGCACCGAATCGGTATTCTATCGAACCGTTCGCGGGGGACCGCCGGTGGATCCTCCGATCTCCTTCAGGATCTTCGGCGACAACTACGAAGACCTGGAGGCTGTCGCGGATCGCTTCAAGCGGGACCTGGCCTCCTACCCCGAGCTGTACAACATCAGCGACAACCTCGACCGCGGCACCCCCGAGCTTCGCGTCACCGTCGACCGCGATCGCTCCGCCCGGTTCGGTCTTTCGGTCGCCGCCGTGGGATCGTACCTCCGTGCTTCGTTTGACGGCATCACGGCAACCCGGATCTTCGACGACAACGAACAGATCGACATTATCGTGCAGTACCGCGGTGACGCCGTCCAGTCCGTGGAAGAGCTGACGCAGCTCAAAATTCCCACGCCCTCCGGCGGCGCCGTGCCGTTCTCGGCGGTGTGCCGGATAACGCCGAAAAGTGCAATCGGCGCCATCAAACGCGAAGAAGGCAAGCGTGAGGTCACGGTTACCGCCGAAGCGTGGGACAAGAAGAATATCCGTGCCGTCAACAGCACTTTCGCGAAGACCTTCGAGTCCGAACTCAAGCCCGCCTTTCCGGGGGTGCGGTTCGAGGCGGGAGGAGAATTCGCCGAATTCAACAACATTCTCATTGAAATCTTTCGGCTCTTTCTGGTCGGCGTATTCCTCATCTATCTGATACTGGGGACCCAGTTCAAATCATACGCGCAGCCGTTCCTGATCCTGTTCACGGTACCGTTCTCCTTTGCGGGGATCATCCTCTACCTGCTGGTCTCGGGGACGCCGTTTTCAACCACCGTGTTGTACGCGGGAGTCGCCCTGGCAGGCATAGCGGTCAACGACTCGATCGTGCTGATCAGTCGTATCAACGAGCTGCGACGAAACGGAACACAGGTCCGAGAGGCGATTCTGACTGCCGCGCGACTCCGGCTCAGGCCGATCGTGCTTACCAGTGTCACCACCATAGCCGGTCTCCTGCCCACCGCGCTCGGGCTCGGAGGCTATTCTCCGGTCTGGGGCCCCATGGCGGCAACGGTGTGCGTGGGTCTCGTCTTTTCCACGCTCACATCAGTCGTTGCGGTTCCCTGCATGTACGGGGTTTTCGATGATATCGCGGGGAGGCTGGGAAAGCGCATGCGGCTTCACGGGTAATCGGCGGACAAAGACGAGGGTGATCGCAGAGCATAGGTGTCGGCAGCAATTCTCGACATTCCCTCCATGTATATTCTTCACGTGACCCGTCATCCCTGCAAACACTCCGTCGTGATCCTGTCGCTGTTGCTGCTCCTTCCCTGCGCCTGTGCACAAAGGGGAGACAAGGAACCGCGTGAGAAGACGGTTTCCGAAGATCCCCGGCAACTCATTCAAACAGCGGATTCGCTCAAAGCCGAAGTCGAAAAAGCGCGTATGCAGAACGATTCGGTGAAGCATGCGATCGATTCGATCCGCAAGAGGATTCGGGAGATGAAAGACGATTCCGCGAGAAAAGGATCGCTCCGGTAGGAATCCCGCACAGCGGCGTGAGACAAGACCGACATCTACAGAGAGGTCCCGCATCGAATCACCTGCGCTCCGGAGCAACGATAGCCGAAGACGGAAAAGCTACATCTGCATTGCCTTGAGCCGGTAATACTCGCCCTCGCGCTTCATCAGCTCTTCGTGGGTCCCCTCCTCGACACACTCCCCCGCTTTCATGACGATGATCCGGTCGGCATGGCGAATTGTGGAAAGCCGATGGGCCACGATGAATGTCGTGCGATTCTCGACCAGACGCTCGATCGCCTCCTGCACGAGCGCTTCGGACAGGGAGTCCAGGGACGACGTAGCCTCGTCAAGCACAATCACGCGAGGGTTGCGAATGAGAGCCCGCGCAATCGCAATGCGCTGCTGCTGTCCACCGGAGAGCGTCTTGCCGCGCTCCCCGATGACCGTGTTGCAGCCCTCGGGAAGCTGATCGATAAACTCCCGGGCATTGGCCATCTCGATTGCCTCGTGCAGGCGTTTGTCGTCGACATCCCACATGCCGTACGTAATATTGTCGCGAATCGTTCCCGAGAACAGGATGATATCCTGGGTAACGACCGCGAGGTGCTGACGGTACGTACGCAGGTCCAAAGTGTCCATGTCGGCGCCGTCCAGCAGGATACGCCCGGCATCGGGCCGTCTGAAACCAATGATCAGATTCAGCAGTGTGGATTTCCCTGCCCCCGATTCCCCGACAAACGCCACGCACGTCCCCGGCTCGACATGCATCGACATATTGCGAACAGCCGCAACGCCGGCGGACGGGTACGTGAACGAGACATTTTCGAAGGTGTATTCCCCTCGTAAGGAAGTCACCTTCCGTTTTCCCGAGTTCCGTTCGACATCTTCGCACCCGAGCAGTTCGTTCACCGAGCTGAGCGCTTCCGTTCCACGCGCCAGTTCGGGGTAAATGCTCAGCAGGTGATTGGTCGAATTGACGATCATGGCGAAGAACCCCTGGTACATGACCACGTCGCCGACGGGAATCAGGTCGCGGAACGCCATGTAGCCGGTGACGACCAGACAGAGCAATTGAAAGACCTGCATGGTGACCCAGGTCGACGAGGCGAAGAGGGCGTTGAGCATATCCAGGCGGTGGCCGGCGGTGCGTACGTGCGCCAACTGGGAATCGGCCGTGGCTATCTCGAAGTCCTCGACCCCGTGCGCTCGGGTGATGGGGATCATCTCGACCATCTCCGACACGCGCGCCGACATGGACTCGATCTCCTTGCGGAAGCGCTTGTTACGAATCCTCATGCGTCCCCGGAACAGCCGGATCAGGGTCACGGCCAGAGGAATGGTGAAGAGGTAGAAGAGGGCGACCATCGGCTCTCGTACCAAGGTGACCACGATAGCGAACAGCACGTTGAGAAGCGACATCAGCACGCTGTTGAGCAGTTGCCGCGAGAGCCGCACCAGCGCTTCGACATCCACGAGTATCTTGGACTGAAGGCGTCCGGAGCGAAAGCGGTCGTGGAAACCCAGCGAAAGGTACTGTATCCGGCGTACCAGCGCCCGCCGCACCCCGGCCTCCATGTCGCGCACGACCCTGCTGATAAACTTGCTGGCGATCCAGAAGGTGGGTATGTTCTGAAGCGCCAAAACCAGGAGAACCACCGCGTTGATTGCCATGTCCCGCAGCGGGTGTTCGCGGGGCTCGGTTATGCAGTTGATGATATTAGCGGTTATCACCGGCGTGATAACGAACGGGATATGCTTGACCGCCACGAAAAAGACCGCGGCCGCTACCTTCCCCCGCGCGTCACGGTACAACCGCCACAGCGTGGCCAGGGGCCGATTGTGCTGGAACTTGAAATCCATGGTAAACTGCCTTTACCCCGATCATCGGATGCTGCAATTCAGCGGCGAAGGGCGGGTTCGCTCCCGAAACACCCTACACCGCGTTCTCCTCCACCGGGACGCACCGCCGGCAGACGAAGTCGGAAACGGTGCCCGTCTTGTGAACAAAAAACCGTCGCCGCGAGCGGTTTGTTCAGCCCCGATAAAACACGGAAAGATACTTCATGGGAGTCGTCCTGTCGGCGTGCGTCGGAGGTGAGTCGCTGGTCACCGCCGTGATGAGGAGGACGTCATGGAAAAAAATGACGCTTACTGCCGCTATTCACCGTGAGGACAATTTGTATGTTGCACAGTGTTCCGAAGTCGGCATCGCAAGCCGGGGCAAAACGGCGGAAGAAGCCGTGAGTAGTCTGAAGGAAGCAACGGAGCTGTACCTTGAAGAATTCCCTCTTCCCGCCCATGAGCGTTCGTTTATGACAACGTTCGAGGCCGTACATGGGTAAAGTACAGGGGCTTTCCGGCAGGAAGGTTGTGAAAAGCACTCACAAGGATGGGATGGGATATGGCCCGGCAACGAGGATCTGATAGTGCGTGCAGAGGATAGTCCTGCCGGCATCCCGGCCGATTGAGCGGCCGACTCGCCCGAAGTGAAGTTCGTCAAGCACTCCCCGGGATATCAACCCGACTCACCCCCTGCCGGGCCCAGTCGCGGCCCTACCCGTTGTCCGCCGCTCCAGAATGCGACCTTCCGTCTCGATCACGCGGTCGGCCGGCGGCGTGCCGGCAGGAAACCCTTCATCGAAGAAGAACCCCATGATTGTGCGCACCACCGTGCCCAGATCGAAGTCATAGCTGGTGATGCCCCGGTAGTACAGGTCCGGGGTGTTGTCGAAGGCGATCAGCGAGATCCGGCCGGGAACCGCGACCCTCTTGTCGGTAAGATACTCGAAGGCCAGTGAAGCGGCCTCATCGTTGGAAGCGATCCAGGCGGTGATGTCCTGTTGGGCAAGCGCGCGGTCAAACAGCGAAAACAACCCGGAGAACCGCCTGCGCACCTTCGGATGGTGCATCAGGTTCCGCGCAATCAGGTTCCGTTCACGCCGGAGATACCGCGGCTGAAGCAATCGTTCATACTTCGCCGGCGAGACATGCAGGTGAAGGCGCGCAAGGGCCTTGAAGTGTTCTTCGCCGAGCGTGAACGAGACCAGCGAGGAGCCGGTCCGGTTGCGGGCAAACGTTTTTCCGATAGTCTCGCAGCGCGCCCTGGACCACGCGGTCGTGTGATACTGCGAGAAGTACGCCGCATTGGTGTGTCCCAGCCTCAGCAGGTACTCCGCCACCCGGCGCGCGCCCCGATTGCCGGTTCCCAGCTTGAAAACGGCCGCCTTGCGGCTCTGTGCGCACATCTCATCATATGCGCCCTCCCCCACATCGTCGATAACCGCTATCGGCTTCCTGAACCGGGCAAGCCATCGTACCAGTGAAGGATCGTCGGTGCCGCGACCGGCACGGAAACAGAACCCGAAGATCGACGTGGATTCCGCAATCTTCTCCACGCCGAGTCCGGCGAGGGGTATCCGTCTCCAGTTCGTGTCCCTGAGAAAGACGACGTGCAGTGCCATGTCGCGTTCACGGCACGCACGCTCGAACTGCCCGACCGTATCGATCAGTTGCGGATACACATGAGCCGTGTCGAGCCGCGCGTGTGCATCAACAAAGAGTACGACCGTAGCGGACCGCGCGCCGGCGCTGCCGGGCACCCGGTAGCCGCGTTTGAACGGATGCACATGCCCATCCTCGGCAAGCGACGTGAGCGCACGCTTCATCGGCTGGTAACTTGTACCGCACGTGTGGGCGAGACTCTGCAGCGACGGCAGCTCCGTACCGGGAGGATATGCTCCGCTTCCGATATCCCGCAGGATCCGCTCCCTGAGCAGCTCCCACTTCTTCTTTCGCTTCGGAGGCGAGGATCCGCCCGCGGAGCGCTTCCCCATCCGCGCGTTGGTGCCGCCCGCGGCGGTGAAGACGCCCTTTCCCCTGATCGTTACTACCTCTCCCCTGTTGGAGAGAAGCGCCAGGGCCCGCTTGACGGTCCCCGTCGAAACACCGGCAGTCGCCGCGATACTCCGCGTTGCCGGCAGCCTGCCCGAAGTGTCCGCCTCCCGCAGCAGAGAACGAATCGTCTCCACCGCATGCCCCAGAGCAGGTGATTCCCCGTTGGAAGGGCGGCCGTGCATGTCCTCGAACAAAGGATCAATCGAGAGATGCCGCGACCGCGCACGCGCGTTCCTCAGTTCGCCGGCACCGAACGCCTTCCCGGTCGGCGCCACACCCTTTCCCTGGACAACGGCCACATACCCCTCACGCTCAAGTCCCTTGAGAACGCCGGCAACGGTCCGATTGGAGACACCCGAAACACCCGCGACGGCCCGTATGGACGGCAGGACCGGCAGGCGCCGGCGCACCGCTTCGTGAACAAGCCGCACGCACAGAGCACGGACAACACTATGAAGATAACGATTCATTGAAAGCAAACATCACATGCATGAGCTATATCAACG
>CAZNDN010000096.1:15053-16229 GCA_964571815.1 uncultured Fibrobacterota bacterium | reverse complement strand
TAATCGTGAAATATTCGACGATATTGCTGAAGGCGTCAGTGCCGGGTCGATTGTGATTGTGGCGCGGTGTCGCATTGCCGGAACCACCGAAAAGACCGTGTCGTACCCGCGGCGCCGAGGAATTGCGGATTGTCAACCTCACAAACCTCAAGGTTGCCGGGTGAGCAGGTTCTATCGATTCACCCACCGATTGGGGATTGGCGGATTGAAAGTAAGAGACAGGGGCGACAGTCGTTGTTTAACGTGGGGCTTCGCCCGGTCCCACCGTGTAGCTCCGGCGCCCCTCGACCGTGCTCACTACAGGCGTATCGGGCAGGCAATGCAAGCAGCACAACCAATCCCCCATCCGAGCCCGCTCACGTGAGAATATCGTTCCGCGGGACTGCGCCGCGGCAAGTTGCTTCCCCACTAATGGACTGAATTGCAGTTCTTGTTCTTTGTCCTTTGAGATTTGTACTTCCTGCCCTCCGCCCCTCACCGTGTCGTCTGTCGCTGCAGTATCCGGGCCCGGGTGACGATAAACCCGTGCCGGCTTCGGGCAATGGGAATGTCGCCGATAAGTGCGTGGGCCATGAGATAGCCGGTGGTTTCCCAGTCTTCCCTGCACACACTGATACCGTGGAGCAGGCAGGTGGGTCGCTCCTTGTAGGCAAGGATCGAGACGTCACGCGGAAGAGCTACGTCGTTGCGGTCGCACCACCGGCGGGCATCCACGGCGAAGCGGCCGTCGTCGAAGACCCACAATCCCGAAGAGACATACCTCCGGTATGCCTGCTCAAATGAATCGCACCACTCGATGTTGTCGGTGATGGCAGTGGGAGAGATCACTGTGTGCTTGCTCAGATGCTGACTGATAACCCGCGGAGGCGTCACTTCGTACAGCCTCTGAAGCAGTTGGCCCCGCTCCAAGTGTGCCGCGTCGGTGCGGATAACGGTTCTGATCACAAAATCCGGGAGAAATCTCCGCACTTCGGGAAACAGACGAAGAGCGTGATAGGTGATCCGGCGCTCGGACTCGGACTCATCGAAAAAGAAGGTTGCCTCCCGGTGTCCGTGTTCGACCATGTACCCGGCCATGATACGGGCTCTGGTGATGTCGATATGACCGGTATTGACGATACTCATGTTTGTGAGTCGTCTGGGAGGTCTTCCCACCCCGATACAGAGGGTGTTGGG
>CAZNDN010000096.1:1372-14953 GCA_964571815.1 uncultured Fibrobacterota bacterium | reverse complement strand
TCATGTTTGTGAGTCGTCTGGGAGGTCTTCCCACCCCGATACAGAGGGTGTTGGGAGCCGACCGCTTCAGACGTGATTGCAGATAGCCGAATGCGGGGTACCACCTGTCAAGCGCCGCTATTTCCACGGCGCCCTCCCGCCGACCGCACAGAATGATGCCGTCGGGGGCGCGCTTGCGTGCAACCCACCGGTGGACCCGGTCGGAAAACTCCGTTGATGGAGCCGGGGTCAGGAGAAAACCGTGCTCCTGCAGTACACTTTCCATCTTTCTGAGATCGAGCGAAAAACGGGGCCTCATGAACAATTCCTCGGGGCCGTATGACGGATCGAAAAAGAGTACGGCTTGCTTCCTCGCCCGACGCGTGACGATCGCGGGAAACGAACCGACCACAAACCGTCTGCCGACCTTCGTCGCAAATCCTTCCCGCACCACTCGTCGATAGGCCCTTGACACGGTACGCGGCGACACCTTGAACTCCAGGCACATGATCTTGTTCATGGGCAGCGGCAGGCCCTGCTTGAATGTTCCATCGGCTATCCCGTCGTATATCAACCGTACGATGTCTTCTTCCGCACCAACCGGCCGTGAAGGCTCGGGCACCGGCGCGTCGGCGGGATGAATGAAGGTCCCTTTGCCCTTGATTCGCTGAAGCGCGCCGCGGCGGACATACGGCGAGAGCGCGCGCTTGACCGTCGCAACCGAAATGCCGAACGTTCCGGCAAGCTCCCGGTCGTAGGGGAGACGTGTTCCGGGTTTGTTCTTGCTCAGGAACCTGTCGAGCCACTGACGGAGACCTTCCGAACCATACATAGCGATCATTCCCGACTTGCGCACGGACGACGGTCCGTCCACGGATGAGCTACGTGCACCACAATTGCTAATAATATACCACAATTTTGACAACACGTCGGGATTTTTTCACCGTATCTTCTCGGAAAGCTTGCCGGGTCGACCGGGCAGGGGGGCTCGCGCACCGCGACTACCGGCGGCCGTGCGGAAAAAAACCATCAACCGGGGAGGAGTGTTATGAGCCGAACACTGAAATCGTTTGTGGTTGCGATGGGCGTCGTGGCGGTCGCTCATGGTACCGATTTCGGATCGGAATCGGTGACCATGTGGGAGCCGTACCTTGAATGGGAGATTTCCGGGGTCTCCTACTCGGGCAATGCCTACGATGTGATCGCGACCGTGACGTTCGAGCATGGGGGAAGCAACGCCCGGCACGAGACTGAGATGTTCTTTGACGGCAACGACACGTGGAAATTTCGATTCACGGGCACGAAGACCGGGACGTGGAGTTTTTCGACATCGAGCGACAACGGCGATTTGAACGGCCACTCGGGGGAGGTGAGCGTATCGGCGAATGCGGATAACTCCATCACCGGTTTCATGGTGGCATCGGGCAGCAAATTCGCGGTGCAGACCGGCGCGGAGGGCGATTTGAAAGCTATTCCCGGCCACGTTTTCAAACCGTGGGACGCAGAGCACGATCACGCCCGTCCCGACGAGTTCCTGGCGCGGATCGACAACGCGATGGCGAGTGCTCGAACCAATGGATTTACCCGTGTGTTCCTCAATGAAATGTGCAATGGATGGTTCAAGCTGGGAGCCAAAGGCTGGGATGATCACGACAGCGACGAGCCCGACCGCGCGACCTTCGAGGCTCTTGAGCAGATTATCGTGAAACTGCACAGGAACGGACTGTCACTGCATATCTGGGCCTGGGGCGACGATGCATCGAGCAGGCGCTGGACGCCGAAGGGTGTTGCCGGGGGCCTCAACGGATACGCCGACCGGCGGGTACAGCGCTACATTGCCGCGCGTCTCGGCCCGCTTCCCGGCTGGACCATGGGCTACGGCTTTGACCTTCAGGAATGGGTCGGTGAATCCGAGTTGAAATCCTGGGCCGAGTACATGCATCAGCGAATGGGGTGGTCCCACCTGCTGTGCGCCCGGGGGCGCTCCAATTCCGCGCTCGATGTGGTCTCGTATTCGCACCTGTGCCACGATTACAATACGGCGGTCGGCAACCTGAACCGGGACCCGAACCGTCCCCATTTCTTCGAGGAACGCGACCTGTACAAACGCTCCTGCGCCGACTTCGACTGGACCCGTCACCATGTGTGGCGCTACACCATGGCGGGAGGTCACGCGGGATTCTTCGGGGCCTACTGGACGCACAACGACAAATACCCTCATCCCGAATACCTCCGGGCGCATCATGCCTTCTGGTACGACAACGAGCGTCTCCTGCTTGACATGAAGGCGGACAACGGTCTCACCGACGGCTACTGCCTGATAACGCCCGGCAAGACGCACGCGGTGTTTTACAAAGAGAACACCGACAAGGTGTCCATGAATCTTTCCGGTTTCAACGGAACACTGAGCGCCGTGGCGGTCGACGCAAAGAAGGAGTATGGTGAGATCGGGGTTGACGTCACGAAATCGGACATGACCTGGAGCGCCCCGAATTCATCGGACTGGGTGATCGCGGTCGGTGGGTTCGGCGGGCAGCCCGCCGACAACACGCCGCCCTCGGCCCCCTCAAACCTCAACGCGAGCGCTGCCGGCAACTCTCAGGTTGACTTGAGCTGGGACGCCGCGTCCGACGGGGAGAGCGGGATCAGCGGCTACAACGTCTATCGCGGCGGTACCAGCATCGGCACCACCGACAACACATCGTACAGCGACAAGGGTCTCGATGAAGGGGCCGAGTACACCTACCGCGTCTCCGCGGTCAACGGCGCCGGCATGGAAGGTGAAAAGAGCGGCGAGGCATCGGCTGCCACCGGTGCGGACGACAGTCCGCCGGAGATTGCATCGGTAGCCGCCGCCGGAAGTGCAACTACGGTCACGGTGGTTTTCTCCGAGCCGGTCGAAAAGGGAAGCGCCGAGGAAACGGGGAACTATTCGATCGATAACGACGTGTCCGTGTCGGGAGCATCGCTGGGCGAAGACGGCAAGACCGTCACCCTCACCACTTCGCAGCTCTCCACCGATATTACATACACCCTTGCTGTCGGCAATGTCAAGGACCTGGCGTCGACGCCCAACACTATCGCAGCCGGCACGGAGGCAACCTTCTCGTTCCTGCCGTATACTCAGGGAGAGGTAGCCTACCAGTACTACGAAGGCAGTTTCGAGACGCTGCCGGAGTTCGATGCGCTCACGCCGGCACGGACCGGCACGGTTTCCGGGTTCGATATTGCCGAAGTTGCCGGTACGGCGAGCAACTACGCGATACGGTTCAGCGGTATGGTGGAGATCGGGGAGGATGGGGAGTATACGTTCGGGACCACCTCCGACGACGGCAGTGCGCTGTACGTTGACGGGGACAAGGTGGTCGACAACGACGGTCTCCACGGCATGGAGCAGAAGGCCGGAACCATCACCCTGACGGCCGGGATGCATCCGATCGTGGTGACGTTTTTCCAGGCCGGCGGCGGCCAGGGACTCGAGGTTACCTGGCAGGCTCCCGGTTCCGGTTCACCGGGGCAGATACCACTGGAGAAGCTCTACGCGTCGGATCCGGACCAGGCCACGGTCTTCGATGTCGCGCGCGGCCGGGTTCCGGTCGCCGGCGGCGCAATCTCCGCGGCACCAGGCCCCACCACCCTGAGTATCTCGGGGCTCAACCCATCGCGCACGTACCGAGTGCACCTGGTTGACCTGTCGGGCCGCATCCTCGGAACCACGGTTGTCGGCGGCGTGACGGAGGCTGCTGCGGCGTTGCCGACGGCAGCCCGCGGAGTGCTCCTTGTGAAGCTCCAAACGGGCTCTTCGGAGTGGAGCAGGAAGATCATCAGGAGATAGACCCTGCGAGAGAACGGAGGCGCCGCATGCGGCGCCTCCGCCTTGTACAATCTCGCAATGCCGGCAGGCAGGGGCCCCATCGAGCGTTTCTTTTTCGAATGTGCCGGGGGCCTGGAATCACCGTGAGGGACCTGCTTGTCGATTTCTCTTGCAGGACAAGGGCTTTTCACGCAAAGCGGCAATGAACCGGTTCGGGGCCGGTTCTGTCTTTTTCGCACAGCCCGGGACAACTGGTGAGGATCATACCGGTGCGGCGTTACGATCGAAATATATCATCCCTCACCATGCCGTATTCGTTGAATCCCACCCGTGTGCAGAGGGCCAGGTTGAGCCAGGCGCCCATGGCTACCGACACGAAGATCGCGACCATGATCGCCGTTTGATACTTGACCGCGGTCACGGGATCGGACCCGCCCAGGATCTGTCCGGTCATCATGCCCGGCAGCGAGACGATTCCCATAGTGGCCATGGTACTGACCGTGGGGGAGAGCGCCGCGGTGAGTGAGCGGCGAACCCAGGGCCGAACGGCCTCGGTGACGGTGGCGCCCATGAACAGACTGCTCATGTACTCCTTGCCGTTTTCGCGTATGCCGGAGAAAAAGCGCTGGAGGCTGATTACATTGCCGCGCATGCAGTTTCCCAGTATCATTCCGCCGATCGGAATCAGGTAGCGCGCATCGTAGAAGGGCTGTGGGCGCAGCGCCGCAAACACGAACACGGCAAGCACGCACGAAGTGCTCAGGCCTATTCCGATCAGGACCATGGGCAGCAGCGCGCGCGTGCGCAGATTGGCCGAATGCACCACGTTGGCGGATGCAACGGTGACCATAACCAGGAACCACGCGACATTCAGCCAGGGATTGTTCAGATCGAACACGTATTGCAGGTACAGCCCGACGAGGGCAAGCTGCAGCGACATCCGTACGATTGCAATCAGTGTCCGTCGCACCAGCCCGGTCCTGAAAACGGCAAGTATGGCGGCGGGCACGGCAAGCATCGCGTAGATAATCAGAAGTTGGGTCAGGTTGATGTCCCGGGTACTCATGTATCCCCTCGGCGGTTGTGCCGCACGTCGACAACGGTCCCGTTGACGATACGAATCTGTTTGTCGAATCGTTGCAGCCACTGACCCTGGTGTGAGACCGCCAGGACCGTAATGCCGGGCCTCAGAAACAGATCGAGCACAATTTGATTACTGGTTTCATCCAGCGCCGAGGTTATTTCATCGGCAACGAAGGTATTCTTGCCGGTAAGAAGAGCCCGGGCAACGGCAATGCGCTGCTTTTCCCCGCCGGATATCACGGCGGTAGAGCGATCGAGTATATCAGAAGGGAGTTTCAGTCCATGGAGAATCTCCGAGATGCGCTCTTCGCCGGGACGTGCGTCCCTGTTTGCCCTGAACGTGAAGGGAAGCAGCAGGCCGTCGCGTACGCTCCGGTTTCCCAGGACCGGCTCCTGCCCGATGAAAGCAACCGCATTGCGCACCGAGGCCACGGTCTGTGCGGTCACTTCCGTTCCGTCGAACCGAACACGGCCGCGTGCGGGTGCGTGGGCGCCCATGAGGGTAAGCAGAATCGTGGATTTTCCCGAGCCCGAGGGCCCGGTGATCACGGCTTTCTCGCCGGCATCGAGGGAAAAGGTGATGTCTTTCAGCAGCACGCTTTGCGACGCGCGAACCGTGACGTCGTCGAATGCAATCATCGGGCGCCTCGATGGATTTCAGCGGGAAGTTCGCGCGCCTTTTCGGTGCCTTCCCGCGGTACCGCGCGTTTGCGAGACGTAATCCGGCAGCAGGTGCGAATTCTCCCGGCCACGTTCTTGCGTTTCGACGAAAGCAGACACGTCAGGCGGAGCTTGTGCAGCAGGGGATAGAGCGTCCCCGGGCTCAGGCAGTACCCGCGCCGGCCCAGCTCACGCATAAGCTCAAACCCGAACGCCGGTTCCTTTCCGGCATGATAGAGGATATGAAGTTTCACAAGTCCCGGAAACAGCTCACGGTGATGCACGAGAGAATCCCTTGATGTCGATTGGCGATATCGCACATCGACAATATACGATCCGGTACCTTCCCCACTACATTCCGGCGCACCAGGCCGGCTTGACTAACACAATGGCTGTTTTGCCGGCCGGGACAATGGGGCTTGACGGGGACACAATAATGGATGTCCCCTTGTTTCGCCTGTTTCGGAGTGTTGGGTATGAGTGTGTGCTTACGGTTTGTACGGCTGTCGGTCCTTACCGTTGCAGATCGACAGGAGAAGAGTCGAAACTACCGTCAGAGTCATCCTTTGCGCGTGATACTGGAACATAGACAACCTCCTTACAAGGTGATACCCTGATCATTATGCGTTTATAGCAGACAAGGACACCACGGCAGAGTCCGAGAACCGCGCCACAACCCGTTCTTTGCGGTTTCGATCACAGTTTCATCCAGGGCCGCCTTCCTCAAACCGGTTATTCGCGATGACCCTCGTCCCTCGAAACCGCACCTTCATACGTTGTGAGTACTATCCTTTTCAATGGTTTCAAAGAATGCAGGATGATCGTGTCGTATGCATTTTCTCGACAGACGCGCGATTCTCTTTGCCGTGTGTATCCTGTATTGTCGCATACTTCGTGCCCGCGGTTCAAAACAAATGAGTTCAGCACTTCGAAGGTGCCTTCCGGGAAAGGCGCCTGGTTTACAGAGAGGTGTGCACAGGGTGCTGAAGGAAACGAAGGCTCACATGACAGGCCGTACTACTCCTGCTCCAGCGCAAACATGCCGAGCAGCTCCCTGAGTTCATCGCGGTTCAGGTTCAGCCTGATCGATCGGGGTACGTACGGCTCCCGCGTGATCAATCCATTGCGGGTCAGCGTCACGATCATCTGATGTACCGCCGGCCCCGATACTCTGAAGCGTTCGAGGAACTCGTGCTCGGCGGGAGACCGGCCGTGTATGGCAGTGTAGAAATAGATAAACGTCAGATATGCAGCCTGCCGTTGCGTGTAGCGTGCCATGCTCTGTTGTCCCCTCGCTGAGTTAGTACTTGCGTAAGGAAGCACCAGACTTCAAAGTACTTGATTGGCTGACGGCGGTTCAAATGACGTGGAAGGCGGCTCACGTGAGCCTATCGGTTCAAGCTTACGCTGAGCACTATCCTCCTGCTGGTGGCCGTTTGGCAGCCCGGGTGGGGCAGGGAATGCGATAATACGATGCCACCTCCCGTCTGAGGAAAGACTGACCGTGCGCACGTCTTACCCCGGAGTTAACAAATTAACATAACCCTTTGGCCGACTGCTGCGCTGCCGGGGCCGAAACCCCGAATCGTTGCGTGCCGGCCCGGGCAAGCGCTCGTTGAACCAGGCCCGGTACTTCCGCCCTTTTCCGGTAAGGCCGAGCAGGTTGATCGCGCTCCGCACATAGCTCAACAGAGCATGAGCGTATCCGGACTGTGCTGGAACTCCAGGTAGCAGTCGAGGCAGAATCGATCGTACTCCAGCGGCTTGTGGGTCAACGGCCTGAAAGCGTTTGCCACCGATTTTGCGGATTCCGCGGAGCGGTACTATAGGTCGCACGTTTTCTCGGGGTGGGACAATCTCTCCGGCGAACCGGCCGTTGCGGGCGGTGTTCAATGCTGGATTGAAACCATACTCGTCGCTCCTGGACCTGGAAGTGGCGGGCCCGCCGTCTCCCTGGAAGCAGTTCAGATCTCATCGGGATTGCCATCAAGAGGGCACCCGGGCTGTTGTGAGAGAGTTGTGTCGGCACGTGCGGCCGAATATGGGCATTCCTTGCGGTTCGACCCACTCGGGTGCACCATTCTACGTCGTTTTCGGTATCCGTGAGAGTCCCTGCTTTTTCGGCGCCCTGGTTTCAGGCGAGCAGCCGCAATCAATCGGTACGCTTTACGTCGATTTTGTTCGTTGATGAATTTCCCGGGAATCGTCTTCTTGCATGGATCCGGGAGAAATCCCGGTACCGTGTTTCGCATCGCGATGGCTGCGACCATCTCCAAAGGCAAGAAAGGGGACCGGATTGCGCCAACTCCAGGATACGAACCATTTCCATACGCAGGTTACATCGATGAGAAACGTGACGCGCTCTGTCTCGGCGGTGCGGAGCCTCCTCGATATGCATCAGAAGTGGTGCAGCGCTCTCACCACACTCCCGCCGGCAGTTTCAACCGTGAGCAGGTAGATTCCCGAAGGGAACGACGAGAAGTCAAGCCGCGTTGCGGCCCTGGCGGCTCCCGGCGCACGGCGTGCCACACATTTCCCGCGGCTGTCGAAGACTTCAAGTCCTACGGAGCCGCGATGCTCCACCACCATGACTCCCCCAATTTCCCGTATGTCAATGCTCTCGTGTGCGCGTCCCTTCTCCGGCCGGGGGGCGATGTCCGGCCTGATGGCGGTGATATCCTTTTCGATTGCCTGAAGATTGCCCGGGTCGATATCCAGCGCCGGCCACACCAGCTCGCCGCTGCGTTGGGCAACGGTATCGTGGTAGGCGCCCAGCTCGTTTGAGTTGGCGTCGAGCCACAGGCACACCCGCCCGAATTCTTCTTCGGTGATCCTGTCCCGGTGCGACGAAAGCAGCGCCGTGCCCATCTTCGAATAGTGCGCACCGAAATACCCCGGAATGGTTCGTGAACCGCCGGCGATCGGATCGTTGATATTGCCGTTTCCACCGCCGTGGAACCAGAATGCGTACTCCTTGAGGTCCTGATACGTGCTCGAGGTCGGCCCCGCATCGGTCTTGCTCCGGTGGCACGGAATGCAGGTCGACTCCAGAACGGGCTTGACCAGCCGATGGTAGTTGATCGGCTCGAGCCCTCCGGCATCGGGGGTCAACGGCGAGGGGGCGCGGCGCAGCGCGGTCGGTGTCTCCGGAAGCGGCGGTATCGCCTTCCACTTGTCTTCATGGCAGCCGAAGCAGCTCAGGTGCTCTCCTTTGTGCACGTAAGTAGCCGAGCGCATGGACTGTACGGCCATCTTGTTTTCGTCAAGGGCCTGGAAGTAGATACAGGCGCCGACGGGCGCATCACAGAATACGCTGCCGTCCTCCTCGACCCGCACGATCCCCAGGGACATCCTCGCGATCCCCTGGTCGGCGAATCCGATCCGCGGACGGTCGTTTTTGGGGAGTGAGGCCGGCTTGGGGATGATCTGCATGATCCGCAGCCACTTGATCTCCGTTCCTTCGGGCCACGGCATGTCCGCCTCGTAGATATTGGAGATGCTGATCGCCGCACGGCTGTGGCCGGGCAGCCCGGCACGCTCTCCCTGCCACGTCTTGGTCGCAAGCACCGGCGGTGTAGGGCGGGATGTGACCGGGATCGGATCCATCGGCTGAAGTCTACCCTTCGAGTACTTGTCCTCCGAGGTTGGATGCGACGGGTCCGTGCCCGTGGTACACCGATACAGCAGCTCCATGTTTCCGAACCGGTCCAGCAGGTAGATCCCGTCGTGGTACGTGCACAGGAAGAAATCCTTGCTCAGGGGCCATGGCGTGGCGAAGTGACGGCCGAAGGCCGACTGACCTTCCGCCTCGGGGAAGCATATATGCGGGGTGATACGACGAAGCTGCGACATGACACCGTCGTCGGGAATCCCCGTATTCACATAGATGAGACTTCCCACAGAGCGGCCGTGATGAGGGGTTGCCACGCCCACGTATTCGTTTGACGTTCCCGGAAGCGCCCTGAAATTGTTCTCCATCCATGGGCGCGAGCCTCGTCCGTGGCGGTCGGGATTTTCGTACCACGGTACGTCGGGAATCGTGGTCAACGAATGAGGGTAGTTACCGTGCGGCGCGCGCGGGTCGCGCCCGTCGGGCGTGCACACCCACATATGGTGGGCGATATCCGAATCGCGGTCAACATAGTCCCATCGAGTATACACGATCATGCCGTTGTTGTCGACGCTGGGATGCCACTCGTTGGTCTCGTGGTAACTCAGGCAGAGAAGGTCACTCCCATCCGGTTTCACCGAAAAGAGCGTGTAGGTCGGCCGGTACTTGGGATGACACCGGCCCACGCCGTGTCGACGCGTGGAAATGAACGCGAGACGACCGTTGGGAAGACAGCAGGGGTCCCAGTCGGCGTATGGTCCGAAGGTCAGTTGGGTGAGATCGGAGCCGTCGATTCCGATCCGGTACAGGTGAAACCCTTGTTCCCTCTCCTGTCTGTCCTGCGTGGTTCCGTATCCCCAGCCGAAATAGACGGTCTGCCCGTCGAACGAAAGCTCCGGCGAGATGAAATCCCGGTTAAGCTCCTCGAGCAGCTTCCCCTGGTCCGGGCCGTTGGTGACCGGCGCGCTTTCCACCAGATCGACTCGTCGGGGGCTGTCTCCGAAAGCGTCCTCCAGCACATAGAGTCCCGAGCCGGTGGGCAGGTACACGTTGTACTGCGACACCATGTGGCCGCCGATGCCGCCGTCCCTGTCGCGGGAACTGCCCCGTTCGCAGAACAGTATCCGGTCGAAGTCCAGGAGCGGATTGGTGAAGGCGATCTCCCTGCGAATTGCGCAAATATCCAGGTACCCCTGCCTTCCCGAGGCCGACTGGGCCTTCTGGTTGAACCGCGCTTCCAAAGCGCTTATGTCGGGAGCGTCCGGCGTGGCTTTCAGCAGGTCGATCAGGGCCCGCGTTCGGCGAATCACAACATCAAGCGGCCCGCCGTCCTCGGCAAGCACCATTGCGTGACGGTCGTAAAGCTGATCCAGGGTAATGATGGGATTGCCCGCGTACTTCCTGATCTGCCCGCCCTCGATTTGCCAGGTGCCTTCGTCGAGCCGCCGGGTAATACTCTTCTGGGCCGAGAGTTCTTCGTACTGACGGTCCCAGTCCTGGAGCACATCCCGGCTGACCGCGGCTTCGGCGGAGGGGGGAAGGACTGATGCGGCCCACAGAAAGAGGAGGGCGATACGAAATGTCATCGTAAGCGCTTCAGGATGCAGGCCCGGAAAGCAACAAGCAAAACGGCTTCGATTACCAATCCGTCTTCGGTATGCCCTGGTAGTGTCCTTGTGCACAAGCCCCCCCGGTTGCAGTCTCACTGATGTGTGTTCGGCGGTCATTTCATTGATCCTCTGTGCGGATATACACGCAGAGCCCTGGCATGTCCGAACGAAAAAACGACGCTCGTTGTGTCTGTGTACTATTATACCCAATATATGATGGCAACCGCGAGATTTTTGGTGGATTTGCGACCATAATACTATGCTGAGTATAGTGATTATTAGGCAGAAATACATTCCGGGAGCGGTTCATCTCGAGTGTATCGCCTTGGATATCGACGCATCGCAGGAGGTCGGGCAAACATGCGTCGCGCGATTGGGCACGAACCACAGGGTACTCCGCGCCGCGGGGAGTGCTCGATTCCATCGGCCCATGACCGGCGCTTGCGAGCCGACAATCCGCGCATTGACCACAACACCCGTGCCGGCGAACCCGTCCCGGAACGGCTCGCCGTCGTTGGGAGCGGGATCGGTCTGCGAAGAAAAGGCCGCATCGACCATGCGGAGTCCGGGCACGCGCGCGACAGCGTTGATCAGACGCTCCCAGTTGCCGCAGGAGTGAAACACCGGACCACCCCACCGACTGCCTGCCGCAACATCGGCCGGCGCGACACATGACTCGTAGCTTTGCGGGGAGATCATGGCGGCATTGTCGTTGCTCATGCCCAGGCCGGCAAACTCCCTGCACGATGCAAACCCGTGGCCGGGCCATACGGCCGTGTGGTTGAGCATATCCCGCTGCACGGCATTGAAATCATCCAGCAGCCCCGCAAGCTTCATCACCAAGGACCGCACCGCCGACTCGCCGAGCATCAGCTCGGTCAGCAGGTTGTTCAGGCCGACAATGTGGCCCGCAATATTCAGCGGCGCCTAAGTATCGGTAAGACTGAGCGGAAGCAGGCCCCTGGTCTCATCGAGGAAATACCGGATCATACGAAGCGTATGCCGGCCGATTGGCGTCTCGGCCGCGGGAACGGGCTGACGGGCCGGGGCCTCATCAACCGAGGCGCATGTCGGTTGAACCGCCGGCGCCCGGCCTCCTTCCCAGCGGCACTCCGCCCCGAAGCAGGAGGCAATCGTGCCGATTCCGTACCAGGGTTCCAGAAAATTGGGAACATCGGCCTTGTACGCCATGCTCTTGTGCAGTGCACCCAGTTGCCGTGCCGGCGACTCCTCCGAAGAGCGGCAGCCCCCGGCAAAGACTTCGGCCACCCGCATGCGACGGTGAACCAGCACGCCGGAATCGGCCCGCCAAAACGCTCGACAGCGCTCCCGGCAGGACTGTTCGTACTCCCTCCATGCCGCGAAATCAAACGCCCGCCTCACGACTTCCGGTACGGCGGTTTCAATCCCTTGAACATGGGGTAGTGCTTGACATTGAGCGTGCTCAGTTTCCGGCCCGCGGCAATGCATGTTGCGGCAATCAGTGCATCCGGCAGTTCGAGGGACCACGATGGGCGGTATTGGTTGACAAGCACACCCGCCTCACGGGCAATCTCGCCGGTGACGGCAATCACGGGAAACACGGAAAACAGGCGCTCGACCTCCACCTCCTCGCGTCGACCCCTTACCCCGGCGTATATCTCGGCAACCGTCACCGCCGAAAAGCACATCGCGTTTGCGTGAGCTTTGAGGTATGCAACCGCCTGTCTGTGCCCGCGAAGAAAATCAATCACGATGTCGGTGTCGCACAGGAGATCCCCACTCATCGCCCGGCCCTCCCGCGCCAACCCGTTCGCATGTGCCGGATATCGGGGATATCATCCCTGTCGGCCCACACACCGGCGATCTCATCCAGAATCCTGGTCTTTCTCACGCGACCCTGTTGTTCCAACATGACGTCGATTGCCTGCCGAATCAGGTCGCTCTGACTGACCCCCCGGGCAAGTGCCGCATCGGCAATACCCTTCTTCTCTTCCTCGGTGAGATATATCTGCGTTCTGACCATACGGACCCCCAGTGTGATGTATACATACAATGTATACTCAAAAATATACATTACCCGTGTGTTCCGGTCAATGCCGTTTCCAAAGTCCAATTCGGTCGAAAACCCGAGCCGGGGGGATGTGTTTTTCCGTATATCCAGGAAACAACCAATTCACCACGTCCCGCGGCGAAGGGGGAGTGAATGCCTCTCACAAAACCGCGGGAGTCGCGGAAACGATGAGTCTCGCTGCAGTGCTTCCCTTGCTTCCGGGTGCGGTTGCCCTGCTCCCTGGATGCACCGGGATAGCCGAGGATGTTGGCCGCAACGTGGATCCCGGGTACAATCACTACTTGAACAGAAGATCCTATTCTCAGCAGCAGGTCGTTGCGGATTCTCGGCCGAATCTCCAGTGAGTACCAAGCCGGTCCTTGGTGAATTGTTCGTTGACTTCGATTATTTTACTCACAAGCCTTACCCATGGGGTATTGGTGTTGGATTTCACCAAGCTACGGAATGTTTCGAATTGAGGGTTCTCCTTAGGAAAAGGCGGGAAAAGAAGAAGACAAACCAAGTTGTCGTGGCGGTGCCGCCTACCCGACGGGCAACAAGCGGGCTGCTACAGGAAGGAAAGCTATGGCAAGCTGTATGCAGATCGTGCTCCTCATCAGCTTTGCAATTCCGGCTTTCCTGGCTGGATGCTCCCGTAGTAGATTCTCGCTTGCTCCGAATGTCGAAAATGACGTTGCAGTCATTACCGACGGGCTCGTTTTTCAAAACTGTGAGCCTGCTTTTGTGGACCTCCGCAAGTCCGGCGTGTTTGCACGAAAGGTCCTGTCCGACA
>CAZNDN010000096.1:0-1272 GCA_964571815.1 uncultured Fibrobacterota bacterium | reverse complement strand
GCTTTTGTGGACCTCCGCAAGTCCGGCGTGTTTGCACGAAAGGTCCTGTCCGACACGTACGCATTCCTTATCAATCGCGGATTTACCGTTAGATCCAGGATTCGTGCCCGAACGGGGTCAATTCATAAGGATTCGCTATTCCTCGTATGCTCGGCGCGTAATGATACCATTCACGCGTCAACTGCTCCGTTTTCAGTCAAGAGAGAGGATACCGTTCTGACAAATGCAGTGCATACTATGTGGAATTCCTTCCGTGTCCTTGACAAGACCGATCAAACGAGCAAACTGATACAGGCGTTGAATGCAACGCTGCACGAGAAATACGTCTTTGTAATACTGTTTGTCGGCTTGGACAGTGAGCCGGTAAGTGAGGCAACTCAGGGAATATGGGCAATATCCTCCTTCGTGGGCTCTGGAGGAATGCTCATGATAATCCCCTCCAACGCGTCTTCGCTTGAATGCAGAGTATTGTTGATAGATCTCGACAATCAAAAGGTGGTCTGGAAAAAGAGGTTGAGAAGGTCAGAAAATGACAATCTGGGTTCTGTCTACAAAGAATTCTGGCAGCATTCCCTGCCGAGACGCTTCCCCATCGACCACAAACACCAGAGACCTTTGTTAAAAAGAGTTCTCAATCCCTATCCCAAAGGTCAAGACTGAAACTGCATCCGATAGTTCGTTTCTTTCATTTGCATTGCCGGCGCCCATGCTTCGGAGGTCAAGCGCGAGTTTGTTGCCGTGGACAACGGTCGCAACACGGGCACTCTTTGCCTGCGTGGAAGAAGTATGCCGGGAGTGCATTCCGTTGCGGCGCCGTTCGTTTCCAGGCCCGAGGGAGAATGTCCGCATGAGATCGAAAACCACGATAGAGCGGGTGGGCAGCAGGAAACCGGGTTGTACTATGGGTATCAACCACAGAGAGATCTGGCATCAATCTGCTTACCTGAGGGCCGCCCACGAAAGCTCCTGAATCGTTTCGGCAGCAGGTCGACACGGCACGACGGGACAGTATCAGCCGGGCGGAGTCGGTGGACGAGAAGACACGCGAGGAAACGCGGCGCTTCGATGAGCGGATCATGGCGAAAGCCGAGGATGCAGCGGGCGGGGAGTAGGAGAGACCGCACTGCCGGCACGTGCCGGCCACTGAACCAGTTGGTTTTCACTCGACACTGGAGAGCGGCGCCGAATCGTGAATTTTGTCACGAATTGCCGTAACTCCTTGATTTTTCGTTGGCAAAAGTGCCTGGGTTTGTCTTATCTGTTGATTTGACA
>CAZNDN010000095.1:12401-16241 GCA_964571815.1 uncultured Fibrobacterota bacterium | reverse complement strand
TTTTTCAACGAACAGCTTCGCCGGGAGCCGACGCATTTCGATGCGCGGGTGGGCATGGGCAAGGCGCTGCTGCAGGAAGCCCGTGCGCGCGAGGGCGACACCGCGCGGTGGCGTGAAGCGCTCGTGCACCTGCAGGCGGCGCGGTCGATCGAATCCAGGGAATTCCTCTTTCCCCTGTTGTCGGAAGCCTGGTTTCTCTATGCCCGGGCAATGCTCCGCGCGCGCGATACCGTAGCGGCCCTGACCGCCCTGACGTTCTCTCTTGACAACCAGCCCGAAAACACGGCGGCGCTGAACCTGGCGGGGATTCTCTACGCCGGTTACGGCCGCACGAGCGTTGCGGAATCTTCGTTTGTTCGCGCATTGAATATCGACAGCAGCAATACCGATATTCTCTTCAATCTCGGGCTTCTCTGCTGGTATCGTGAAGACTATGAGTGCTCTGTTTCATACTGGCGCCGTCTGGCGGAGCTTGACTCAACCGACACACGGGTGCGACGTCGGCTGGAGCTTGCTCGTCGCCGCGGGGAGGAGACGGCGCAATGAAGCGCCTTCTGCCGCGCGGGTTTTCCGGCCCCGTTCTGCTCGGGGAAGGAGGGTTCGGTATCGTGTATCGGGCCTACCACCCCCGACTTGATCGGAATGTCGTTATCAAGATACTCCCCAGGCGCTCCCGTGCTGACCGGGAGCGTATTCTGCGCGAGGCGGTAACCATGGGGCGGCTGCACCTTGCGTGCGTGCCGCAAGTGTACGATGCGTTCGTGAAGCAGGGGAAGGTCTGCCTGATCATGCAATGGATCCGGGGAATTGACCTGGCGACCTTTCTTCGTTCGCGTCCCCCGCTTGAGCATCGCCGAGAGGTCGCCGAAGGCGTGCTCAGGGCCCTGGCCGCACTTCACCAGGCAGGCTGCGCGCACCGTGACCTCAAGCCGGGCAACATCATTATCTCCCCCCTGGCAGGCCCTACCCTGGTTGACTTCGGACTGGCACGTCACACCAACGACCGTACCGTGACCCGGGCCAATGTCATCGGCGGCACGTACGGCTTTCTGGCACCCGAACTGCTCAAGCAGGCGGACCAACCCGTGGAGTTTCAACGGGCCGATGTCTACTCCGCGGGGATGGTACTCAAACAACTGTTCGGCGAAGACAACGAATCGTCCGTGGTCAGCCTCTTGACTCGTTCCAACCCCGGAGATCGGCCGGCCAATGCAAGCGAAGCCTTGCGCCACTGGCCCGCGGAGTTGAGCCCTTCGGGCGGCGACCCCGATTGGGAGAGTATAGCCGAAACCGCCACGCGCAACGATCTCAGTGAAAAGCTGGTGCGCAGTGCGCGCAGGTTGGCCGAAGCAGGCCAACTGGAACAAGCGTACCGCCTGGGACTCGAATGCCTGCGGGAAAACCCCGACTCACCCGGTGGGTTGAAACTGATGAGCGATTTCTCGGGCTACGCCCGCTCAAGGAGGCGGCGAACCGTGCTTTTTCGTCTCGCGGCCGGCGGGGCTCTCGCGTGCATTGTATCGGCACTCCTCGTGCTTACGGGCGGTCGGGACCGCGAACTCATCGAAGCGATCCAGGCTGAATCGAACCCGCAAGCTGTTACCTCGCATCTGTCCCGTTCCGAGCCGCCCCCGGCCTATGACGGCGTTGAGTTTCGCTTCACGGATCCGCCGATCCGCTCTCTGCGGGCAACACTTCAAATCTTTGCCGCGCGCGCCGGCCACTCATATTTCCTCGACGGCTCACCGCTGTCGCTGGATTCTACTTCCGGCCGTCCCATAGTACTCAGGCTCCCTCCCGGTGCGTACCGGCTTTCGGCAGTGTCTCCCGACGACGCGGCATGGAGCTATCGTATCGAAGTGCTGCCGTTTCAACAGTGCAGAATCAATGCTTCAGCCATTGAAACAATTCAATCACGCAACGCAAACCGCGGCGACGGGAAGGTTCCCGCTCATGAGGAGCCGCATTCAGACAGACAGCTATGAACCAAGACCAGCCTTCACTTGACCGGCCGACAAACCAGCCGATTCCATGCCTTGTCAACGAAACCAACGATGAGCGCATTGCGCTTGACCGGCGCCTGGTGACCGTAGGCAGCGCGACGGAGTGCGCGGTACGAATCCGGGAGCGAGGCATAGATTCGTTCGCCGTTCAACTCGTGTACGACCACGGGACGTACTACGTTGAACCGATCGGCTCTTCAACGCGCGTCACGCACAACGGCAAACGCCTGCGCCACCGCCGTGCCCTTGCGCCGGGCGATCGTATCTGCCTGGGAGGGCAGTGTTTCCGTTTTGTGGAGCCCAGGGCCGACGATGCCCCGGGCGCCGGGGGGAAGACGCACGGGCCGCTGCGCCAGTTGATTACTGGCGTGGTCTCTCTTATCGACAACAGGGAGCAGGACCTCTCCTTCGCGGTCGTATCCCACATCTCGCGACTGCTGGGCAGCGATGCGGCTCGCCTGGTGATTGAGGACGAGGGCTCCGGGCGGCGGCGCACACTGGCCTGCTTTCCCGCCGACGCTCCCGCCGAGAGGTTCTCTTCGAGGGCAATCGACTGGGCCAGGGATGAGAATCGTACCGTGCTGATGCACGACATCGACTGGCGGGAGCAGCATCCCGATTCGAGCATGGCTTCGCTGGAAACCAATCGCATCGCCTCGGTCCTCTGCGCCCCGCTGACTCACGCAGGAACCCATTTGGGGTATCTGTACCTTGACAGACTTCAGGGAAGCTCGCCGTTCGATTCGGCCGACCGCGATCTCTGCGATGCCCTTGCTCCGCTGTTTGCGGTTATTCTCAGCAACGCTCATCAGAGCCGCAACCAACGGGAGGCCATCGCCCGCCTGCAGCGAAAGAATCTTGCTTCCGGAACCGGCCTGGTTTACGAAAGCGATACCATGCACGCCGTGATCCGTGAGGCCCAGACATTCGCGAAGACCGAGGCCCCGGTTCTGATTCAGGGCGAAACCGGGACAGGGAAAGAACTCATGGCTCACTTCATCCATGAACAGTCTCGACGCACCGGGAAACCGTTCCGCGCGATCAACTGCGGGGCAATCCCCGAGAACCTGATCGAATCGGAGCTGTTCGGCTACGAAAAGGGGGCTTTCACCGGAGCGGCCAAAAGGACCGCGGGGTTGTTTGAGTCCGCCGACGGTGGAACGGTGCTGCTTGATGAAATCGGGGAGTTGCCCCTGCAGGTGCAGGTCAAGCTCCTGCGAGTGCTGCAGGAATCGGAGATCACGCGCCTGGGCGGCCACGATCCCCTGGCGGTGGATGTTCGAATCATCGCCGCAACCAACAAGCAACTGAGCCGGTGCGTGGAACAGGGGGCATTCCGCCGGGACCTCTTCTTCCGGCTCAACGTACTGATGCTGACCCTGCCGCCGTTGCGTGAACGATCGCAAGACCTTCTCCTGCTGGCCGAAACGTTCGTGGAGAACTACTGCTCCCAGTTCGGACTTCCGCGAAAAAGGCTCACGCCCGAGGCCCACGCCCGGCTTTCATCTTACTCCTGGCCGGGGAATGTCAGAGAGCTGCAAAACTGCATACAGAAAGCCGTCCTTCTGTCATCGGGCACCCGAATCGCCGGCGACGAAATCTCCTATCATGCCCACTCCACCGGCGAAGAAAAAACCGGAGAGCAGGCGGTCCGCCCGCTCAAAGAGATACGCTCGGAGGCGGAACGCGCCGGCATCGAACATGCGTTGACCGTAACGGAGGGAAACGTGTCACTGGCCTCACGCATGCTTCAGATCGACCGCGCCTGGCTCACCAAGCGTATCGACTCCTACGGTATCGATGTGTCGGGATTTCGAAAGGGGTGAGAAGGGGGCAT
>CAZNDN010000095.1:9532-12301 GCA_964571815.1 uncultured Fibrobacterota bacterium | reverse complement strand
TTTTGTATTTTAGCGAAGTGCTCCATCCCGCACCGGGAAGCTCTTCGGGCGCCTTCCGGAAGCACCGGTCAGGACCGTTCTTCCTCAACAGTTGTCCGAATCCGGCGAGCCATGATGATGGTCGGCGGGATGGTAGTTCCGAGGAATTCGGCAATTGCCCTGTACGGCAGCAATTGTTCAAAATGTGCCCGAAAGCAAAAACGGGCTCGTGCATCGGAACGAGAATTCAGGCGTCCTCTACAGAACAGATCCTTCGGTTTCAGCTTGTGTTCGGAGCAGACTTCCCGGGCGAGTCGCTTGAGGACTTTCGCATAATCGGCCTTTCGGTGCTTCCGCCAACGCGAGACTTCATGTTTGGCCATCGCTTCACGGGCAAACTCCGCATCCCCAATCACCGCCGGCCAGCCCTTCGAGGACCCGATGATCTCTGTCTTATCAGCCGGTAGCAGCACCCCGGATTTGTTCACGTTGTCGGCATCAATCCCCTCGACAAGAAACTGCACATACGCTTCGACTGATCGGCCCGGATCCCCGGTGAAGTGTCGAAGGACCTTTGCTCGCTCCTGAAAACCTGCGCCAAGAGAGCCGGGCAAGCCCAGCAAAAACCGATGACCGCTCCATTTCCACTCCTCCAGGTCACTCAAGAAATCCACGATTCGGGCCCGCAAAGGATTGAGATGTATGTACCGAACAAGCTCTCGTGCATAGTCCATCCCCTGACAAAGCACCGACTTGAATCGATCCTGGAAAAGATACCCGCGCCGGTCGTGCTTCTTGTTAAACCATAATGCATACCCCCCGTTGAGGGGCCTCATCAGAGTGCTCATCGGTGTCTCCGACGTCCGCAACAACAAATGATAGTGATTGGGCATAAGGCACCATGCGTAGCATTCATAGCCGCAATCCGACCGATGGAGCGCGAAGCGGCGGAGAAACTCATATCGGTCTTCATCTTCGCCGAAGATCATGCCTCCATCAATACCGCGTGCCATGATGTGAACCAGAGATCCGGGGGAGCTGAAACGACGCATTCTCGGCACAGGGTCTCCTCTCTTACGATGAAAAGGCGTTGACGGACAGTTGACCACCGCCTGCCGTTAAAATACAAAAATTAGTCCGTCCCCGATCCACAGACAGCACATCACCGACGGCAGAACAGTAAAAATGGTTGCCGCCGATATCATCGACCGTGACACTCGCGGCCAAGTCGAACAACCCCTTCATTCTCAAGGCATTACCCCATTGCACGGCGCCGCGCCGATATTGTAGTTTAGGATCGCCTGCCCATGCTGCACCCTCCCGGACAGACGAAGAAAGTTGCGCAAGAAGCCGGTTCGGAGATCGTTGCGGGGCCGGGTGATGCGCGGGAGGTATTGGTTGACATCCGGGAGGGAACCGTACATTCGAAATCGATCGGCAACCCTGCGACGATATCTCTCGGAGAAGAGTTTCCATGAGTCGACTCGTCCCGGTGAATACCGCCGCTCCCCTGCACGGAACCGGCTACCAAAGGAGGCGCCACCGTGGCTGATACCGCATCCGTAAGCAGCGATTCCCCGACCACAATGATCGCCCGCGGTCACAAGGCAGGCGCCGTCGTGACCCTGCGAAACGCCGGGGACGATGTGCTCAAGCTCAACCACATTCCCGTGGTTACCACATCGCTGCGGACCACCGACGGACGGCCGCTGACTCGGGCGCGGGTCTCGAAACGGCTGAGGCCCGGTGATGAAACAAGTGCCGGAATCAGGATCGACCTCGACCCGACGCTGCCGCCGGGCGAGTATCGAGGCCGCCTGAAACGCGACGCGGTCATCGACGAACCGTTCTCCGTGTTCATTCCCGAGCGAACGAAGGTCTCGCTCCACCCCCGGTCCGTCACACGGCACGCCGCGGCGGGCGAACGGGTCTCGATGGAGCTTGTTGTAAGAAACGAGGGGAACGTTCCGGTGACACTCGACAAAACAAAGCCCATGCTGCTTGCCGAAGAGCAGGAGGTATTCAAGACGTTCGGCTCGGCCGTGCGCAGATCGGCGCCCGAGGGTCATGCGAAGGTGCTCGATGCGCTCGCCGACAATCTCAAGCACGTGGGCGTTCGTCCCATGCTCGTGAAGCTGACCGGCGAAGACCTGATCGTGCCGCCGGGCCACGTGCAAAAACTCACCCTCGAGTTCAAGCTACCGCATTCTCTTCGGCACAACAGGTACTATTACGGGTACGTCTTCCTCGGCGGCGCCAGGCTCGACGCAACGATTCAGTGTACGGGCCGCGGCCGATGAAAAGCGGATTTCTCCCGGATCGATTGCGTGCCGACGGGTACGCTCGGTCCCCCGAAACGGTTTCTATCCGAAAGGAGCACCTCCCATGAGTCGATGCCGCACGGATACCAGGAAGGACACCCTTGACCCGGTGCAGCGATTCCGTGACATGACGAAATTCACAAAAGGTATGCTCGGCCTCTACGCGCGCCAGACGGGAATATTCATGGACCGCGCCATGAACCTTGCCGACGGGACCATTCTGAAGAAGCTGCCCGGACTACCCGGAGTCTGCGATTTCCCGGAGAGCGAGTGCTGCGAGAAGGAGCCATGCACGATCGTTCGCGAGGCACGGCGGGGTGAGAGGATTGTCGATGCCTTTCAGATTCGCAACGACGGAGCCTCGCGTGAGTTTGCCCTCGCGGCAACCTCCCTGAAAGACCTCGCCGGCAACGAAAAGGGAACCATCTCCCTCGGCGCCGCCGCCGTAGCGCTGGACAAAGGACAGACA
>CAZNDN010000095.1:0-9432 GCA_964571815.1 uncultured Fibrobacterota bacterium | reverse complement strand
TTCCCGGAAGGTCTCGGCGGAGCGTTTTCGGAGGGCGTTCGCTTGAATACGCAGCTCTGGAAGAGCGGGTCGAAGATGATCGGCTCGCTGGTGGAAGAGTCGAGAAAGGGCGGGCAGGGGCCGATAAATATTGTCGGCAAACTTGCTCGTGTCAACGACTCGGTCTATCGCTCGTACGTCCGGCATTCGCAGGCGGCCCTCCAGGAGATAATCGACACGGTCGATTCCGTGGCAGGATCGGCGGGTTCAAAGCAGGAGGCCGACCGGGAAGCTCCCACCGGCGGCGAA
Source organism: uncultured Fibrobacterota bacterium (assembly GCA_964571815.1). Lineage (GTDB taxonomy): Bacteria > Fibrobacterota > Chitinivibrionia > Chitinivibrionales > WJKA01 > CAZNDN01. The sequence continues at coordinate 9,144 of CAZNDN010000095.1, read as the reverse complement.
ACACCCGCATCAGGGCTCGAGTTGAAAGGCGCCAAGGGAAGTACGGTGCGGGGCGCGTTCATTGTGGCCAACCCTTCGGACACGACCAGGCGGGTGCAGTGCGCGCTCTCGGAGTTTCACGGACAGGCCGACGAGACCGTCCCCTCCGATTGCGTCACCCTTACACCGCCGGTGTTTGAACTCGGCGCAGGCGAAGAGGCCCGCATCACGGTGTCGTGCAAGATTATCAAACCCTTTCGCTCCGGGCGGACATACACCGCCTTTCTGGATCTGCCGGGTATTTCCCGTCAACAGCTCAAACTCGTGGTGCACGTTGTGCCGGCGCGACGAACAAAGAAGCGCTCGGGCTCCGGGAAGTAGCCGTTCATGCAGAGCACTTTGCCGGCAATCGCCGAACTGTCGGAGTATACCCTCGACCACCTTCCGCTCCTGCGGCGACTTCGGCAAGATACGGTCTCGCGCGACCCGCAAATCTGTATCGAGCGTGCCCGACTCGTGACGGAGTTCATGCGGGACTTCTCTTCCGGCTCAGACCCGATACAGACGCGCTACGCGGGCGCCGTGGCCCACTTCCTCTCCCGCAAGAAGCCGCTGTTCCCCGATCGCAATGTTCTGGCGGGCACAACGACCTCAAAGCCTTTCGGCGCCCCGGTCTATCCCGAGTTCGCCGCCCTTACCATCTGGCCCGAGCTTGATACCATAGGAACACGCGAGCAGAATCCGCAACAACTCGACCCCTCCGATGCCGACGAACTTAACTCCTCAATATTTCCCTACTGGATCGACCGCACGGTACTCGAACGAACGCGAAAAGCGTTCGGGAACCCGAAGTGCCTGAAGCTCCTCGAGCGATTCGTCTACTACATTGCCGGCAAGGCCGGGTGCCTCTCGCACACGGTCCCGAACTACTCCGTGGTTCTGGAGAAGGGCGTGGAGTATATCATCGATCTCGCCGAAGATGCCGAGAATCGGCTGCGTCGGAAATCACGTCTCACCGAGGATCAGGGACAATCGATGCTCTTCTATCGTTCGGTGGGAATTGCCCTGAGGGGGTTGTGTGCTTACGCCGACAACCTTCACCGGGAAGCGCTGGCCCGCGCGCGCGCCGCCGAAGATCCCGAGGATATCGTCTGGTTCGACACCATGGCTTCGCTGTGCAAGAGGGTGCCGCGCAAGCCGGCCCGAACATTTCACGAGGCGGTCAATGCCCTGTGGATAACGCAAGTGGGGATTCATGCTGAGAATATCAACATGGCGATCAGCCCCGGAAGAGTGGACCAGGTGCTCTACCCGTGGTTTCGGAGGGAGTATGAGGACGGCGCGATCGGTCTGGAGGAAGCGCTGACCATTACCGGGTGTCTGTGGCTGAAACTCAACGACAACACCAATGTTGTTCCCGAATCGGCATCGGAGCTGTTCGGCGGCGCGGGCACCGTCCCGGCGGTTACCCTGGGAGGAATCGACAGAGAGGGCAACGATGCGGTCAATGAGCTGACACGTATCATGCTGAAAGTGACCGGCCTTCTTTCGCTCAGAGATCCCAACGTATGTGCCCGCTACCATTTTGAGAAAAACGATGCATCCTACCTGCACCAGGTGGCCGGGACAATCGCCGGGACACGCTCCACCCCGTCGGTGTTCAACGATCATGCCGCGATACGAGCGCTGGAGGAGCAGGCCGTCTCCACCGAGGATGCCCGAGATTACGCGGTGATCGGCTGTGTCGAACTGAGCACCGGCGGCTCAAGCTACGATGCCTCGGCATCGATAATCCTCAACCTCGCCACGGCTCTGGAAATGGCCCTTTACAACGGCAAACGAGTCCCGGAAAGCGGTGAACAGGTAGGGCCGGCAACCGGCCGGTTCGAATCATTCACATCGTACGAGCAGTTCCTCGATGCGTTCAGAGCCCAGTTGTCGTTCCTCATCGACAGCGCCGTCGAGCTTAACGAATACATGGGCGGGATTCACCGCACGATGCTTCCCTCGCCGCTGCTCTCCGCGGTATTCACCGGTCCTCTCGAAAGCGGCAGGGACCTGATTCACGGCGGAGCACGCTACAACTCTTCGGGCGCAACCCATATCGGCTTTGCCGACACGGTCGACTCCCTGTGCGCGATCGAGCACGTGGGATTCTCTGCAAAACGCTGCACGCCGGCTGAGTTGCTGCAGGCACTGAAGCGAAATTTCGACGGACACCGGCCCCTGCACGCGTACCTTGTCAACAAGGCACCGAAATTCGGCGGCGACAGTCCGGAGGCACGGAAGAATGCACGCATGCTGATCGATTTTCTGTTCGAGAAGTATCAGTCGCATCGAAACTATCGCGGCGGTCTCTATCGTCCGGCATTCTGGACCATGACCAATCACGCGGGACTGGGGCGTCTGTGCGGTGCGCTGCCCAGCGGCAGGAAGGCCGGCAAGGTCTTCTCCTCCGGCATCACACCGTCGTCGCAGGCCGCCCGAAACCTCGCCGAATGCCTTCATGCCGTGGCCGACCTCGACTCTCGGCATATTCCCGGCGGATTCGCCTTCAACTTGAAATACCCGTCGGTGGAGACCCCCGAAGACGTCGAGCGACTGGGTCGGACGGTCGATGCCTTCTTCAGAATGGGTGGATTACAGATTCAGTTCAACATATTGTCGTACGAGGAGCTGATCGATGCGAAGAACAATCCCGACAAGTATCCCGCACTGCTGGTGCGGGTCTCGGGGTATTCGGCGTATTTCAATGATCTCAACGAAGCGATGAAAGAAGAGATAATCACCCGCACCGAGTACGAACTCTCCTCGGGAGCGGCGCGGACCTTCCCCCGGGAGCATCGTCAAATACTCGCCGTGCACTGAGTGCATCGGCTGGAGGGACGCAGGACAAACACATGGCACACACGACGCACGGTCCGAAAACCCAACGCGCTCTGCCGAATCCGCGAGAGGATATCCCCGGTCACGTGCACGGGTGTGTGCTGGTCGATTCGCACCCGCCGGCTCCGGAAAGAAAGGCGTGGAGCGGATTCACCCCCCGAATCCGGGGATATCGCCGCCGCTTCCCGGGGTCGGTGCGCGATCGCGACGGTGTGCGCAGCCGGAAGCTTGACTCGGTCCGGACCGTGTACTGCACGCACACGTTTTCAATTCCGTTTCGTGAGTTCACCCGGAAAGTAAAGACCAATGCACTGCCGCGGATCATTTCCCGGCCGTCCGAGTGGTCGTGCAGGAACATGTTTTTCAACGGCCGGGGTGAAGTCACCTGCCAGGTGACACAGCTCGCCGGCTCGCCCGGTCGCCTTCGGTTCGATCGTGCCGGCGCACCGGAAGTCCGGTTGTGCCGGCTCGAGGCGATCACCTACCGCACGACCGCACAGACCGTGTGCTGGTGCATGAACCCGGGCACCGATGAATCCGTTGCCTGCGATGAGGGTATGGCGGTGGTGTCCGAGGCGGACGACCGGTGTACGCGGTGCGAAATCATGGTCCGCTACAAGGACCGCGCCTGTAACCACCTCGGCGATTGCGCCGGTCAAGCCGGGGGTAGAGAGCGCGTCGACACTAAAGCAGAGGCGGCGGTTGCCCGCGGGTGGATTCGCGCTATCGACGCATGCCTTGTCCCCATACCCCAACCGGGATCGCCTGCCGCGCCGCCGACTGCGCCGGCACGCGACGGTGCGGCGGCAATTCTGCCCTCGGCCACCGAAGCGGGCCTGCTGTTTTCGAAAACGGCCCTGGCCCTCAGCGGTATCGGTTTCCGGGCGTGGCTCTCCCGGACCTACCGATCGCATCTTCGCGAAGAGGCCGCCGACTCTCTGCTGGAATATGCCCTTCGCGCATTGACCGTGATCATCGAGAAGAACCCCCGGCTCCGGAGAAACGCCACCGATATCGATGCCGTGTATCACTTCTCGATCGAGCGAGCCCGCCGGGATATCAGTCTCCATCTCGACCGACGCGGAGCGCGGGTCCGGCGGGGAACGCCCGACAATCCCGATGTCTCAATAGGTTTCAGGGACACGGCTTCGGTCGTCTCCTTTCTGCTGGCGCCGAAACCGGATATTCTCCGGTCGCTTCTGAACCAGGATATCGCGGTCGACGGCAACGTGAATTATCTCTTCAAGTTTGCCTACCTTGCCAACAAGCTGAAAGGGATACTCAAGGACGCGGCACCGATATCGGGGGAAGCGTTATGATCACGGCCCCCATTTCATCGATTCACCGGTTCGCACTCGACGATGGTCCGGGGATTCGAACCACGGTCTTTTTCAAGGGCTGCCCGCTTTCATGCGTATGGTGTCACAATCCTGAGAATATCGCTCTCCAGCCGCAAATACGCTTCAGCGCGAAGCTGTGCGTTGACTGCGGTGCCTGCGCCTCGGTCTGTCCGGTGGGGGGCGACTCACCTTTCGGGCCGCCGGCATCGAATGCAATTTGTCGCGGCTGCGGTGCCTGTGTCGAGGCCTGCCCCTCGTCGGCACTGTCGGTGGTCGGCCGGTCCCACACGGTCGACAGCATCGTCGAAATCCTTCTCCGCGACACGCCCCTCTATTGCTCATCAGGCGGAGGAGTAACCTTCTCCGGGGGTGAGCCCGGCCTGTTTCCGGCATTTATCCATGAAGTGTGCATACGCCTGAAAGAGCATGGCATATCGACCGCCATACAAACGGCGGGAGCCGTGTCGCACGAGCGGTTCGCGAGACATCTTGCCGGACTGCTTGACATCGTATATTTCGATCTCAAGCTGTTCGATCCGCACCAGCACCGCGCGTACACCGGTATCGACAACCGGCACATCATCTCAACGTTCGCGGCACTCGCACACGACCCACGGTTCACTCTGATCGCAACGATCCCACTGATACCCGAAATTACCGCCACCAAACATAACCTTCGTGCGATAGCCTCCTTTCTGAAGGCATGCGGCGTATTCCGCTACGAACTGCGGGGCTATTTTCCCGGCGGCACAGCCAAAAGAGAGGCACTCGGCATTGCACCGGAGGTCCGACTTCCCGATTGCGCCATGCCCCCGGAGCAGGTCGAGCACTTCCGGCGGCTGATGAGAGAATTCATGCGTGAGGGCTCCCCCGACATTGCCGCCGGGCACTCCATCGAGACAGCGGACACTACCACATGAAAAAGAAGTCTCGCACACAAAGTGCAGGGAACCATCGATGCTGCGCCAGGACGCGTTCGGGTGCACGATGCAGGTACCGGGCCCAACCCGGCACGGCGTACTGTCGACGCCATACACAAACCGAGGCCGTCCCGCGGCCCGCCTGTATCATTCACCATGTATCGCCCGATGCGCTCAAGGAAGAGATGAGTGCATTCCTCGACCAGGCCGGCTTTTGGCAGGTTATCGAGAGCAGGCGCCGCGAAGCAGGACTCGGCCGGGCGGAGTTTTCGATATGCATCAAGGTCGACCTTGACATGCTCGATGCCGGCTCGCCGACAGGGACCGATCCGCGCGTGGTAGAGACGTTCATCGAGCTGCTCAACAACCGCGGCTACCTCAGGCTCTGTGTCGCCGACTCCACCGCCGCCTCGAGCCGATGGCTTGACAACAGGGACATTCCGGTCGTTGCCGATCTGGTCGGGTACGCCTATGAGACGAGCAAGGGTGTGGCCTATGATGTCGTTGATCTGGGCGAAGACTGTGTCGCCGGCGTCTTTCCTTCCACGCATTTCATGCACTCCTGCGGTATCGGCAGATGCTGGATGGATGCGGATTTCAAGGTTGTGCTTGCCAAGAATACCACCGACGATGAGTTCGGGTACGCGCTCTGCCTGCAAAGCCTGCTGCATGTCCTGCCGCTGAAAGACGATCATTACCACTATTTGCATCGCTTCGACCCCGGCGAGCTTGCGGTGGAGCTGCTGCGGAGAACTCCTCCCGATTTCTGCATTATCGACGGTATGGTGAGCAATCACGGTCCGCAGGGGGTCCGCTACGCGCGTCCTCTGGAGACCAATGTTCTGATAGGCGGCAACGATACACTGCTTACCGACTGGACCGGCGCGCTGAAAATGGGAGTTGACCCCTACGTCTCGTCGATCAATGCCCGGGCGCTGAGAGACACGGGCCTGCCGCCCCGGTACCAACTGCGCGGCGACCTCTCGCCCTACCCGGGATGGGAGAATGTGCACCCCATGCTGATGCACTCCCAGCGCCGCCGCAATTCGCACTTCGCGGTCCGCCGGCTTTTCAGGCCCCTGCTCTCATCTGTCAACCGCGACCTCTTCCCGTTCAAACGTCCGGTGGAAGATCGTATCAACGGGATGGTGACCGAGGTGCTCAACAATGCGGCCGACGCCGGCCGCTCTGCGCTGGTTCTCATGATGGTGAACTATCTGACCAGTCTCTTCGAGCGCATGTATACGACATGGACGGTCATGGCCGACAAGGACCGGATCAAGCGGCGAGAGACCGCGGTGGGATTCGACTACGGCTCGTATACGGAGGATGACTTCGAGAATGTCGTGTCGTACATCGAGCCCTTTGCCGCGATCGCGCGACACTGCGCGCCCGACCACAACGGACTGCGATGGCGTTATATCGACAAGTCGGTCGTTTTTATCTACGAGCGGATTCTCCCCGTGGCGTATGCTTCGTTTCTTCGCAAGGTCGATATCCGATCGGCCGTGCGCCTGATGAACGACAATATCGGCGGGGCCTGCGTACCGGTAGCACGTGATTCACGCGGCCGGGTGATCCACCAGGTCGAACGCGACATCTATCTTCCCCAGCCGAACTGGATCGCACTCTACGGCGGGGATTGCCTCGATGTGGGCAAGCTGGAGTGCATTCGTTACGAAAAGAACGCACGGAGCATCTTCTGGAAAAGCGTTGCCAGTGTCAACGAGTCGACGTATCACGACGACGGTATTGTCAGGTTCGAGAATCTGTCGCCGGGAACAACCAGGATCACCATTGTCGCTCGACAGCGCTTTGCCCTGCCGCCGATCCTTGAGATATTCGACCTGGATCTTGTTCCGGAGTACAAGAATCGCCTGGTCTCGGACGCCTACACCACATTCTTCTCACGCACCATGGCGAACTACGAGGCTCTGTACGAAGGGAGGGACGTGCGTACGGGCTCGGCGTTCGATCCGGGTTACGGCGAAGAGGACACCGGCTCGTCGGCCGGCTTCGAATCATTCAGCCGCGCGTTTCTTAGCCGAATCGAGCCGCTGCTCTCGTGGGGTTCGGAAGCACTTCTCAATCCCGATATCAAGCGCATTCTCAGCATGATTCGGGGGATGAAAGAGAATGAGGAGCCGCGGTCGCAGGATACCTGCTCACCGCTGAAAGATCTTCTGACCACCGCGGCCAACGACCTGGCCTCGGCCGCGGGCAAAGACCTGAGAATGTGGACGCGGGCTTCGCGCAAGGAGATGTCATGAAAGCCCTGGTTACCGGCGCCAACAGTCTCGTAGGCTCGCATATCGTAAACGCGCTGCGGGAGGAAAACCACCCGGTACGGGCATTTGTCAGAAAGACAAGCGACTGCCGCGCACTCGAAGGGCTCGGGGCCGAAATCGTGCACGGCGATGTTCTGGAGCCGTACACCCTCGATGAGGCTTTCCGGGGGTGCGACACGGTATTCCACGCGGCGGCGAAGTATTCATACTCTCCCCGGGACACCGAAGGTCTGGAGAGACTTTCGCGTCGGGGCACGAACAACGTGATCGATTCCGCGAAAAGAAGGAAGGTTAAGCGGGTAGTGGTGACATCGTCATCGGTAACCCTCGGCGCGTCCACCGAGCCACGGGTGATCGACGAGAGCCGACCCGTCCGGGGTGCGAACCCGGGGCGCTACATCATGTCCAAAATCGCCCAGGAAAAACTCGCCCTTGAGGCGGGATCGAGGCTGGGTGTAAACGTCCTGTGCGCCTGCCCGACAATCTGCGTAGGCCCCAACGACTACCGTCTTTCGGAAAGCAATGCCGTGTTCGTCAACTACCTTCAGGACCCGATGAAAGCGACGTGGCCGGGCGGGTGCAATATCGTGTCGGCCGCCGATGTGGGCCGGGGACACGTGCTGCTTGCGCGGAAGGGTCGCGCCGGGGAGCGCTACGTGCTCGGCTCGGAGAACCTGTACTGGTCGACGGTGCACAGTATCATGTCGGAGCTGTGCGGGATCGACGGCCCGCGGGTGGTCGCCTCGCACACCTTCTGCTACCTGGCCGGTATCGCGCAGGAGCTTTCGTCCATGGTCACCCGGAAGCGTCCGTTTGTCACGCGGGAGCAGGCCAACATGGTCGGGATGTACTACTGGTACAGCTCCGGCAAGGCCCGGGGGCTTGGCTACGATCCCATGCCTTCCCGCACAGCGCTGGTGAAAGCGCTGTCGTGGCTGGTCGCAAGCGAACACGTAAGCCGGGAGCAGCGCGCGACCATGACCCTGTCCGATGAAATTTACTCACAGCGGTCGTAAGCAAGAGAGGAGTACCGTGAAATTCAAGTCCCTTGCCGTCGTGAAGCACCCCCGCGATCTCGTGTGGAAAGCCATGCGTGATGAGCTGCCGGAGATGGTCCCCTACCTCGATGAGATCGAGGAGATCAGCGTGCAGTCGTGCCGGGATGAAGGTTCCGTGCGTGAGATTGTCAATGTATGGAAAGCGGCTCCACCCATACCGCGAATCGTGATCAAGGCAATCGGTACCTCGCTGGTCACCTGGACCGACACCGCACGATGGGACAACGATACGTTCGTGTGCCGGTGGGTCATCGAGCCGGAGCTGTTCAAGAAGTTCATCGTCTCGGAGGGCTCGACCACGTTTGTGTCGGCCATGGGCGGACGGGGTACGCGGATCACGTTCGAGGGTGACATACAGTTCCGAAGCAAGAAACTGCCCGGCATACCCGTGGCGGTGGAAGGGGCGATAGCGGACGGCGTGAACGGGTTTGTGCAGAAACTGATTCCGAAGAATTTCAGGACCCTGGCCGCGGCGGTATCAAAGCACCTGGAGTCGCGTCAGGCATGATCGACCGGCTCCCGGCATTGATCAACGAAGCGGACCGGCTTTGCAATAGAAACGTATCCTTTTCCGTCCAAGGAGGATTGCCATGAGTACCGATGTGCCGAGCAGTTACAACCATGACGTTGACATCAACAAAATGGACGACTTCACGGTCGATACCAATATCAA
>CAZNDN010000094.1:0-16247 GCA_964571815.1 uncultured Fibrobacterota bacterium | reverse complement strand
GATATCATGAAACTGACAAACTGCATATCCACAATCTTCATCACCGCCCTCTCTCTCCACGCTGCCGATACCCTCGACTACGCGGTCTCCCGGGTCGGCAACAGCTTCTCCGGACCCGAGGGCTGGGTGTTGCACAATGTGACCGATATTTGTGTGGCCGCCGGCGGGACAGTCTTTACGAATGTCTTCTGGGATGAAGCCGGTGGTAATCAGACCGAGTTCAACGATGGACAGTTTGTGACTCACGCCCGCTGGTCGCACGGCTGGGGCAGGCAGGGTGGTGACGCGGTCTGTGCTAATGGAAATTATTTGTTTTTCACGCAACGCTGGGACAATGAAGGCGGGCACCTGCATGAGACGTACGGCATCAAGAACTTCCCGCCCCCCGGCTATCACTGGTGGGGTGTTTCGCGCCGTAACCGGTCGGACATCCAGACTGCCGTGCCGTTTGACGGCGGCAAAGGGGGTAAGGAGGCGCCCGAAGGATCGTTCAAGGTAGTGCTTGAGCTTCCCACCGACCAAAACGGTACGCTTGGCGGAGTGTGCGCGAGCGAGACCGAGTTGTTTGTTGCCTGCCCGTACGACGACAGTGTGCGGGTCTACGACACCGAGACAATGGCATTGAAACGGACCTGGCCGGCACACGATCCCCTTGACCTCTGTCTCGACACGGCCGGAAACCTCTGGGTAATCGCGGGATACGATCGGAACGCCGTGCAAAGCTTTACTCCCGAAGGAGTCAAACGGGAAATCGAGGCGTCTCTTCCCGAGGATGCGGTTGCGGCCGACATCTGTATTGATGCCGGAAACCGCCTTTACATCGGCGACGGAGGCTCGTCGAACCAGGTGCTCATATACGACGGCCTCGAAGGCACGCCGTCCCTGGTCGACCGCTTCGGCAAACCCGGCGGTATTCTCGCCGATACACGCGGGGAATTCGGCGACCGGAAATTCAATCACATCGCGGGCGTGGGTGTTGATACCAGCGGAAACATCTATGTCGCCTCGGCAAGCAACTTGACTAATACGATTATCGAGAGTTACACCGCTGAAGGAGCGCTGAACTGGCGCGTGCTCGGACTGCAGTTTGTCGATGTCCCGGGAATCGATCCCGGTGATGAGACCCATGTATACACCATGCACAATCATTACGTGCTCGACTATTCGCGTGAAAGCGGCAATGAATGGAAGTATGAAGGCCACACAATCGACCGGGAAACATTCCCCGACGATCCGCGACTCCATATCGGTGGTACAAATGCATGGATACGGCGAATCGAGGGAAAGCGCATTCTGCTGGTCACCAGCATGGTCTCGCACACAATACAAGCGTATCGTTTGACCCCCGAAACAATGGGTGAGATTGCCCTTCCCGCCGCAATGTTCAGCTCAAAGCACATCACGCGAGACGACAACTGGCCCCCTCACCAGCCCGCGGAGCATGAATGGATGTGGTGCGACAACAACGGCAACGGCGCATTCGATGACAACGAATATCAGACCGGCGTCAGGAAAATCAGCAGTCCGCACGGTGGAGTGATACCCGACATGGCGGGCAACCTCTGGCAGACATTCAAGGATACTATCCGCTGTTTGCCGATGCTGGGTCTTGATTCGCACGGCAACCCGATGTGGGACCTCGACTCGGCCCGCTATTATCCGTTCCCCGATGAATTCGACCTGGTGCGCCGCATGTACTATCTGCCCCAATCCGATGTCATGATTCTCGGCGGCAACCGGGGCGACCACAAGAACCAGCACTGGAAACCCATGGGGCCGGTGCTTGCATGCTACGATAACTTTACGAGCGGCAGCCCCTCGCTTCGCTGGGACTTCGTCCTCCCCTGTGAAACGGGCTCAAGCGGTCACACCTCGCATGAACCCATGTCGCTTGCCGTAGCCGGCGACTATCTCTTTGTCGGCTATACGCGTGGCCTCGGCGAAGAAAACCTTTCCCAGGCATTCGTTAAGGTTTATCGTCTCGACCACGCCGACTGTGTCGGTAACCTGACCCATGAGCACGTGCTGGGAAAGACGGGACTGCTTGACTGCGTGGAGAGTGTGGCGGCACATCGTCGCGACAATGGGGAATATGTGGTTTTGCTGGAAGACGACTTGAAGAGTAAGTCGGTGATGTATCGCTGGTGCCCGGGCGGGAATTGCCGGGAAACGACCTCCGCAGGGCGCTCACCCGACAACGAATCACCGGTTCTCGCCGATGCACCCGCAACAATCGGGACAAAGGACAAGCAACTTGTCGTGCACTTCCCCCGGAATAGCCGTATGAGGGCGACAATCACTCTTACCGACAGCCGGGGCCGAACACGGTACCACAGGTCCGGGAATGTCACCGGACATTGGAATATCCCTCTGAAGGGAATTCCGGGAGGGGTGTATTTCGTCGAACTACGGGGCAACGCCGTTGCCGCGGTCGGCAGGGTTGTCCTGCAGTAAGGTGGCGTTAACGAGACTGGCAGCCCGGCAATCACGTGACATCATTCAAATGGAAAGCAATATGATAAATTACCGGCATCAACCACCAGCCAATGCAATCAGGACCATCCTTCTTCCGGTGATGATCTCGCACGGCTTCCTCGTTTCATTCCCCACCGGCACGTTGTCCGCCTCCCCCCGGGCGGCACAAAAAGACATAATCCGAAAACGGGGTGAACACGCCAATTTTGTTTACAAGGGTGAGATATATATCCTCGGAGGTATTCACAACCATACTTCGGGACCGGCTCACATCGAAAAGTACAATCCCCGGGCCAACTCATGGACCCATGTGGGAAAAATGTCGTTCCAGCGGCACCATGTTACGTGCGGTTCGTCCGTGTACGGCAACGAGGTGTGGGTATGCGGCGGCAAGCTCAACAACGGAACCTATACCAAACGGGTCGATGTCTACAACGTGAAAGACAATACCTGGCGCCGGGGCCCCGATCTGCCGCGGAACCACAACCCCAAGACACCCTCGACGCCTTTGCGCGTATCGAAGCAGAGGATTACGACGATCACAGCGGGCTGGGCATTTACGATCGTGCCGGCGTCCGGAAAATCGGCTCGATCGAGGATGGTACATGGGCACGGTACAGAAACGTCGACTTCGCCGGCGGAGCTTCGAGTTTCACTGCCCGCGTTTCGAGTAACACGTCGGGCGGCACGATTGAGCTGTTGCTGGATTCAGTCGACGGTACAATGATCGGCTCATGCACGGTATCGGGGACCGGCGGGTGGAATGAATTCGTCACGAAAAGCGCGACCTGTGAAGTATCGGGCGGGGTGCATGACCTGTACCTGAAATTCAGCGGTGAAAGCGGGCTTCTGCTCGATGTCGATCATTTTGTGTTTGATGAAGGCAGCACAAACGCGAAAGAGGGAACACGACGAGTGAGCTTCACTCGGGTACCTTCGGATTTCACCTCGCCGGCAACGGTCTATTCCGTGAATGGGCGAAGAATAGGGCTGGTGTCTGAGTACACAGGCAGCATGGCTTTCGGGCGAGCATGGCTTTCTACCGGCGTCGGGCCGGTAATAGTCCTGTATGCACACGGCGCAAAGAAGCGGACAATAATGGAAAGCAATTGACACAAGAAAATATACGGCCGGAAATTCAACTACTGGAGTCATGTATGAAACGAATGTGTGATGTACTTAATGGTAACCGTTGTCCTCTTCCATCGTTCATTGCGGGACGTTTTTTCCCTGTACCGGTTATGGTACTGACGACCGCCTTGACCTTCGCCGGCCTCCGGGCGGACGTTGGCAGCTTTGTTTTGCAGCAGAACAATTCGCTTCTGGGTTCTCCTTACAACGGCGCCACCGATTGCTCTATCCGGGAGTCGGAACCGCACAACAGCGCGGGGCAGTATGGAACGATCTCGGCGGGATACGAGCCGCGCACGGGTGGAGGTGCGACACGGATACTTATTCGCTTTGATTGCTCGGTTCTTCAGGACATGCTTACGGCCCACTCTACTATTGAAGGGGCCCGGTTGAAGCTCCATTGCGCTTCATTTTCCCGGATGTCCATGGATGCGGGCGAGCAGACCGTCGAGGTCTACCGGGTATCGGACGACAACGCGAGCTGGAAGGCGGGGACCTCTCCCGACCGTAGTACACCGGAAAAGGGCGCGGCATGTTGGAGCTACAGGTGCTATGATAATTCCGGCTATCCTCCCGGGGATCCCCGTGAAGGAGAGTTGCGGCATCAGCAATGGGCCGGATCGGCCGGTTGCGGGACGGCCGGTGTGGACTATGGCGCTCAGCCGGTGGCGACCGGAACAATCAGCGCGGCACGTGAAGGTTCATGGGTTGAGTGCACGATAAATGATCCCGCTTTTATCCTTTCGTGGATCACCACTCCCGAGAAGAACGAAGGCCTGCTGGTCAGGATTCCGGGGCTTGAGAAGCGAAATGGGTCCGGTGGGTATGCTACGGCGAAGTTCTCCTCCGCCGACAACGACAGCAGTGCTCTTGCTCCGGTACTGGCGCTGGATATCGAGGGAGTTGCCGATTTTAATCCCGGCGCACTAGTCTACGACCTTCCTTCAAGCGGAAACGTCTCCATACACATCTCGGATACCGCCGGGTACGTCGTGAAAAAACTGCTGTTTGCGCAGAAACGCAGCATGGGTCGGAATGTGGAATTCTGGAACTGCAAACGCGACCCAATCCGGCTCTCCGACACGGTCAACCTGACCGTCCCCGACGGCAAATACACGGTGAAGGGGATTCATTTCAGCGACATTCAGGCCGAGTTCATGCTGCGCATCGGTCAGGACGACGGTACCGCCGGTGACCACATGTGGCCGGGTGGGCATTCAGGGCAGTCGGGTATCGCTATTGACCGGGAGGGTGTTTTTGTTTCCTGTATCCCCAACGAGGGTGCGGCACCGCATCTGATAAAGATCAAACGTGACGGCACCCGGCTGCTGGAAAAGGATAATCCGTATAATTTTGCCGGATTCATGGTCTCGGACGTCGATGATGGTACATTCTACGGATACAATTTTGGAGACCGTATTCATACGTTGCCGGCAGGCGCTTCGGAGATCAAGCGGAAGTACCCTTCCACTGTCTCGTATTACTCTTCTTCGGATGAGTATGATGCAGTGTGGAAAAGCGTTCTGGAGGATTATTTGCCCGAGGGGATTTCCGGGGTAAACCGCTTGATGGAAAATTTTCATGCCGCCGACATGGCGGTCAACAACGGGACGATGCTGGCAAGCATACGGTTCAATGAAGTGCTGGAGGCACTGCATGAGCGCCCGGGGCATTGGATGCTGAAGGGGATTGATTCCGCGACGGTCGTCAGCTCACAACCACAGGGGCGGATCGTATGGTTGGATCCGCAAAACGGTGATATCGTGGGAAGTCCGATCGAAGTGACCGATGTGTGCGGTGTGACGGTGGACAACGACGGCAACGGCCTGGTGATCAGCGGCAACAGCCTGCGCAAGTATACAAAGAACAGCGACCAGTACACGGTGCTGGTCCCCGACGACGGGACCCTGTCGTCACCCTATCGTCTCGACGTACATCCCGAAACCGGCGAGATATACATCGGCGAGGCGATGCCGGTGAAGTTTCGCGGTTTCCGCTTCGGTTCGAATGCCCAGGTCAAACGCTTTTCTCCCGCGGGTGAACTGCTGCAAACCTACGGCGTTGCCGGCGGCCGCGAACCGTGGGGACCGTACGACGGTTCGGCGGGTTTCGGCCATGTCGGTGATATCGCGGTCGATTATGACGGCTCGTTCTGGGTGTGCGACATGATGCCTCCCTGGCGGCTCGTGCATTTCTCCAAAGACGGCGACATGATCAGGGAGTTTCTCGACTACGGAAACTACTGGGCGCATACGGTACCCATGGCCGACGATCCCTCCGAAGTGTACTTCGGCGTGGGCAATGGCGGCAAGATGTACAAACTGAACGTCGACTGGAAAGACCGCCGGCACACGGTCGAGGCGGTATATCATGCGGTTAATCCGCTGGAAACAAATCGCAGCCGGACGAATTTCAAGGCAATCAGACGAAACGGCAAGGTGTACATCATCACCCGTCAGACGCCGGCGGCAACAATCATCGATCCGCGGACCCACGAGGTATACCCGGTGTCTTCGGCCGGTAATTACATCCACGACAGGGAAATTCGTCAGGTCCTCCAACAGGACCCCGAAGCGGCACAATGGGACATTGACGGGTTTCAGTGGGGTTTCAATTGGCACGATAAAAACATGGACCATCAGTGGTCGGGCGATGAAATTACTCTCAGCTCTTACAGAATCGCCGTCCAGTCCGGCCACGGAAAAAGTGGTACGGTACTGGAGGACGGGACCGTTATTCACTGCTGGCCCTTTACTGGGGCGCCCTACCATGAGACCTGGAACGAAGAGCACCCCTGGTTTGACGGCTACTGTCCGAAACTCGGCTGCCAATTTCAGGGACCGGCGGGCAGTGCCCCGAAATTCATGCGTCCGCGGTGGGAGACGATAGGCGGCGTGGATGTTCCGATCTATGAATGGGAGCGACGCGAATACAAGCTCCAGGACCCTCCCGGCATGCGCGGATGGATGGCAACCGCCTTTTTCTGCGACAAAGAGGGGACCGTCTATGTCGGTTATAATACCGAGAAACGGCAACATGGCAATATAGAAGACAAGCACGGTGTTATCCTGGAGTATTACGGCACCGGTCAAGCCGAACCGTACGGCGGTCACAAGCTGGCCGCCTGGGACACGACGACCGGTAAGCTGCGCTGGCACATGGACGTGCGTCATGCCAACAGCACCAACCCGGGTGCCGGCGAAATCACCCGGATATCCAGGGGCATGGGCGTCGCCGGTGGGGCACTGTTCTTTTCCGAAGTGCGTCCGCATATCCACGTGTATGATACGAGCGGTCTGTACATTACCAACAATCCGCTTCGCCACCACCATCCCCACAGCTCCGGCGTTCATCCGCTTACCTGGGTTCTCTGCGGCGAGCAGTTCGGCGGCAGTGTCTACGAAGTGCCCGACAACACCACGCCGGGCCTGAAGAAGGGAGACGTGCTGCTGATGCCGACGGCGGGATGTAACAGCAATCCGGTATTTCGCATCCACGGGCTTGACAATATCCGGCGTTTCTCGACGGTCATTACGGTGGAGAACGGGAAAATCGTGGCACAAACGGATTTGGCGGTCGAGGTCGACGGCCGGCCCCGCGGGAGCCTGACACCGCGTCAAACGCCGCGGATCATAGTAACCAACCGCACACTCACCTATACCGTCCCTCCGCACAGCCGGGTATTGCTTGATGCCTATTCGCTTGCGGGACGAAGAGTCACGCGACTCGTGGACGGCGAGCGGCAGGCGGGCACCCACTCGCTCCGCATCGGGCGAGACGACGGGGCGAACCTTCATGCGGGGACGTATGTGATCCGTCTGAAGGCCGGGAATGCGGTGGTGACGAGAAAGATATCACTGTTGCGTTAGCTTTGATTTCATACGATACGAGGCATTGCCTTGTGCAAAAGGAAAGAACTGTGCTCGCAAAACTCAGCTCTCTCCGATCGATCTACGCTTCGCGCAGGAGTCGAAAAAACAACAACGAGTCTCTCGGGAGTCTACCCACACGATCCATTCTGTCGATACCCGCGCTTCTTCTTGTATTGCAGCATGCAGCAACGGCGGACGTGTCATTCCGCCCGGGTAAAGACGTTTCCGAAGGAAAAGCCAACGGCGTCCAGGTGATGGATGCCGGGGATGTAAACGGTGACGGACATGCCGACGTGGTGGCGCTGTGTGGCGGTAAACATGCCAACAGCAGCATTTTTGCATGGTTCGAAGCGCCGTCCACCATCCAGGGGACCTGGAAGAAGCATGATTTCGGCAACGACAACCAGCTTCGCTCATTTCTCGGTTCCTGCAAACTGCACGATTTTGATAAGGACGGCGATCTTGACCTCGCGCTCAGTTCCGACAATCACTCCGGGTCCACCAAAGCCTGCGATCTCTACGTCTATGAAAATCCGGGGCCGTCCGCGGTAACGGGATCGTGGAAATACAAGCGGGTGACTTCCAGTACGCAGCCATGGCACCACGTAAACGACATGGCCGTAGACGACATGGATCAGGATGGAAAACCGGATATTGTGTGCCGCAGTCTGGTGCCGAATACCATCCACATCTTCTTTCAGAACAACATGGGTTCCTGGACCGGAAAGTCAATCAATACCGGAATCGACCAATCCGAAGGGCTCGCCGTCGGCGACATCAACGGCGACGGAACACCGGATATCGAGTTTACCGGCTACTGGCTCATGGCCCCGTCCAGTCCGCGAACCGGTTCGTACAGCAAGCTCAAAATCGATGCCGGGTACAAGAATACCAATCAGAACACCAAGGACGATTTGGGCGATATTGACGGCGACGGCGATCTGGATCTGGTACTGGCACCGGCCGAACACTACCGTGGCGGCGCCGACCATATTCTTGCCTGGTACCGCAACCCGGGCGGTACTCCGGACAACACGAACTGGTCCCGGACTACCGTGAAAAGCAACCTCAACGATATCGGACAGGTGAAGCTGCGCGATCTTGATGACGACGGGGACCTGGATATCATTATCGGACATTGTTTCGTGTCGCCGTTCTACATCAAGGTATGGTACAACGACGGAAGCGGGGATTTCGGCAGTCCGGTCACCGTCAGTTCCAACAAGGGTCTCTACAGCGCGACTATCATCGATTTTGACGGAGACGGCGACCTTGATATCGCCGGACATGAAAATTATGCCAAAGGCTCCAGACCCTGGGTATATGAGAATGAAAGATACAGCGGTTCAAACCCCCGGCCGGAAGACACCCTCGACGCCTTTGCGCGTATCGAAGCAGAGGATTACGACGATCACAGCGGGCTGGGCATTTACGATCGTGCCGGCGTCCGGAAAATCGGCTCGATCGAGGATGGTACATGGGCACGGTACAGAAACGTCGACTTCGCCGGCGGAGCTTCGAGTTTCACTGCCCGCGTTTCGAGTAACACGTCGGGCGGCACGATTGAGCTGTTGCTGGATTCAGTCGACGGTACAATGATCGGCTCATGCACGGTATCGGGGACCGGCGGGTGGAATGAATTCGTCACGAAAAGCGCGACCTGTGAAGTATCGGGCGGGGTGCATGACCTGTACCTGAAATTCAGCGGTGAAAGCGGGCTTCTGCTCGATGTCGATCATTTTGTGTTTGATGAAGGCAGCACAAACGCGAAAGAGGGAACAAGACGAGTGAGCTTCACTCGGGTACCTTCGGATTTCACCTCGCCGGCAACGGTCTTTTCTCTTGACGGTAGCAGGATCGGTGCATACTCGGCAAACCCGGAATTGCGCTCATCAGACCGTACTGCACGAATCACTGGTTGTTCCGTTATTATCATAATGGACGGGCGGAAGACGGAAGCACAAGTGACGGGATTGGAATGATGGATTCGATTTTTCCAAGGAGTCAACTTATGCAAAAACCCAACCTCTCATTCCTCCAACCTTTGCTGTTACTATGCTGCCTTGCGCCAGTCCACGCCCAAAACCATTTCCTTCGCACCCTCGCAGAAACCGACGGCGGCATAACCATTGCCTACGGCACCAGTCCCGCGAGTCTCACCGCGGCAAATATCATTCGCGATGCAATCCGCACACTCCCGGCACAATCGTCGTGGAACAACATGCGCCCCGCGGCTGAGTTTGACGCCGATACCTTTCCGGTTACGGGGCAAACGCACGTGATTGCGGTGGGCACTCTGCGCGACAATGTCGTCCTGCAGGGCAGGCATTGGCTTCCCACCTGGTGGATGGACAGAAGCTGGTACTTTGGCGAGTATGACTACCGCCTCGCACCCGAGCGCATCGGTATCCCGTATCAGCCCACTGAAGGATTCATGTTCGCGGGATACGGCGAATGGCCCGCTACCGAAGAGCGAATCGGCTATATCGAGGTGGACCGCAGCCCGCTTTTCATGGAATGGATGGTACGAACCAGGGTTGACTCGGTGATTGCCGAGGGAAAAAAGGGACTGGCGGTCAGGGGCGTGAAGGGACCCACCTATCCCACCGATTTTCCGCTTCGTCTCATTTGCAGGATTACGGGGTCCGGCGATGCCGGCGTGATTGAAGCGGCACGTGCATTTGCACAGGAGGGATTGCTGGGCGGTGTTGTGCTTGCCGACGGCGCCCAGGCGGCAAGCGGTCCGCCACTGTTTACGCTTCCCCAGAGCAGGTATGCCGCAAGCCTGCCCTTTACGCCACCGGATGACATCGAGGGATACCGCTGCATCGGGTGGCTCTTGAGCGATGCGTTTCTGTACGATGGTTTTCTGGATGCCGCGGGTGTTGCGCCTGATATTATGTACCGTGTCAAGTACCTGCCCGATTTCGGCATAACCAATTTCTGGACCAGCCCGCATCGGCGCGCAACCCAGTTTGAAGTGGCGGTATGCCGATTTTCATCGGCCGCCGATGCCTCGACCGCCAAAACAAATCTGCTCGGCACACTGGGTGAATCCCCCAATTTTCAGTCGGGCCGGATATCGGGCTTCAATGTGGAGACCGTGGGTACGGTACTGTTCATGGAAAGTCTGCCTGAGCTGCCGAATGAGGCGGGAGCGAAGGTTGTAGATGCATTTGTCAATGAGGTGGGGGAATATTGAAACGCAGGATCAGAAGTCAGAGGTCGGATGTCAGAGTTCGGAGGAAGAATTATTCATTGTTTTCCCATTGCAGCTCAAGCCTTCTCTGCGTTTTGAGCGGCGAGCTGACCTTCCGACTTCCGACCTCCGCGGCTCTGTTGACATTTCGACACAGGAGTACAACCATGACACACACACCAAACCGACTGCTCCTTCTTCTGGCCGGGTGCGCATTCTGTGCCACCGCCGCCAATATCGAATTCACCTATTTTTATCCCGACCGCTACGAAAACAGCACGGCCATGGAACAGTGGGGGCCGGTACACGAATGGCCTCTGGTGTCGTTCCCCCACCATTATCACGGCGACCCGGAAAAGAAACTCGACAAGACTTCCGGACTTATCTTCTGGCCCGGAGAACGAATTACCGTGCATATCACCGGAACGAGCGCTCCGGTCGACAGTGTTACTTGTTTCCATACAGGTTCTCCGGGTGAATCCCTCCCGGTTGCCAAGGGAGACAACACTACCTGGACTATAGAAACAGAAAACCGGCCCGACACCGATCCCCTGCTCGAGGTCTATCGCGTCACTGCATACAGTGACGGACAGCCCCTCGCCTCCCGCGGCTTCATCCTCGCGCGCGCATTCGGCGACGTGAAACACAAGGATGACCCGGTCTGGTATAGAAACCGGGCTCTTTTCCAGGAGTGGTGCAACGCCGGACATCCGTATGCCATGATGACGTTTAATTCGGGAAATCTTCTAAAACCGGGCGAGCCGCTTGAAGACCACGCGTTTCCGGTTCGAAACCGCCCATGGCACTACCTCGACTGCGCAGGACTCAATGACATCTACCAGCCCCGTCTTGCCGGTGGCGAGTTCAAGGACTACAAACCGACCAGCAACGACTACTACACCGACCCGTCAATGGAGTGGAACTATCTCTGGCAGTATTTTGGCGAAGGTGTGGGCCGCTGGTACGGCGAGTTTCAGTGGGGACCGTTTTCGTCAAACAGCATGGACAACCTCGACAATGCCGGCCTGTGCTACTCCGACCTGAAGCGACCGGGCACGGCCTATCCCAACGGACTGCTGTTCTGGCAACGGCAATACTACGGACTTGTCAAGTTGAGTGAGATGCGTATTCTGGGCCGAATCCGCAGGGACGGCATTGACGCGGCACGACGCTTGATTATCACCGCAAGTGACGGGTGGGCCGAAGGTTCGATGTGGATGCGACGAAGTTTGCACAATACCTTTATGGAGGAAGTCGGCGCCATCCCTCTTTATCACCGGTATTGCTCTCACAAGGGAATTGACAATTCGTGGGCATCGGACGGCAACTCCTTTTATTCATTCCGTCGTGACGCCTACAAAGATTATGCCGCGAATCCGGTCAATGACTATGTTACGGGATTCATGAACAATTCCCTCAACCTCTCAAGTCACACGGCATGGCAATTGGCTCCGCGTGATGCAAACAGAGAACTTTACGGCGATGTCCCCGAGTACCGGGGAACCGGTTTCAATGCCGTCGGCAGCATCAACAAAGCGGGATTCTCGCAACTCAAAGACGATTTCCGGACAATCCGCAAGCCCTGGGTAGAAACATTCCAGACCATGATAAAAATTGCCGGAGACTACACGCACGTGGGATGGCTGGAGGCAAAGGATGACTTCTATGACCACAACCGCGCGTATCGCAGCTTCGGCATGAGTGCCGCGGCGTGGGCATCCTTGTTTCCAACCACCTACATGGCAACGCTTGACTTCAGGCAGTGTATCGATGAGCAGGGATCACAGTACTATGGCTCCGCCATCCCCGGTACGACAATATTCGACAATAACGGTTCGCGCTTTCAGCGCTACTCCCGCTGGATAGACGACGGTTCGTCGCACCGGCGCATGACCATGTTCATGCGTCTTCCCATGTTTTACAGAGAAGGCGGCCGGCTTCAGGGATATGAACTCGGTTCGTGTTTCGGTATCAAAGGCTATTGCCCATCCGATAATCCGCTCTGGAATACCGAGATGATTCAGGGCATGCAACTTATGGAAATACCCGACCGCCTCAGGCCCATCGGCGGTGTGCTTATCCACGACAGTAACAACGATGCGGATCGCGCCCACAACCGGGAGTTTTACCGTAGGGAGTTTTACCGTAGCGGGAATCCGGCAAATTACTTTTCGTCGATGTTCGACCACCTGGGTATCGTGACCTATGCCAATCCCGACACTGAAAAAGACATCCCCGCCGATACCCCTCGCATCTATGCGCCGCGTAAAGACGGTGGGGACGGATGGTATTGCATTGCCGAAGTTGCCGGCACAAAAGTCCGTGTTCCGTTTGACCCGAAAAGCGACGACCAGAAATCCACCAGCGCCGTGATGAAGGATTTTGCTACCAGGGTTCGTGCCGCATACCCGGGAGGGTGGCCCATCCAGACTACCGGCGGCTTTGCCGCAACCGCGTGGGAGAGCACCCGCGGCGTGTTTGTGTATGTGGAAAATCCCATGGAAAGCAACCATATCGATGTTGCGCGCTCGGGCACAGTCAAGCTCAGTATTCCCGGTGTGCAAACATCGAGCGCCGTATACGACCTCTGCGGAGTGGCGGCCGATCCGCACCGTCTCGACAAACCGGCAATGACGGTGAGTGATGAGTGGCTCACCCTGCACCTCGACTGGGACCAGGGTGATGCTCGGCTGTTCCGGGTGGATGTTGAAACCGCAACCTACGGCGCTCCGGGTTTTGGTACGATGGGAAAAAGACCGGGTATGACCGTGCAGGTCGCTGCCGGGATGCTTATCGTGCGTAATCCCTTCGGCCGATCGGTGGAAACGCGTATCATTGACTGCCGGGGAAGAACTATCGAACGTATTACCGGTTCCGACAAACGGTTCCGTGTACCCCTTCAAACAGTTGGAAGGGGTGTATATCTGGTGTCGGTGTACGCCGGTTCGAACAATGCAATACAGCGGGTTATTCTGAAGTGACAACTGCAAAGGAGATCGCATGAACCTCACCCATCGGGGAATCACCTTCCTTGTTTGTATGATGTCAACCATGTCGAGCGCTCAGCAGCTCACAGACTATTCCTGCTCGTGGGTGGGAAACTCTTTTCCGGGAGGGTATACCGACGGGAAATGGGTGCAGCACAGCCTGACCGATATGGTTGTTACATCCGACGGAAAAGTTATTACAACCGCTTTGGGGGAAGAAGGCAAACGGCGGTGCAGTATCTATAAAGACGGCGCCGTCTGGGATAACGGCAACGGCAATCTCAACGGAACGTTACTCGGCGTTATAGGGGGAAAGGACTGTAACGGCGAGAAATGCATTTCCAGCAAAGTCATTGCTCTTCATCCCGCCGAAGAGAAGGTGTACGCCGTCGCGGGACGCGGAAAAAGCATTGTCAAATGCTGGCATATCGATAACACCCGTACCGAATTCGAATACAGCTTGGGAGGGCTCGCGGAAGGCTTGGCGGCCGGGGACACCATACTCGCAATCAGCTACGAAGGCATGGTTCATATTGTTCATAACGAAACAGCATCTCTCGTGAATAACTTTTCCGTACCCGACCCCGGGCAGATGAGCATCGATACCGATGGACATCTCTGGATAATCTGCAGGAACGAAGAAGTACGGCACTACACCCGGGAAGGGGACCATTTGAAAACCATTGCGGAGCAGGATTGGTATCCCACCGATGTTTCGATAGACAAAAGCAATGACCACGTACTCATAATCGCGGATAACGGTCCGGATCAACAGGTCAAGTTCTACGACATTTCGGCCGACGATCCGGTATTGAAATCCACCCTCGGGCATGAAGGGGGTATTTCATCGGGAGCAACTGCCGGAGAGGTTACGCGGGAAAAACTGTGGGGATTGGAAGCCTGCGGCACTGATTCAGACGGCAATGTGTATGTTGCTCTTACCGTAGAAGCGGACTTCCCCACCATACGTTCGTATACTCCTGACGGTTCAACTCTTGCCTGGGAACTCCACGGGCGGGAATTCTGTTCTGTTGCGGACTATGATCCTCTCACCGGTGATATCTACAGCAGATATAGTACCTATACATTCGACTATGACAGCCCTCCGGACGGCTCCCACTGGAGTTTGAAATCCCACACGATTGATTTGCAGAAATACCCCAACGACACACGACCGTTGACCAATCTGGGTCACAGTGTCCGGATTCGCAGGATCCAGGGCAAGCGGTTTCTCTTCATGACCGGGATGCGTGCAGCGAATTGTCTCGTCTACCGGTTCGAAGACGAACTGGCCGTACCGGGCGCTGCCTTTGGAACAAGCCGGCAGCATTTCCCCTCGGCACCGCAGGGAGATTGGATCTGGCGCGACGAAAACGGTAACGGGGACTTCGAATCCGAAGAGTTTGAATCGGTCTCCGGTATTAAGCGCTTCTGCTGGTTGGCCGATGATGAGGCCGGGGTGTGGAATGCTTTCGGGTCGGCCCTGAACCGGTATGCCTGCGAGGGACTCGATTCCTACGGGAACCCGATCTACACCGTTGCCTCGCGCGATGAATATGATGTGCCCGCTCCTCTTAATCATGTCATGCGGGCACATTACGACAATGAGCGTGATATCATGATCCTCTCCGGCTACTCACCAACACACCCGAAAAGTGCGCTGAAATACGCGTCGAACAAGGGCTGCGGCCTGGTATATGCCCGGTACAACGAATGGTCGAAAGGGAATACAACTTCACAATGGGAAAAGGTATGGGAGTATAATCCTTCGTCGTCCAGTTTCGAAAACCAGCTCTCACCCCGCAGTTTTGATTTCGCCGGTGATTACCTTTTTGTCTGCTGGGTGTCGTACGGCCCGTCGGGAACCTCGGTCCTGGAATCGAGAGGAGAAGTAACGGTATACAGCGCGAAGACCGGAGAAAAAGTCGGCTATATGCTCCCGGACGAAACCATTGGTGGTCCTTTGCCGGTATCGAGCAGGCCAACCATAAGCGGTGCACAAGACATGTCCCACAGCCTTCATGCCTGTCAACGGGACAACGGCGAATATCTGGTCATTGTCGAGGAAAACAAGTGGGCAAAGAATGCGATCTACCGGTGGTGCCCGGACGGCAACTGCATGCAGACTTCCGCAGCACCTGCCCCATTGTCCGATACCCGCTCTCCCGGAATACGTGTACCACATTTGCGTGTCGGTGAGCACCGGCTTATGCTGGACAACCTGCAGGGATGCCACACGGTGAGGGTACGTATCATGGACTGCCGTGGCAGGACGGTAGCACACACATCCGTGCACGGCAGTGACCGATTGACTTTTCCGCTCGATGGTTATATCCGAGGCATCTATATCGCGGAGGTAACGGTTGGTGCTACATCGATTGTTCGACGGTTTATAATTCCATAATCAACAACTAAAGGAGTACCCCTATGCAAAAACCCACGCTTTCATTCCTTTGACTATTCCTGGTACTCTGCTGCCTCGCCCGGGCATCCGCCCAAAACCCTTTCCTCCGCACCCTCCTGGAAACCGACGGCCGGGTGGTGTGCGTGGAGAGCATTCCCGGCGCCGGGGGTGAAGAGCTG
>CAZNDN010000093.1:2230-16324 GCA_964571815.1 uncultured Fibrobacterota bacterium | reverse complement strand
AGAAAGCCCGACAGCCGGCCTCTGATGGTCAGGGAGATCTGAGGGTTGCACGAGACGGTCCGACGGCGGACTTGCGTTTGAGCGGCCGGGTGTGGTACAATGAGGGGTTACGGAATGACTGATGTTCTGACAACGGGACGGACCAGCAACCTGCGAACACAGGGAACGGAAAGGAATCGACGACGTGGAGAAAGCACCGGTTCCCATCAATGTGCTCGTCGTGGAAGACAACGCACACACCAGACTTTTGTTCGAGAGATTTCTGAAGAAGCTCGACTGCCATGCTACTTTTTGTCAGAGTGTTGAGCGGGCTGTCGAGACGTTGCGCAGGCGGGTATACCACGTAGTATTCTGCGAACTCTGCATTCGGCCGGAAGGGGGACGGGGGCTTGCGCGATGGATTCGGGAGCATGCGCCCGGGACTGTCTGCTACGTAGTGACGGGATGGAAGGGAGAACTCGAACAGGCCCTGCTCAGGCGTGACGGCATTCACGGGGTTGTGCGTAAGCCACTGAATTATAATGACATAAAGACTGCGGTACTCGATGGAAACGCTTCAGACAGGGAGGTGCCTGCTGCCTCTGTGGCGCCCGATGCCGAAAAAAAATGAGCTTGTCCGAGGATTTTTCCGGCATTCCGGCAGTTTTTTTGTTATATTATCAAGTATGGCTGTAGTATCTCAAAAGTGGCGGAAGATGGGCACAACGTTTTGTCGCGTGGTTTTTGCTGTGCTGGTGATAGCGGGAAGCGTAGCCGCGCAGCAACAGGATGATCCGGGGAAGGACAAGGAAGGCACTACACCCGATACAAAACAGGTGGAATCGAACAAGACCGATCCCGAAAAGAAGTCTTCCCGGGACGAACCCCTCCAGGTTCCCACCAAGAGTTCGAGTTGGTCCAAGATTAAAGACCTCTTCATGTAGTTGCGCCGTTGGATTGCGGCGGTTTTTCCCCTGAGACAGGCTTTCTGAGCCCCGGACCCCGGGTTCTTCCCTGTTCAGGCGCCTTCCAGTGCTTCATATCCAACAAACTTACACCGGGAATGGAATGCGTGGGTTCCACGGGGATGAGTGTTCGTGATCCCTGAACGGGAAAGACGCGCTCGTCTCGGGGTGGGCAGGCCTGATGAGAGGGCTTCGAACGGTTTTTCGGGCCTGCTCTGCTCAGGGTTCCCATTCAATCCCGGTGGCTTCTCCATACAGCCGTCCCGTCACCGAACCGATGCACACCGAGATGCCGAGTTCCCTGATAGGCACTCGCTCGTCAATCTGCACGTCGGGTGAGACGGAAATCTCGACGGAGAGATAGGGTTTGTTTTCTCCGGCTGTTTCCAGACGCGGGAAGACATCCAGTGCAACCCATCCCCGGACATTGTTGGAGTTCGCGTACTCGCCTTCATTGCCGGTATAGTCCTTGTTTTTGCCTCGAATGAGGTAGACCCTGGCGCCGGCCGTGAGATAGCCCAGTCTCTTGATATGGAACTGCAGTCCTCCCGCCCCCGCAAGGTCGATACCCCCGTAGGCTGCGTCCTCTTCGTTTTCGGAGTTGAAATACATTGCCTTGCCCACTGCCACCAGTGCCAATCTGTCCTTAAGAAAGCGGGGAGTTGCGAGTTTGACATGCCCGCCTCCCGCAAACCCGAAACTGCCGCTGAATACTCCGAACGTATCCCGGGCGGTGGTGCAGGAATCGACGTCCATTTTTACCGCCCCGACATCCACACCCAGATTGAACAGGCGTGTCGGGCTGTAGCAGGCCCGCACCTCGATGCGATTCATCAGGGCGGATACCGAATCGGCGGTGATCGTGATGCCGTCGAGGTGGTACGATGCACCCACGGCCAGTCGTGCGGCAGGGAGGGCGGCGGCGGGATTGGCCAGATTCGAGGCCATGGAGATCGACACCGTGCTCAGCGCGGCCACAACAACCCTGCTCACATTCACCCGGCTCTGATTCCGCTTCATGATTTGATACTCCTGCACTGGTCCTGTAAAGACGTATTTGCGCTCCCGCCGTTTTTCAGCGCTCTACCGCCGGCATGTGGTGTTCCGCTCGATTCAGATCCGGTTTCCCGTCTCCGTCCACTATCTCCTCAGAGAGGAGAGTGAACAACCGTCGGGGCGATCGCAATCCGCCCTCGATCCGCCGATCTTCACTCGCTTCCTTGACGGCTGCTCAGCGATGGTACATCGGTCATCACTCGCAACGCGTACACCAGTTGCCCAGATCCTTGGTCAGAATCGGCAACACGAACTCCTGGGGACTGTCGGTAGTGATCCCCTGACTCTCGGCATTGATCATCACCCGCACCCGGAGCGCGTCGGACTGACCGTACGTAATCATATTCGGCGCTTTCCCTGCGCTGGTAAGCACCGTTCGCTCCAGATACGCCGTCGTGATAGGATCGAGCGCACCGTTCTGATTCCAGTCAATATCAAAGCCCTTGCCTCCTTCGACCGCGTCCCGTGCCGCCCAATACTCCGTGTCCATCTGGTCGATTGTCGTGGAGTCGGCGGAGGTGCCTTCCCCGAGCCGGATCCTTTCGTAGGCCGCCAGGTAGGCCTGGTCGTCGAGCGGTTCGATGAAATCGCGGAAATTGTTGCCGTTGTAATCAACAAATATGGTATCGTAGACGGGGTTTCCGTCAGCGTCGTGATACCGCAAGTAGGGGCGATGCGGCTCCGGATAACGGTCGCGGCGGCCGTTGAGGTTGATGTCGAGGAAGGCGGGGCCGAATTCGGCAATTCCGTTGCCGTTGAGGTCTTCTCCGCGGCTTGCTACGTTGTCGCGGTTACGGTCTTCACCCGGGTCGAGTCGGAAGTTGTCGTTGAGATCCTCGAACACGAGAAGCTCCGGAACCGTATCTACCACGTAGGAGTAGTGCCAGTAGTAATGCTCTTCGTCGTAATAGTGGTTGAATTCCACGGCAGGCTTGAAGATATTGTAGCCGGTAATTTTGAGACTGAACGTAACCTCCGTACCGTCGGCCACCGGGTTGCCGTTGACATCGGTCACCAGCGCCACACACCCCATGGAATAGGTCCCGTCGCCGTTGTCGGTTCCCTCGCCGATATCGCGGCGTATGGTGATGGCGTAGGGCGGGCCGGCAATCGTGAACTTCACCGTGTCGGATTTCATCCCTTCGAAATCTCCGGCCACGATCCCCACCTGCCGAAACGTACTGGGGATGGTTCCCGACACGAGGTACGTTTCGCCCGTTCCGTCAATGCGCGACGTGGCCTTGGGCGGATCGAGGAATTCCCCGCCGCCGGGTCCGCTCACGATATTGAAACCTATTTCCGCATCCTTCACCCGGTTACCCATGGTGTCGAAGGCCGTTGCGGTGATGCGTGCACGGTCTCCGTTGATACTGATCACCTCGGGCGTGCCCACCAGCTTGATCCGGTGTATTTTCGAGGCCCGGAAATACACCTCATTTGATGCCGTAGTGATTTCATCCTTGCTTTTTGCCGTCACGAACACCGTTGCCGTACTGGCAAACTGGGGATTCTTTATGTCGAAGTTGACCACGCCGCTGTTGTTGGTCGTATACGTTTTCGCGAATACGACCGAATCCACCTCACCGACCGTCACACTTACATCGATGGTGGCTCCGGAGATAGCCGTCGTTTTGTCCCCCCTGGTATACCTCACCCGCATGCGTGTCGTACTCTCTCCATCGGCGATATAGTCGTTTCCCGCGTTCCGCACCGTATCGACCGTGAGGTGGTTGGATGAGTAGTTGATGACGGTTTTCGCGCCTGCCCCGGCCGCTTCAATGCTGATCGTATCCCTGCCTGTGCCCGTGCCCACTACCTTGATTCGTGCTTCGCCGCGATTGTCGGTGACTGAATCAATCACCATGATACTGGTTTCTTCCTGCTGCTTTCGGAAATGAATGTCTTCTCCCACGATCGCGTTTTTCATCGCATCAACCAGCGTCACCAGCACCGTGCTGGTGTCATTGCCGCTGGAGTTGATGCTGGGGGGGCTGGCGCTTGCCTTCAGTTCGACGCCGTTGAACTCGACGTCGATTGAGAGATTGCTGTCGGGATTGCTGGCAAGCAGCGCCGTTACGGTCGCGATGGTATTACGCCGGTCGCTGGTTAGCGTGGCGGTTGCCTTTCCCTTTGCGTCGGTGGTCGAAGATGCGGTTACCAGACCGGCGGTGGAGCGGAACAGGAGTTTGTCTCCCGAGATCGGGTTGTTGTCTTCGTTCTTGATCTGTACCGTAATTGTGGAGTGCGATGAACCGTCGGCCGGAACAATAATCGGTGTGGCATTGATGGTCATTTTGCGTGTGGCGATGAATTTCACGGATGTCTCGGCGGTGGCGATATCGTTGGAGCGGTTGAAGGCGACGACCTCCAGCCGCATGATTGTCTCCCAGCCGGCCGCGGCGACGGCGAACTTTGTCCTGCCCTCCGAACCCGTTCGTTGCTCAAGCGTGTCGGCAACGGGGGAGCCCTCGCGATTCTGATAGTGGCGAATCACACGGATCGCCTTGTTGGAGAGCGGATTGCCGTTGCTGCGCGTAAACTCCACCCGCAACGTATCGAACAGCCCTTCCCTGGCCTGCATACTGGTCGCATCGAGCGCGATGTTCAGCAGCAGGTCGGTCACGTTAATTTTCGTTGCCTGCCTCACGCCGACGGCGTGAACGATGACCGAGTCGGTCCCCGCGGTATTACCCACAATCGTTGCCCGCGCAATACCTTCGTCGAAACTGGTCACCGTATCGACCGAGCCCGACACAAACGACAGATTGGAGTTGTCTCCGCCTCCGAGGCTCATATAGATGGGCGTGTTGCCGATAGGTTCGCCCGCGCCGTTGATGAGATGGGCGGTCAGGTTTGCCCGCCCCCCCAGCTTCAGGTTCGAAGAGTCGACGTCGAGGGTGATGGTTACCCCCTGAAACGCGACCCGGGTTTCGTCGCTCATCGACATATCACTCACCATGAACACCGTGATGAAAGCGGTATCGTTAATCTCGGTGCTGGTCAGCGTGGCCCGGGCGATACCCGAGTTGTCGGTTACGCTCTGACCGGTCTTGTCCTTTGACGGCGGATTCTTGCCGGCGATGGTCCCCGCGGTGGAGACAAACTGAATGGCCTGGCCGACCACCGGGTTGTGATCTTCGTTGATCACCTTTACATTGATAGTTGTGGTACTTCGCCCGTCGGCCTTGATACTGGAGGCATCGGCGGAGGCCCGGATCATCTTCTGTATCTGAAACGGCGTATCGGTTACGTCGAACCTGACACGTTGCCTGACTCCCCGACACTCGAACGTCACCTGGACATTGTCGACCGCTTCGTCGGACGTAAACAGGTACTGGGCCCTGCCGTTGGCGTCGGTGACCAGCGTGTCGGTATCGCCGGTGGTTGACGGCGTCACGGTGATGCGCGCGTTGGGATAGGGGGGGGATATTGCCGTGACCTGACTGTCGGCGAAAGCGCGGAGGGTGATGCGCAGGGTGTCGCCGACGCGGACGTATGCGCTGTCGGGTGAGGCCACCAGTGACGGCGTGATTTCTTCCTGGTCGGGACCGACGGGGATTGTTGTCGACGTTGTGTCGCCGCCGGACGGTCTTACCGGCGAACCGAGATCATCCTGGATCGTGCATGACAGCATTCCAACCAACACCAGTGCACCTGTGAAACGTATGGGTCCGGCACTCACGGTGTATCCTCCTTTGATCAGGTCCACACTCTCCCCGTGAAGCTCCGGCGGCCGAGGCTGCCGGCCCGCTCACGGCCTCGCGGCGATTTCAGAGTATTTTAATTATACTGTTCTTGTACAAGCACAATCAACGGATCATTGCGGCACGGGGAGGACCGATGGACGGGAAGTCGATACGGGGAAATCGGGGGCTGCCGAATGCACGGCAGGCCCTCCATCCCGCCGGCACGGGCCTGCCCGTACGGTGCGTCGAGCCCGATTCCTGCGCATGGAAAGCGGGGATTCGGCGCGGGGACCGTATTGTTGAGATTGACGGAGAAGCGGTGAGCGACGAAGTGGATCTGATGTTCCTGCTCTCTCGTGCATGTCCTGAGGTTACGTTTGTGCGCAAGGGGCACATACGAAAGAACATCCTGCGGCGAATCCCCGGGAGGCCGAGTGGAATCCACCCGGCGCCGACGGCAATACGACGCTGTCCGAACCGTTGTGTCTTTTGTTTCGTCGATCAGCTTCCTCGCGGAATGCGAAAGTCCTTGTATGTGAAGGATGAAGACACGGCGTTGTCTTTTCTCTACGGCAATTACGTGACACTCGCCTCCGCGCGCCGCGATGAACTCGACAGAATCGTGCGACAGGGACGGTCGCCGCTGTACATTTCGGTTCATACAACCAACGACACCGTGCGACGCCGCATGCTGCGCAACTCTCGGGCGCCGGCGATTATGAAACTGCTGGGATTCCTTGCCGGAAACGGGATCAGTCTCCACACGCAGATCGTTCTGTGTCCCGGGTACAACGATGGTGAAGCGGAGCTTTGTTCGACGATAGAGGATCTGCTCTCCCTCGGAGACCGGCTTCGTTCGGTGGCGATAGTCCCGGTGGGCTTGACGAAGTACCATACCGGCGGGCTTCATCCGGTCGGCATCGAACGGGCGCGCAGGACCTGCCTGCTTGTCGACTCCGTCGGAGAACGGGACAAGGCCCGCGGCGGTGTTCGGCGGGTGTTTGCTTCCGATGAACTCTTCCTTCGTGCCCGCCTGCCCGTCCCGCCGCCGGACTACTACGAAGACTACCCGCAGATCGAAAACGGCGTGGGGCTGGTTCGACGACTGCGCGAAGAGTGGAACGGCTGCAGAGCCCGGATACTCCGCCGCGTGCGGAGCGGCGCCTTCTCCGGCAGCCCCTGTCGGGTCATCGTCACTTCCGTCGCCGCCTCCGAAGTCCTCTCTCCGATCATCGAGCAGTTGCAGGCGGTTCTCGGAGCGGCCACCGTCAGGCTGCTTCCCGTCGTAAACCGGCGGTTCGGTGCGTCGGTCACCGTGGCGGGATTGCTGTGCGCCGCGGACATTGCGGCGGCGGTTCGCCGGGCCGGAACTCCAACCGACTGTGTGGTCGTGGTTCCCGACGTCATTTTCAACTACCGTGGATACACCCTTGACGGTTTCTCAGTTGGGCGTCTCGGCAGCCTGATGCGACGGAGAGTGGTGAAGGCTGCATGTGTGTCTGAGATGGTCGAGCTGCCGGCAGACGAGGGGAAGGCGGAGAGCGGGAGGGACACATGAACATGGACGAGGAATCGGGTCGCCGGCCGCCGGCCGACGCGAAGGGCGGGGACGAGGTCAGGCTCAATCGGTTCCTTGCGCAGTGCGGACTGGGATCGCGCAGGGCGTGCGACAGTCTTATCGGCGCGGGCAAGATCTCCGTCAACGGTTGCCGGGTCACAAAACTGGGAACCAGGGTCGATCCGGCGCATGACACCGTCACCTGCGGCGGCAGGCGGATGAAGGTTGTCCGAAGAAAGGAGTATCTTGTCTATCACAAGCCGCGGGATACCATGGTGACCCGCAGCGACCCGCGCGGCCGGCCCACGATCTACGACCGGCTGCGGGAGCGCGGTTACCGGTGCGATCATCTGCGCTACGTGGGCCGCCTGGATCGAGATTCCGAGGGCCTGCTGCTTCTTACCAACGATGGGGACCTTGTTCACGGGTTGACGCACCCGAGATTTCATATCAAGAAAGTATACCGGATTACGCTTGATGCCCCCCTGGGCGAGACGGAAAGAAACGCACTTGTGGTGAGCGGAATCGAATCGCGGGGGCAGCTTCTGCGTGCCGCGGAGATTACCGAGGTCGGCACCGGCGAGCGGGGAGTTCGGAGTTGCCGTTACGAGGTTGTTCTTTACCAAGGCAAGAACCGTCAGATACGCAGGATGTGCGAGGGGGTGGGACGGAGCGTCGTGCGGCTCCAACGGATTCGTCTGGGTTCGGTCAGACTCGGAAAGCTTCCCCGCGGAGCGCTTCGTGCGGTTACTCCGCGGGAACTCGCGGGCCTCAAAGCGACCGGACATCGTCCCGGAGGAAAGAAACGAACAGCCCATTGACAGCGGAAACGGGGACTGTGCGTCCCGCCCCGGTGTCGTTTGAATCGACTCACAGAATGCGAACCTGGCCCCTGATCAACCGAACGGTTTTCGGACCGACAACCTCTTCCTTCATAATGAAATACCGATCGCCGATCTTGAACATTGTTCCGGGCATTGCGGCATGCTCGATCTTGATGAACGCTCCCGTGGTGTTGTACATCTTGGTCTCGATGACCTTCTTGCGTTCTTCCAGTTCCGAAAGCTGTTTCCGGTATCGTGAGAGGGTACTTTTGAGCTTGTTGAAAAGGAATTCCTGTTTGGGAGGAAGCTTCTTGCGTTGCTTCAGCAGGCTCTGAAACTTCCGGACCGGCGCCTTGAGCTTGCGCATACTCTCCGAAAGCTCTTCAAGCAGCCGAGTGGTCTTCTCCTTCTCTTCAACCATCGTGAAATCGAGTCCCGCCTCCAGGGTTGTCTTGATGTTGCTGTTGTTGCCCACCGTGTAGACGGTAATATTGTCGCGCGCCAGCAACCTTCCTCCCGCCGCGGAGAGCGGATTTCCATGCACAAGAATCGACTGCCCCGCTAGGATTGTGCTGTTGAGCGCCTCCTTGGCAATCGATACGCTTCCTTTTGAGTGAATAGTCTGATTTTTCATGAAGCCTACGTTGACATTACCCTTTGCGACGATCAGTCCCTTGCCCTGTCCGACAAATCCGTAGCGGCACAGCACGTTCCCGCCGACGGTCAGGTTGCAGTCTTCGATAGTGCCCGAGACCTGCAGGTCACCGCCGCATTCGACCGAGAAACCGGCCTTGATGTCTCCGTTGACCGTGACGGATTTTGCGTAGGTGAGGTTTCCCGTCGAGAAATCCACATCGCCGGGTACGATGAAACCTTCCTGCACCTCGACGACCGCTCCGTTGTAGGTAGCATTACCGTCGGTGGCCGCGATCAGTACGTCGGGCTTCTCGGGGTGTATCTCCGTATTCGCCCCCTGGGGAAGCGACGCGGGCGATCCCGGTTTGCACGGGCGTTGCTTTCCCGTGATGTCCTTGCCCGGCGTCCCCTCGGTCGGAGGGCTCAACTTTGCCAGTTCTTCGCCCTTCGCCACGGTATTTACAATATTGATGTTCTTGAAATCAACACTCCCGTCATCGTTCTTGCGCGGGGCCAGGGAAGACTCGGTACTGATAAGAAACTCAATCGAACCATTCGTACCGTTCCTGGCCGCGTCCCCCTCCGCCACAACCACGGGGCTGTCGGGGCACTCACCACGTGCCAGGGAATCCCGAAGTTCGGCGAGGACGTCTTCCTTGATCCCGTGCACGATTCCCTCGTTGTCGAGCACGCCGCGGATCTGCTGCTCCGAAGGCAGCCGTCCGCCGCTTCCGGGAGGATGAATCACCAACTCCGCCTTCATCATGTCCGGTTCGGCCACCAGCTCCGCCGAGGCATCGAAATTGACGGGCACGACCCCGATTTCACCGTCAACGAAATACGCGACTCCGCGGGCCAGTGCCTCGAACGTTGACTGCTCCTCGTTGAACCTCACCGAATCATCCGCTTGCACCTCTGTTCGAATTATTTCGTCAATGGTGACAAGTTCCCCCGTAACCGTTTTTCCCGGAACCGGCGGCATACCGGGAAGCCGCTCGGCAATGATCGTTCCGGGGTCGACCCGGGAAGGCTCGTGGCCAAGCTCGCGAATCTGCCAGTAGTATTCCACACCTTTTACCTGCTCAAGGTCGGGGCGGTTGTCGATATGGTCGACCCGGAATTCAAGTTCCCCTTCCTTGCCGGCCCCGGGGATCGATCCCCGGGCTATTTCGGCAATTTTCGCGGGCTTTCGGTTCGCCTGCCACGATGCCGCGGCATCCCGAACCCTGGAGGCGTCAATGCCGCAGACGACTCCTTCTCCGGCAAGGTACTCGTTAATATCGTCCACCGTAACCTGCTCGTCGCCCCCCCCCGCCGGTTCGATCGTCAGCTCCGCGCTCATCAGGTCTTCGCTGATACTCAAGCTCAGGCGGGGAAGCGATACGGAAACCTTCTCTTCCTCAACCTCCCCCTGGTCCTCCTCCCCTTCCCCGTCCCTTTCATTGGCCACTTCTTCGGCGGGACCGACCTCCTCATCAAAGCCTCCTTCGTCCTCCTCCGCGGAGTCTTCTGCTTCACGGATACGGATTTGCTCGATAGTGCGGCGCTTGAGGTGCTCGATGTGAACGGAGGTCAGACTTTGCCCGCCGTTAACAAGAACCATCCCGTTGGGAAGGACGATGTCTTCGGCGAGCACCATCCCCGGCTTCACTTCATCGATCCCCACCATCATCCGGGATGCCTCACTTTCGGGAAACAACGTTTGCTGCGGTCGGGGGCCCGAAGACGGGGAATCGCGACCGAGGAATTAATTTTATAGAGTGTCGTTTGCCTCGCTCAATCGACGAGAGAGATATCCATCTAAATAATAACGCGCCTCCGAACGGCGGTCAAGTTCTTTCTTCGATGAATCCGCATACTGCTCAGGTGGTCGGTGTCGGTTTCCCGAATGCCGCACCGGGCATTTACGACTATGAGATTCCCGAGCGATTTCGGGGCAGGCTCGCGGAGGGCACGCCTGTGCTGGTTGATCTGCGCGGACGCAGCCTCTGGGGGGTTGCGGTTGTCCTTCGAGACCACTCCCGCCACGGGCCGCTCAAAGAGGTGAAGGAGGTCAGGAGCGGCGGGTGGGAGGAAGGGCGACGGTCGTTGGTCGGCCTCTACGAATGGATTGCCTCCTACTATCAGTGCGAGCTGGGCAAGGTTTTCAGACCGTTTGTTCGAAAAGGTATCGTCGAGGTGGGGCCCAAGAGGGTGCGTGCCTACAGGATAACCGGCAAAGAGGATGAAACCGGCGAACTGACACCGGCTCAGAACAGAGCGCTTCACGACATTGCCGGCGCCGGGGTCGAGCCGCCCACGACCCGGGGGTTGAGAGAATCCCTGGGCGTCAGTTCCCACATGCTCGATACCCTGTGCCGGAAGAAATATCTGGAGAAGCGATGGGAGACGGTTTCTCGTCGGTCGGAGGAGCTTTCGATGAGTGCCGATCGAAGGGATCTCACGTTGAGCCCGCGCCAGAAGGAAGTAGTCGAAACCGTGGCCGCGCACATGGGACGACCGTCGTCGCCCTTCCTTCTGCACGGGGTGACCGGAAGCGGGAAGACTTTCGTGTATGCCGAACTTGCCAGACGCGCACTTGAGGCGGGAAAAGGCGCAATCATACTTGTGCCGGAGATATCGCTTACTCCGCAGACAATACAGCGGTTTCGAAGCGTGGTCGGTGACGTGGTCGCCGTGATGCACAGCAGGATGTCGGAAGGCAGGCGAAGGGACAGTCTGGAGGAAGTGGTGTCGGGTGCCAGGAGACTGGTGGTGGGCGCCCGGAGCGCGATTCTGGCACCGATGTCGAATGTGGGATTGATTGTTGTGGACGAAGAGCATGACGGGAGCTACAAGCAGGGAGAAATGGATCCGCGCTATCATGCGCGCGATGTTGCGGTCATGCGCGGTCGCCGGCAGGGAGCCGTCGTCGTTCTGGGAAGCGCGACGCCGAGCATGGAAAGCTACTACAACGCGCTCGGCGGGAAGTACCGGCTGCTTACCCTTGATCGGCGCTATGGACCCGCCACGCTTCCCCGGGTAACGCTGGTGGACATGACCGAGGAACGCCGGCTCCGAAACTGGTCCATCCTTTCCGGACTCCTTCGTGAACGTATCGAAACGGCACTGCACAACGGCCGGCAGATCATATTGCTGCTGAATCGTCGGGGTTTCTCGGTGGCGCTTATCTGCAAAGAGTGCGGACATACCTACGAATGTCCCCATTGCTCCGTAAAACTCAAATACCATCGAACCGGACACTGTGTCCGCTGTCACCAGTGCGGTTTCGAGCAGCCGGCACCCACGCTCTGCCGGCAATGCGGCGGGGACCACCTGACGTACCGGGGAACGGCTATTCAGAAGGCGGAAGATGCGCTGCATGAAGAATTCCCCGGGGCGAGGATCTTGAGGATGGATCAGGACTCGACCCGTCGCAGGGGCGCTCACGTGGCGCTTTTCGAGAAATTTGCCCGCAAGGAGGCCGACATCCTGCTGGGAACCCAGATGGTGGCCAAGGGGCTGGATTTCCCCGGCGTTGCGCTTGTGGGCGTGCTTCAGGCCGACATCGGCTTGCATATCCCCGAATTCCGGGCCTCGGAACGGACGTTTCACCTCCTGGCTCAGGTTGCCGGGAGGGCCGGACGGGAGGATGATCAGGGCGAGGTAGTAATCCAGACCTACTTCCCCAAAGATACGGCAATGGTCTGTGCCGCGGAACATGACTTCGAAAGGTTTTATTCGGAGGAGTTGCATGCACGGAAGACTCTGGGATATCCTCCGTTCGGCAGGATGATAAGGGTTGTGGTCTCGGGGCCGGATGAAGAAGCGGTGAAGCGCACTATCGGCCGACTGGCCCGAACAGGTGTGGGGAGGAGTTCCGAAGCCACGCTTCTGGGGCCGTCCCCGGCCGTTCTGAGCAGAATCGGCGATGCGTTCCGATACGCCTTTGTTGTGAAGTCAAAACGGCCGACAGTGCTGCAGCGAAGTGCCCTCAAGATTCGAAGCGCGGCCGGCCGGCTTCCCGGGGGGATGAAACTGATTGTTGACGTAGATCCTGTAGGAATGCTCTAGTGGGACCCTGCTCCAACGGCCCGGGAGGTAATTCGTGAGAAGAAACGGTGGTTGAGAAATGTGGAAGCGCAAAAGAAAAATAATCCAGTGGTTGGCGAAACTCGGTGTGAGTGCACTGTTTGTCTATGTGGCCAACCGGAGTCTGGAACGGCACGATTTCGGTATCATTGCCGGATCCATGCATCTTTTCCCCCTGCTTGCAGTTGTCGTACTGGCCGTCGCGCGATTGGCGCTGCAGGCCTGGAGATGGTCGTTGATTCTCAGGGAAGCGGAGGTTGCGGCGAAAGGGACGGATGTGCTCAGGACCCTTCTCTGGGGCCATACGCTGGCGTTCGTTTCTCCCGCCCGTCTCGCCGAGGTACTTCGGGGGCTGGAGCTTGACCCTTCGCGAAAACTGGACACGGTCGACGCGGCGATCGTCGACAAACTCTGCATCATTTATGCTACGTCGGTGTTCGGAGCCGCGGCGTTGCTGTTGAGTACGGGGGACGGGGGTACCGGTGGGGTACCTTTCGAGCGTTTGCTGACCGTGGGGACTGCTCTGGCAGCGGTTGCGGGCACGTACGTGATCACCAGGGGAAAAGGAACCAAAGGCGGAGAGCGAAAATCGGGATTCCGGAGTCAGGTACGCGCAATTGGCGGGATAATGCCGAGAATTCACAGCGTCGGGGGAAGACGCATCGTGGGGATTTCGCTGTTTGCGCACAGTCTCCTGCTTCTGCAGTCGGCGGTTCTCTTCGCGATGCTGGGAGGCACCGGTCTCCTGGAAGGGATAGCGGCGGCGGCAAAGGCCTTTGCGCTTATGGTGTTTTTCCCTTTTACGGTTGCAAATATGGGCATTCGTGAGTTCGCATTTGCACTCTTCCTGGGGGGGCAAAAAGGGGGCGTTCTCGCCGGTGTGCTTCGGCGTACCTGCCTCGGAGCTTCACTTACGATTCTTGTTGTCAACATAGCGCTTCCGGCACTTGCGGGATTGGTATGGGAGTGGGTGGAAGGGAGGAAACGGGCCGACTGATGGAGAGAAGGCGGAAGGCGGGATGTATTTTTCTTGCCTTGTTTGTCCACTTTCCGTTCTTCCGGCGGTGTCATGTCCGACAATCCGTATAGTATGCGCCGGAGAGCTTCAGCGTTCCGCACGGGTTAAACCGCGGTTGGGGACAGGCAGGGTGAGGCCTCTGCGGAATCGGGAGAAGCCGCATTGCCCGGCATCCGAAAAGGTGGCCGGGGTTGAGCGGTTAAATAGACAAGTGGAGGAAAGGGCGCGGTGCAGCGAACCGTAGTATTCTTGTCGTGGGAGAATCGGCTGGCATCCGTGGGCGGCCTGGGTACCACAACAC
>CAZNDN010000093.1:0-2130 GCA_964571815.1 uncultured Fibrobacterota bacterium | reverse complement strand
TTCTTGTCGTGGGAGAATCGGCTGGCATCCGTGGGCGGCCTGGGTACCACAACACGACTGCTGCCGCAATTCCTCAGCGATGCCGGGGAGCGAGTGCTCTTGATAACCCCCTTTCATCGCCATCACCCGGCCGTGCGGACTGCCCAGCGGAATGGAGAATTCCGCTGTTGTTTTCACGGGCTTCGTTTCGAATGCGGTGGTGGGTATCTTGAAGTAACCTGCTATCAGGAGAAAAACGTCTCCGTTGCCACGTACCATCTCGACATCCGCGACAGGTTCCGGACCGGCGGAAATCCTTACAGCTACGCCGACCCAACTGAGCTGCTGTACGATTCGCTCTTCTTCTGCGCGGCCGTTCCCGATGTCCTGGCACGCCTTGGCGTACGTGGGTCGGTTGTTTTTCATGCCAACGACTGGGAAACCGCACCTATTGCACCTGCTTCGAGACGGGCTGCACGGGCCGGGATTCTTCGCTCTCCCCGTTCGGTGATGACGCTGCACAACTGTTTCGATTTCCCCGTTTCGTCGCGGCTGCGGAAGCGGTTCCTGGAAGGATGCCCGGCCCGGGAGACAATCCTTCAATGCTGCATACCTCGTATCGACGGAGCCCTGACTACGGTGAGCAAGCCGTTTGCCGTAGAGCTGCGGCATGACCCGCTCCTGAAGGCGGTCTTCGCGGGACACCTGCAGGAGTGTTTCGCCGAAAAGGCACCTGTGGGAATCGAAAGCGGTGCGTTCGTTCGCCCCGATGAATTGGCCGGCGAGCCGGCAGCAGCGAAGCAGAAGGCTCCTTATCGATACCTTCTGGAACGGAAAAGGGCGTGTGAAGCCCAGCTTCGGGAGGTGATGGGCGAGATGGACGGGCCCGGAAGCATCGGCACCCTGGAGTACCGAAAGGGCCGGCGGCGGGGTTGTCCGCTGCTTTTCATGGCCGGCCGCATGGACCTGTCGCAAAAGGGTTTTGATGTCGTATTCCATGCAGTGAAACGTATTGGAAAGGGAAAAATCAAGCTGCTGTTTTGCCCGTCGGATCTTGCCGCGGATACCGGACAAGAGAGAAACCTGGAGTTCTTTGCTTCAATCGCCCATGAGATGAAAGGCGATATCGCGATTCGACCCGTCCGAATGCCTTCAACGATGTTTCGCACCGTGATGCGGGGAGCTTCATACCTCCTTATGCCCTCATTGTACGAGCCCTTCGGTGCCGCTTCGGAGGGACTGCTGCATGGAACGCCGGTTGTCGGCAGAGCGACCGGAGGACTGCTGAGCCAGGTACACCCGGTTGACGGGAAGAGCCTGAAGCTCCCCTCGTACTACCGTGGATTGGTCAATTCCTTCCGGCATGCCGGCCCGTCGGGCATACTATTCAGGGAAAACGTATCCGGGATGCCGGTGCGGGATGAATGGCGTGATCTGTTGAAGGTTCCATTGCATGAGAGACCGCGCTACGGGGTGTATCGTGCAATGGTCGACGCCGCCGCTCGGGCGCTGGAGAAGAGTATTGAAATCTATCGCTCACCGGAACGTTACGCGGAATTGATGCATAACGGGGCTTCCCTTTTGTCGGGGCTTGGTTGGCGCACCACCGTACGCATGTATCGCCGCGTGTATGATGATGTTTGCTCCAGAGACGGCTCCGCCGGCCGGCGGTAGCTTGAAGGCGAGCCTACTGGGGTTGTATACTATATAATCAATTGACCCTTGCACGCAGAGTCGGGGGGACACACCAACGGGGAAAGGAACGACCTTATGTACGAGAGTGTCATACCTGCGATACTTGGATTCACGGTTGGTATACTTGTCACATCCGTCGCCTGGACCCTGGCCGCACGACTCCGAGAGTCACGCGAAGACAAGATTCGCGCCAGGGGGCGGGGAGTTCTTGTTCGAATCTCAGAAATCGAGGGCGAGCTGGACAATGCCGTTGCTGCATACGAGACCGGTGATACGGACAAGGAAGCCATACGGAAAGAACTGTCGTCCGGTCTCAAAGAGATGAACAAGAAGCTGAAGACCGGAATGCACGATCTGGATTTGTACCAGGTTAAATACGTTGAACAAACCATGATAGGCTTCAGGCGTGTTCTGCACGACATGAGCAGGCGAGAGGATGTTACTGTCGGACCCGCC
>CAZNDN010000092.1:12688-16475 GCA_964571815.1 uncultured Fibrobacterota bacterium | reverse complement strand
GGTCGCCGTCGTTGGCGAAGGCAATCGTGTCGCCGGATGGGGTTGCACCCATGTGTACCGGAGTGGCGCCAACGGGTATGGTCGCCCAGACTTCCGGCGTTTCCTTGTGCCCATGGTCTCCATGTGAAAGGTCGAATCCGGTAGTGAAACCATACGCGGTTGATCCTTTTGCCATCCAGAGTGTCGGCGTCATTGCAGGCCCTGCAGTAAAACAGTGCATCATCATGTGCGCGGAGGCTGCATGCGTTGTTTCAGCAACACCATCATGCGTATCGTAGATCGTCACCGTGCCGTTGTCGTCGTCAAACGCCCAGAGCCAGGCGTCGGCATCGTGTTCATGATGAGTATCGTCGGGATCTGTGCTGTTCTCACATCCGCCGAACAACAACAGAAGCCCCGCGAAAAGCAGAAGTGGGATTGATTTGTCTGAAGTACTTGCTTTCATTTGAATTATTCCTTTCCTGCATTGGTGATAGTCGATATACGGCCGGTTGTCCGCTCACTGCGGCATAGTCACTATGCGCCATACTCCACCCATGAGCAAGAGCGCGACAGAATCACGGCGCCTCACATCCCCGCACGATATGGATAGTTGAAACCCCGCGGAATTCTCTTTACGTAAGGAATTTTTCAAGAAACTCAGGCAGGAGGGGCGCGGGGTTGTTGAAGTCGCGGCGAAGTAGAGTAATGAAGGACCTCGTTCGGGATCTCATATTCTCGCAAAAGTAGTGGTGTTGTTGTTGCCGGAAGCGCAACGTACGATTCGGCCTGCCTCTTTGCCGTTGCCTGCCACATGCAGGCCATGCAGGGGCCATGGGCGTGTCCCGGTTGCCCGGTGTACCGCGATCCCGTCGAGGGACGGTGAGGAACATGCCGGTGAGGGATTTCGCAGCACGATTCGGCTTTGCAGCAGCATGCATCACGTGCCGTCGGCCCATGATTGTGCAATGCTGGGAAATGGGACGTGAGGGAAAGAGCACCATAGAGAGCTACAAGCGCGGCGCTGAGTACCTTCCGTACGTCACTGCGCATGCAATACGTGAGAATATCTACCGTGGATAAAGCCATGGCCGGCTCGGTTTGGGTATTCCGGATGCGTCCGCAGGCGTGCCGAATCTCAACTGCAGACATTACATTCAGAAAAATAATAGAAAATTTTCGCTAATGCAAGTATGTCGCAATTAGACATCCGCGCTTGATGAGCCATCCGGTCCAATTGGTATGGATATCGCTGCCTGCCCTCTCCACCCTCACCAAATCATCCCGGGAAGAGGGAAAGCCGGCTTCACTTCGTCCCCAGAGACGGAGGCTACAGCGCACCTTTCCGGACAGGGAGGTTCATTCATTCCAGGGAACAGGGTTGCCGAGAACGCTTCGGCGTGTCTGGAATGATCGTATCCAGACCTCTTCAGGGTCATTTCCAGTATTCCCGTGGTCTGCCCCCGGACAAGACTCCACCCACGCTTCAATCGACAATTTCATCGAAAATATCGAGTATACCCAACAATTTCCATGAAAATATTGACCTTGGCCGACCATTTTGGTATATTCTATGCATGATAGAACGCATACTCACTCTGGAAACCCGCGACAGTCATTTCCTGTTTGGCGCACGCGGGACGGGAAAAACTACGCTTCTGCACTCCTTGTTTTCGGATGGCAGAGCGCTGTTCATCGATTTGCTCGATCCATCCGAAGAGGACAGTCTTTCGAGGCAGCCGTCGTTGCTCGAGGAGCGTGTCCTTGCCCTGCCGGACGCCGTTTCTACCATAGTAATCGATGAAGTCCAGAAGGCGCCCCGGTTGCTCAACGTTGTTCACAGACTCATCGAATCACGAAAGTTTGTGTTCATCCTGACAGGATCGAGCAGCCGGAAGCTGAAACGAGGCGCCTCAAACCTTCTTGCGGGCCGTGCGTTTGTGCAG
Organism: uncultured Fibrobacterota bacterium; assembly: GCA_964571815.1. GTDB lineage: Bacteria > Fibrobacterota > Chitinivibrionia > Chitinivibrionales > WJKA01 > CAZNDN01. The sequence goes on along the minus strand of CAZNDN010000092.1, from coordinate 14,550 downwards.
ACATTGCATCCTTTTACCAGCCTGGAACTGGGGGAACGATTCGATCTGCCGGATGCTCTGCAGTGGGGCACACTCCCGGCAATCAGTCATCTCGACTCCGACGCCCGCAAGCAGAATTACCTTCGAAGCTATGCCCTTACCTACCTGAAGGAAGAAATCCAGGAAGAGCAGATACTGCGCAAACTCGACCCCTTCCGCCAATTCCTTGAAATTGCCGCGCAATCGAACGGCAGGATCATCAACTACTCAAAAATCGCCCAGGATGTCGGCGTCGATACCGGAACGGTCATTTCGTATTTCTCTATTCTGCAGGACACGCTTGTCGGGTATATCATCCCCGCATATCATGAGTCGGTTCGGAAGAGACAGAGGAAGAATCCCAAGTTCTACTTCTTCGATACCGGCGTGAAACGGGCCCTGGAAAGAACGCTGACCGTCAAGCTGGTGGAAAGAACGTACGCCTTCGGCGATGCGTTCGAGCACTTTGTCGTACTCGAAATCCTGCGGCTTTCTCAATATCTTTTCCCGGATTGGCAGACCTCCTATCTCAGCGCCCCTTCGGGAGCTGAAATCGACCTGATTATCGATCGGCCCGGGCAGTCAACCGTGTTGCTGGAAATCAAATCCACCGATTCGGTTACCGACAGAGATGTCAAGACCCTCAACCGGTTCGCTCCCGACTTCCCCGGGTGCGAGGCGCTCTGTTTCAGCCGAGACAAAACCCGCAAAAGAATGGATAACGTCCTCTGCCTGCATTGGCAGGACGGCCTGCGTGAGCTGGGGTTCCAGAACACAGGGTGAAAACGTCATCGTCCCGCGGCAGCCCCCCACGGGGCGCACTAGTAGAAGCGTTTCCTTTGCGGGTCCCCCGGTTGAGACCTACCGCCCCCGGAACTCACCAGGCTCAACGACCGCAACCCTGATCTCGTTGGTGTTGTTCGGACAAGCCGCCTCGAAATACACGTACAGTCGACCTCTCCAGTGCACCCATTCCGAGTATCGCCACGTGTGGTACTCTCCGGGCGTGGCGCTCGTGAGAAGAGGTTTCTCGGGAGTCAAATCAATCACCTTCCGAAGGTCGGGAGAATAACCGATTCCGGTTGCAATATTGTAAGCGGGATCGTTCCAGTTGACATTGGAGCCCTCGTACACAAACAGATACCCCACCGCCAGCGGAAGAACACTTGCCGGCCGCGTGTAGTAGTTGTGCCACCCGGCGTTTTCCATCATGGGATCCGCGCCGAGCGGCCTCCACGTCCGGTAGTCCGGCGAAATGAAATGCCGTATGCGTTCCAGCTTGTCGGCCGCAATCAGGAACAGGTGCCACTGCCCTTCGGCCCACAGGACCACCGGGTCCTTGTAGTCGTTGACATGCGCGGCCACGCCGCCCGCGTCCCCGGCCCTCAGCACCGTTTGCACTGTCCGGGGGTCGAACGCCTCGGGATGATCGACATCGTCGAACCCGATCACTTCCCACCCCTCCCCGCCCGGCGCGCAGCACAAAAGCTTGTACCGATTCGTGGCGGGATCGATTCGGAGGCACGGGCGTTCGAAACCGGCCAGACCGGCATCCTCGCGCCGGATGTGACGTATCGCGGAGAAGTGAATGCCGTCGGTGCTCCGCAGAATCCTGATCTCATACCCACGCCTCCCCCGCGGTGAATGCGCTTCACGCATGCGCGCAGCCAGGTAGAACGTTCCCTCAGGCGTCACCACTACCGACGGCGCCCCGGCCCACCACTGGTCGACGTCCTTGTCGGGCCGGAGCACGACACGGTAGTCGACCAGAGCGGCAGGGAGATCGCCGAGGTTCATATTCTTCACTCCTCTTTGCGTCGAGTGGCCTGCCCGGTTACTTTTTC
>CAZNDN010000092.1:0-12588 GCA_964571815.1 uncultured Fibrobacterota bacterium | reverse complement strand
AGCATGTTCAGAATCGACTGGCAGGTCAGTTCCGCGCCTCCGCCCCACCCGCCGGCCGACGAAAACGCGCAGCCGATCTTGCCGCCGACCTTGCCCCACAACCCTCCCACGTGCTCGTCCCACCACTTCTTCATCCGCCACGACACAATCCCCAGGTACGTAGGCGAACCGCACGCCACACCGTCGCACCACCGGATATCATCCGCCGATACCTCGTCGACCGACTTCAGACGAACATCCGTACCGTCAACCTCCCCCGCTCCCTCAGCCACCAGCCCGGCCATCTTTTTCGTGGCCCCGCCCTCCGAATGATACATCACAAGAATCTTCGACATGCCGGTATCCTCTGCCTGGAGTCATGCATCAGGAATATTTCCACGGGGCCAAAATACATTCGTACGCTCTGAGGTCGATGAGAAGCCGAATTTGTCCGGCAGTGAGGATCCTGCAAAGACGAAATGCACGATAGACTGTGCGACCCGTTTCAAGGAAAGCACGTGCGGGTTCGAATACCGCCTGGAACCCACTCGGGGCTTTTCTACGGGTTGGATTCCTGAGTCGCGGAGCTGCCCGGGCGTTCGGAGGAGTGTAGCTGCATGTCCAGTTTCTTCACAACAAACGTCTTCCTGGCGCTGTCCTTCTCCCGGCTCATATCGTCACGCCTTCCGACAATGCATTGCGCACAATGCTCCCGCTCAACTCCTTATAGCATTCAACTTCATCGGACGACTTTACAATCACATCTGCATTGATAAGACGTTCGGCAAGGAATGATCGAATACGATTGGCCACGGCAAGCTTCTCGGATTGAGAACATGGTCTTCCGACAATAATCATCAGATCGTAATCGCTGCTACCACCCGCATCGCCTCGGGCGCGTGATCCGAACAGTATACACCTGTCGTGCTCGACAGTCGACAAGGCAGCTTTGATACTCTGTATTGCGTCGACTCGCATGCGTTCCTTCGTGCGACAAACCTGATGTAACAACCCCTGGTGTCTAAAGATGCTTCAAACACCCTCTTCCCCAAACCGCGTTCCGCCGCATCAGAATGCAATCCTTGTCTTGCTTCGCGGCCCGCACCGCTTTCCCTCCTCTTTCGAAAAACTCCGGCGCACTACTCACGAGCAGAGACGAATTCTTTCGTCTCGGGCGTGGAAACAGCCCATTTTCTTATCCTTAGAGGAGCTGCGAAAAGATATAAAACATAGTCCGTCCCGGTATGTACAGTACACAAAGGTGACCGAGACAAAGTCGGAGTCGGTATTCACGGAGTATTTTCTTGTTGGTCCCACTCAAACAACGAGGACTGTTCTTGTTCTCATGGCAATGAATTGGGCGGTGTGAAAGACTCGTGCCGAACCTTCGGTTTTATGAAGACCCAGAAACAGGCGCTCCGCACATCACCAAACTTGGTGTGTCGGAAGAGGAAGTTGAAGAGATTCTCCTGTGCCCCGGTGAAGACAGATCCGGAAGGGAAGGATCACGAGTTGCTCTTGGAAAAACAAAGGGTGGAAGGTATGTACGCGTTATCTATGTTCCTGATGTAGACTCCGATAGCACATTTGTGATTACCGCCTATGAACTTTGCGGCAAACCGCTGACGGCATTCAAACGAAGATTGCGGAAGAGAGGAAAACGATGAAACAGAAAATCCTTCCTCCCGGCTGGGATGAGCAAAGAGTCAAGCGCATACTTGAGCGCTACGAATCTCAGACGGAAGAAGAAGCTGTTGCAGAGGACGAAGCCGCGTACGAAGATGATTCGCAGACAATAATGGAAATACCCAGGGATCTGGTTCCGTCGGTTCGCGAACTCATTGCAAAGCGCGCCGCCTGACCGTCCGGTCAAGCCCGGGGCTATCGGATGAAAGGATTCGCACAATTTCCCGGCCACACCATTTAAACCTCCCTCTCCAGCGGGTCTACCTCCTCGCGGGTGCCGCAAGGATACGAATGCGGTTATGCTTCCCCTTGACAACAACGATTCCGCGGCCGTGAAAACGACCCGCACAAAGCCTCCGCCCGGCCGCGTCATACACGACAGGCGTTGCGTGTGGCAGGCGTTTCCGCGCCCGAGCAACCATGCGCCGTCCGGTCGGGTCCGGTTCTCCCCGAAGCACTTCGACCATGTGCACGATCACATCCCCGTCACGGGCCGTCAGCGTGATCCGGCGGTCTGTATCACCGATATCCACACGGTGCCCGGCAAGCTTCCATGAGCCGGTATTTCCCATGACGTCCACGAACTCCCGGCCCAGCGCGGTGGTTTCCAATGTACCACCGTTCGTGTCTTTGCAGCGAATCCGAAGCGCGACGTCGCTGTTGCCGCCGAGACTCGCGGCAAAGGCGCTGTCCATGTCAACCTGCATACTCGATCCGGCCGGCAGTCTCCGCGCCCACAGGCCGTAAGGGGAATCATCAACATTGTAGAGCGGTACGCTTTGGTCGGGTTGCTGCCGCTGCATGAGGAAGGTATAGTCGCCAACCAGGTAGTCTCCTTCGCGGAAGGCAATCCACGCACCCGGTGATGCTCCGGGATCGTGATGGGCGCCCGCGTAGTGAGCGGCGAATTCGTAGTCGGGCCGGCACCCCGCCCGGTCGATATCCTCGGGCCGCATGGCCGGAAACGATGCTCCGCAATGGAGGTCGACAAGCAGGGTCCAGTAGTTGAACTGACGATGCGTTATGGGCTGGGAGGTTCCGGTCCAATCCCAGCCGCTGGAGCTTGTTCGCGCCGAACTCCACGACTCCATGAATCCCCGGGTTTTCCCCGGTTTGCAGTAATCGACAAAGACCCGGTATTGAGCGTCTTTTCCGCCACGAGGCTGCGGCTCAGACGAAGTGTGAAATATCATCAACTCGCCCCGGTCCGCCATCTCTCTATGCCGCTCGCTCGCCGCACCGCCTTCCTTGAGCGCGCTTGCCCGCATGAACACGGGGATTCCCGACGGCGGGTCGAAGTGCTCGACATACCCGTCAATCACCCATGTCAAGTATTGCTCGTCGATCTCACTGGTCCACGGCCACGGACCGCCCCAGGTTGCACCCGATTCACGCGTCCAGTTGTCCCGGGTTCGATCCTCGGGCCTGATCCAGTGGTGTTCGGTGCCCACGGCGTTGTAGCTTTGCCTGATTCCCAGTACGGTTTCACGGTAGGGCGATGCTTTCAGGTGCCCGGCCAGGGCACGTATCAGGTTCTCGTACTTCTCCTTGTAGGTCGCATGCCAGTACATCGGCGGACCGTACCCGTTTTCATGGTCATGCTGCGAGGGATAGTCCTTTCCCTTCAGGTAGGGCACGACTTCGAAGATATAGTCCGGATGCACGTTGCCGTTAATCTGAATCGTGGCTTTCATGTTCTTCTCATGCACGGCTTTCAGCTTTGCATCGAGATCGTCGAATGCGTAGGCTCCTTCGGTGGGCTCAAACCATCGCCACATGTAGAAAATCTGTCCATTGGCGACAACCCCGTCCCGGTCGTCGAGGTTGTTCTGCGAGCCGTACCAGATCATGCTGACTCCGCGGTCCGGATGAAGCTCGACCGTGGAAGCCACCGCCGTGAGAACGGACCCGATGAGGGCTGTGAGCCGGGCAAACTTCACCACGCCTCCCCTGTCCTTTCAGGTAATCACATGCATTGCCTGAATCTCGCTCTTTGTCTCTGAATATACCTGAATCCACGTATCCCTTCACGAAGGATCCGTGAATAGAAGGCTCGTCACCCTTTCAATGGTCGTCCACCGAGAGCTTCCGCACCACCGGCCCCGAGGAGGAGACGACCAGGCGCACCCCGGGGGATCCCCTCTGGTTGCCGACCCGTCTTCCGAAGAGATCATAGGCCGCAGCCGGCCTACGAGCCGTTCGCTGTGGGGCCGGTACTGAAAGCACACATCCGGGTTCCACGCCGGTGGCGCCGTCACCGAAATCCGGCGCCAGTGGCTGCAACGGCGTGCCTCCGCCGCCGATACGATCCGGACCGTTGTTGGTAACCACGTGCAGCGCCTGCATGAGCTTGTTGAGATCGGCCTTCCATGTGTCGCTCTTCATGGAAAAACCATACTTCTCCTCAAACGCTATCTCGGCATCGCGCTCCACGATCAGATCCCAGGTATCCCACGCGGCGTCTTCGGTGAAATACGCACCGTAGTTCCGCAACGTGAAGAAAAGCTTCTTTCCCGGTTCGGTGGCAAGGTCCAGCGACCCCTCGGTCACATCGGGCGGTACGGCGAAGAGCGATCCCATGAGAATATCGGGATCGCCGTCGCGGTTGTACCGATCCGGCGCGTAGCCGTCGGCCCGCTTCGCCGGCCACTTCCAGCCGGGAATATCTTCGGAGTAGTGGCAGTATTTCTCGGCCCAGGGGCTGATTTTCACGGCATGACGGATGGGTTCGTCACCCACCAGCTCTCCCTTTCGCAGTGTGCCCCCGAGTGAAGACATACCGGTGGCGCCCTGCCCGCCGCCGCTCATACCGTCGCCGGTGATACTCTGAAACTTACGGTTATTGGGCCACTTCATCCAGTCGGGAATGTAAAAGGGTCCGCCTTCCTCACACCGCGCGATCCTGCACCCTTCGTGAACCGTGTCCGACCGCGCGCCGGACATGCGAAAAGCGTAGTTGCTGTTGGGTGTGCGACCGTAGGGGCTGTTCCCGGCATCGGGCACGATCCAGGTGTCGGGAAGAGGCAGATAGAAATCGATAATCCCGGTGCTGTCGCAGCGGCCGGGGCCAAAGCCGGTGGAGAGACGAGCCTGGTGCAGTGGATCGCTTTCGTCAAGCTCCAGAATAATCTGAATATCCACTCCCACGTGTCCGGCCGCCTCAAAACCGGCGTCCTTGTATTCCGCCTCACTGCCGATCGGCATATTCCATATCGATGCACGGTCAAAAGGCCACTCCCAGGGATCGCGGGATCCGGGAAGGATGTCTTGAGCAACAACGGAAATCGTTGCGAGCACGGCCAATAAGGGAATCAAAGCACTACGAGACATCAGGGGTCGCCCTTTCGTTGAGATGGACCGCGAGGATGGTTGCGTATTCTCAGTCTTGATCGCAAATGCATATCATTCGTCGGTACGAAGACCCGCTTGGAAATGCCGGTACGACAACGAACACCCCTCGCGCGGGAGATACGATCGCGCCATAGTTCCCGACGGACTCGCCGGACAGTGTCCCCGCAAGCACGCTCTTCCCCTTCAGGTCGAACACTCGTGCGCCCCCGGCGCGACGAGCCCTTCCTGGTGAAAGCTTCACTGAAGAGAACCCGACAACGCCGGCTTCCACGGTGACCGTCATGGTATCCGCCCCCTCGCCCACCTCCGGTAGTACTGCCGAACCCTTCAGCACCCGGAAACGCCGGCAGGGCATGCAGCCGAAACGCGGTGAGTACCATACCAACCACCTGAACAAACAGTACTCGCTCCACCAACCTACCCCTCAGGCGTCCGGAAGCCTCGACGGTGTCCATGCGCCCGCTACCGGCCACTGTGTTCCTCGCTGTCCACGCTACAATTCCATTCATGATGAGAACCTTCCTTGTGCCGCGGATCAAAACCACAGCGTTACATCATCGATCCACAGCTCCCCGCTGTTGGACACGGTATCGGATACGGCCCGAAACAAGACATGCGTCGAGTAGGCCGCCAACCGGTCCCAGTTCCGATAGTCTGCCGACCCGAAATCTCCCACGCGATCATTCTCGAAATCGATCGTGTATCGGGTCCAGACCGACGGTATCGGATCCACTTTCAGGCGAATGTCCGGGCTGTAGGAAAGCATGGAGAGCACCTCGGCCCGAAGATACCACCTGCTCCCCTCCCCCTTCATCCAGAAGGTCAGGCTGTCCGCCTCTCGCAGGTCGGCGGTTGCGAGCAGGCCCCGGTCCGGGGCGCCGAAATGGGTCCCGACAGCGACATAGGGAACCCAGCGAGACCCGGGCCCGAACCTGAACGACACGTGAGCCGCACACCCGGCTCCCGACCGGCCCGAGCCGTCGATAACGTCGGCATCCCGATCCGGTATCGTTGTCGACGTCCCGCCGCTCTGCGAATCGTCCATCACCCACCAGTTCCCTTCGACTTCGTTGCGCTGTCCGCACGATGTTCCCGCTCCGACGACTACCGGTCCGGCACCGGTGTGGATCCGGCGCAGGGCGATGTAGTCGTGGACGGTATCCCGCCCGGCACGCAGGTCCATATCCACCGTGTACACGATAACCCGCCTCTGCGAATCGTGAGCATTTTCGGCAATGCCCCAGAGTTCGTAGACGCCGGGCTCGATACCGGAGATGACAAACGAGCTGTCGGGCCGCACCACCGTTGTGTACGGTGTTCCGATCAGCGTGACGTACATCCGGTGATCCAGGGGTAGACGGGCCGTACCGAAAACCGAGACGGGTCGTGCCATGGTATCCGGCGGGATCTCGACATCACTTTCCGCAACATCCACCGAGGTAACCAGCGAAACCAGTGAACTGTCCGGTGTGCTTCCCGGGATGTCATAGGTCCCGGCGCCCACATCCGCAAAAGCGTATCGTCCGCCCCGATCGGTCGTGTCCTCGGCCACGGTGTCCCCACCGATTGACCCGGCATCCCAGTCCGCGGGTCTCAGAAGCACAACGGCCGCGCCGGCCACAGCCGCCCCCGTACCGTCGACCAGCCTGCCCGCCAGGGTCACTCCCTCACCGCCCGAGCTGGTCCCGGCCATATCAGGACCCGTGGAGCATCGAAACGACAGCAGCAAGGCCGCGGCCAGGAACAAGCGGAGAGCGAAAAAGCAATTGAGCCTCATTGCCGCCCCCGGGGTTTTCCGGTCACGGGAAATGCCTGCATGTTGATCTGGTACACCCGCTCGGCCCGCGACTCTTTGACAATCTCGGCAACTCGAAGACGGAATGCGCGCATCTCTTCCACAATTCTACGGTACCCTTCATCGGAAACGCCAACGGTGATCCAGGAGAAATTTCTCTCCGAGCGCTCGAACCTGTCCATGGCGCGACGCGCTTTGTCAAGCATCTCCAGTATGAACGCGTTCACCGCAACCGAGGGGACTTCGGAGCCGGTATCAATCGATTGTTGCACCGGATGGTAAAACCCGTGCTCGTCCTTTCGGGCCATACCCAGCTCGCACAGCAGCTTTAGGGAACGTCGCGCCTGGTGCGGGCGAATCGAGGGAACGAGGAGTCGGCCCAACCGGCCGCCGTCATCGTCAACCGGGACAAACTCCAGCAGGGCCCTGATTACCGAGTGGTACCATTTGTCGTAGTACTTGTACTGGTGCGCGCCTACACGGTAGACACACGATTTCGGGAAAGCGATGAGTTTTTCGAAGCTGCGGCGCTTAACCGCGTGTGATGTCGCCTGGTTGAAGGCAACCATGGCGTGAAAATAAGCCCGTTCCCGTTTCTTGAGGCGACACCAGGTCGCGATTTTTTCCTCGAGATCGCCTGAAATATTGGCCTTTCCCTGCAGTATCAGGGTAAGATGACCGGCTGATTTTATGCCGATCTCCGCGGCAATCAAGCGATGCGTCCGCGATCCGTCACCGGCCTTGATCGCCCTGATATACTCGTACAGGAAACGGCGGAAATCGGTGTAGTTGTAGATGCCGGGTTTCACGGGGTTGTTCCAGGCTGCAAACAGGAAGCAAGGCACTGATCATCTTCGCACATACTGCAATATAGTACATTTTATCGTTTCTTGCCAATAATTTCTTCAGTGTCGGCAAATCTCGTCATAAAGTACTGATATTCTGCATGTTATAGCAACATTGTGTTTTACAAGTAAGTGCAACTTCCAGCAATATTCCAGTTGGAAGACCGGCCACGAACAGGCGAGGGAGTGCTTGTCGTCGTTCGGGGTGCCGTTACTTTCCTCACAGCCTGAGGCTCTGGTGTTTCTCAGCGTTGTCCTGATACATTCTCAGTGACCGCTGAAACGGCTGAAGGTCCGGGTTGGTATTGATCCGCCTGGCTCAATAAAGTATACTCATACTATATAGGTCTGGTTGACCAGGAGCCTGAAATGGTTTTCAATGTTTCCGAAGCTAAGGCGAAGCTCTCCAAACTCCTTGATATGGTGTACCACGGTGAAAAGGTGACCATTGCCAGGAATAATCTGCCCGTCGTTGACCTTATCCCCCACAAACCTTCGGGAAAACGAAAGCTCGGTATCATGAAGGGGAAAATTGATATACCTCCGGATTTCAATGAAGAAGATGAGCGGATCACTTCCATTTTCTACGATGAAGACAAATGAAGATCATTCTCGATACTCATATTTTCCTCTGGTGCATGGGAGAACCGGAAAGGATTCCCTCCCGGAAAAAGGTTTGAGATCGAGACACTGTCTAACAGGGTGTATGTAAGCGCGGTATCCGTAGCCGAGATGATGATCAAGTCCTCGATCGGCAAGCTGTGCGTGGACTACAATCCTGTGGACATGGCTCGCCGGTCAGGCTTCGAGCTTCTTGATTTTTCCCCCGGCGATGCTCTACTTCTCAAGAGCCTTCCATTTCATCATGAAGGCCCTTTCGATAGAATGCTGATTGCGCAAAGCCTCAACACCGGTTTCCCCATTCTCACGGACGATCGGACGTTCTCCCGCTACGACTGCAAGATCGTCTGAATCCGGTGGCGCCTGAGCCAGGCATGGGCAGCGCCGTCTCAACAACTGTATAATCATCATCGTAGCCGCGCAATGCGTCGGCACCTGCCCGGCACGGCCACAATCGTTTGACCGCGTGCGACACCCGCACGGGAGCGAACCAATGCACTACCGCCGCATACGGCGCCGAGCCCATCAGATACTGGAAAAAGCGCGACCCGGAGAGCAAGAATGTTGTGGTCACTCTCGGACCCAATCCCGAAATCCCGGGCGCGGTCTACGTCAATGCCGACTGGAGTGATATCGATGTGCTGAAACATCTGAATATCGACCAGGCGGCGGCCTGCATGATCATCGCAGAGGACTTCGACGGGTACCGACGGGAAAGCGACTCCGAGATCATCGACATGCGCACCATGTTCACGCTGTATAAGATCAAGCTCAACTACCCCCGGATACACACGGTAGCCGAGGTTATCAACCCCGAAAACACACCGATTGTCAAAGATCTCAACTGTGACGATATCATCTACAAGGAAGCCCTTGATTCCAGCCTCATCACAAGCTGTATCCTCCACCCCAACATCTCACCGATCATCTACGAGCTGCTCACCGTTGAGGGGAAGCAGTTGAAGCAGGCAACGGTTGCGCAGATGGGTCTGGAAGGTGAAGAGATTACGTACCGCGACGCACGCCGGCGGGCCCTGGAGCGCAACGTGACCCTGCTGGGGTATATCACCCCGCGTGGCGACATCTCGCTTGCGCCGTCCAACGCGCAGAGCGTTTCACCGGAGTACCGGCTTGTCTACATCGAGTAGCCGGACGCCCTGCGGTGAAAGCCCGCACACTCCGTCGGCGCCCGGTTTTCGTCCCGTGCAGGCGGTCGAAATCGCCGGTCGAGGGATCCCCCGGAGGAAAACAGTCGAACGGCAGTCGCATGGTCATCCGGAGACAAATTGCAAAAAATTGGGGAACAAAATATATTGATATCAGGGGCATGCGGGCGGATTTCGGAGCTGAGCCTCTCCCCCGCCCCTGAGTGCCCGGACCGCACACCTGCAACGGAGGTTTTTTGCACCCATGATCCGCCCAAACAGCCGCAAGCACTTTCTCCGCCTTCGGCCGGGAACCAAAACGCACGTCCCCGCGGTTATTCCCGCCCTTGTTGGCGTCGTTTGCCTTGTGACGGCGCTCCGCATCGACGCCGCACCGAGCCAACGCACCGGCGCGGTCGCGGTCCGCGCGAAATCCTTGACGGGCGCTGCCGGGCAAGGACTCGATTCCCTGTTCCGGAGCTACACCTGCTACCGGCTGGATGTCGGCTCAATCAAGGCCGGGCTGCGGAAGACTGCCGGCGGCTCGGGGACGTTTCGACTGCATCTGGAGGACCTGATAGACGCAGAGCTTTGGCTGAGCATGAGCGACCAACGAGGCCCCGGCTACGTCCTGCGCAGCATTACACCGGACGGCATCACGACACATCCGAGATACCCCCCCTGTACCTTCACGGGAACATGCGCGGATAAGGGAGAGGTTCGACTCACCCTCGGGGACCGCCGGTTTGAAGGTTTTGTTGAGCACAATGGGGAACGACTCTACGTCGAGCCGGTGCGCAATCTCGCCCCCGGGGCCCCCGATGATCTCATCGTGGCCTACCGGGCCGCCGACGTTCTGCGCGTGTCCGGGCATTCGTGCGAGCCCGGCGCGGACTATGGAGAGCCGCCGCTTCCCGCCCTGGCAAAGCGAGGCCTGATTGCCGATGATCCCTCGTGCATGATCGCCGATCTGGCCCTGGCCGCCCACTATTCCATGGTTGAAGGATACGGGAGTGTGAAGGAAGTCGAAGAGCGCATCATGAGCATACTCAACCTGGTCAACGAAATGTACGCCGACCCGCGCGTGAATATTATCCATGAGCTGGTCGAGCTGGTGGTCGATGAGACCGGCGATGAAGATTTCGGGGGAGTGACCAGTCTCGACAGGCCGGGCTTCTCCGAATGGGCCGCCACCGAAGGAAATTTCACCAATGAATGGGATATCGCCGGGGCGTATTTCTTCAATCGCGGCGGCGGGACCGTGGGGCGGGCCAGGATGGGCGGCGTCTGCACCGCCGGCGGCGCTCATATCATCCGGGACTTCACCAGCTCATTGCGTTCCATGTATCTGGACCACGCGCACGAGCTGGGACACAACTGGGGGGCGAGTCACGTGAGGAACAGCTCCTGCCTCATGTACCCCAGTATTACGGGCAAAAACGACCAGTGGTGCGAATCGACCATCGCCACGATCGTGAAGTACCGCGACACGCGTACCTGCCTTGCCGGCTGCGATCAGCCGCCGGTGGCCGATTTCAGTGTTGAAGATTCGAATGCCTGTACGGCAACCATCCAGTTCAAAGACCGCTCCCGCTACGGTCCCCGGAGCTGGATGTGGGATTTCGGTGACGGTACCACGTCAACCGAACGCCACCCCGTCCATGCCTACCGCCACAACGGGGTCTACTCCGTGTCCCTCGCCGTGGCCAATGACCAGGGGGAAGACACCAAAACCAAATCGGACTGGCTCACCATCGACGCCCCGGCGCCGCCGGTGGTCTCCCCCGCCCCCGACGGATGCGACAACACCGGCGTTACTCTGTGGGCATCGGGCCCCAATACCGTGAAGTGGTACGATGTCCCGATCGGAGGGGTACCGCTCCATGTGGGTGAAAAGTTCGAAAGCCCGGCGCTGACCGGCGAGACAACCTTCTATGTCGAAAACGGACCCGCCGAGTTCCCGATCAAGAGCATAGGCCCCGCCGACACTACCGAGACCGACTCCGGGGCTTACAAGGAAACCGCAGGCAACATTTTTATGGAATTCGAAACGTACAAACCCCTGCGGTTTCGCTCCTTCACCGTGTATGCAAACAAAGAAGGCCCCCGTCATTTCGTGCTCACCCGGGCATCTTCCATGAGCGGGCTTGAAGAGCACGTTGTTACGCTCGAAACAGGCAGGAGTGTGGTGCACTGCAACTGGACAATCGAGAAACCCGCGACGTATCGAGTATGGCTGGAGAACACGGTCGGCACCGGAGAGGAGCCGGACAGCCCCGAAGAGTATTTCAACAACCTCTACCGGGCCCGGAACGGTATCACCTACCCGCTTGAGCTGGAAGGACTCATGGCCATCACCACCAACTACTGGCGCGAAAGCCCCAATGGAGACCCCACCAGCAACGGCTGGTATATCGGGTACGATTGGAAAGTGCAGGAGATCGAACCCTGCGCCGGAGCGCGAATCCCGGTCACCGTAAACCAGGGCTGCAATCCCACATTCATCACCCGGCCCGGAAAGAGCGCCCCCGTCCCAATAGCCGTTCGTGAAGGCAGACTCCGGCTCCGGGCTCCCGGCGGACTCTCGGAAACCGTGTCCCTGACCGTCTATACCGCCTCAGGCCGGCAAGTCTATCATGCTCCGGAAACCAGGATACCACTGTCGGGCGGCACCATCCTGCTGTGGGACGGCACGAACCGACAGGCAGCGCCCGTCGCACGAGGCATGTACTTCTGCAGGCTGCGCATAGGGGCGCGTCACTTTCTCAGAACCTTCTTCCTCGGGGACTGACACCCATGAGACAAGACACCCCGCTCCCCTCTGTTCCATGCCCAATCACATTTCCCGGTTTCAACGGGGAGGGCACGATATGATATCACCGGCGCTGCGACGGACCGGAAGGGCAGTTGCGCTTCACACGACGGTTGTCTCATGTGCCGTCGCGGTACGGGCGGGTAATATCTGCGATGAAACCGTTCCCGACCGGCTTCATGTGCACGGAATCCCCGCCTATTCCCAGTGCTCCGACTCGCGCAGTTCGCCGGTGTATTCCAACGACGGTGTCGCGACACACACAAGCTCCCGGGGCGACGGCTGGGTTCGTACAAGCTGGAGTGGAGGATACCAGTGCACCGAATTTGCCCGCCGCTACCTGGCATTCCGGTG
>CAZNDN010000091.1:12719-16768 GCA_964571815.1 uncultured Fibrobacterota bacterium | reverse complement strand
CTTCGGGACCGGCAAACGTCGATGTCAACCAGGCCGTGGTTTCGATCATCGATACCAAAACGCGAGTCTGCGAAGCGAACGTGAAGCTGAATTATGGGGCCCAGAGCCTGCTCGATATCTGTGTGTCGCCTGACGGCCGGTACGCGTATGTGCCGCAGGTGCGTTCAAATTTTACCCAGACACCGCCCATGCCGATCATGCACATCCAGGCCAATGGGTTCGCCGTGGTTGATATCCGTGAGGCGAAGCTTGTCACCGCGATCCAGCTTGACGACGGCCAATACGGGGCCGCGGCAAACCCGTGGGCAGTAGCCTGCAATGAAAGCCACGTGGTCATAGTGACTGCCGGAAGCCGGGAGGTCCATGTCATCGACCACGCTGCGCTGCACGAAGACCTTCCGCAAGAGGGTTTTTACATGTCGCCCGACGACTACGTTGAGGATAGGACGCGCTCACAGAAGTTCACCGAAAGGGTCACACTCGGTGCACGCGGAGGACGATGTGCCGCTGTGGTTGGAAACAGGGTTTTCGTACCGGGATATTTCTCCGACAACGTTCAGGTTTTCGCAATCGAGACCGATAGAGTGAAATCATCGGGTTTCATCAACCTTTTTGCCGGAGACCAGCCCCCTGCCCCCGGAACAACTCGCAAAGGAGAGGGGTATTTCCACGATGCGGATTCATTGTGTATTGGCGAATACCACAGTTGTCACACCTGCCACCCGTTCGGCAGGGCTGCCGGAATCAAATGGGACCTCGAAAACGATGGATTAGGCAACTTCAAAAACGACAAGAGCTTGCTGTACGCTCATATCACTCCGCCGTCGATGATCACCGGGGTGCGGCCTGATGCGGAAACAGCAACGCGGAAAGGAATCGAACTCATATTGTTCATTTATCCTTCGGGTGTGGAGCAACAGGCTGCCGCTATCGATGAGTACCTCAGATCACTCAGGGCCGTTCCCAGCCCCTGGCTTGTCGACGGCCGGCTCAGCGAGGCGGCACAGCGCGGAAAACAGGTCTTCAAACGTCTCAACTGCGCGCACTGTCATCCCCCCGACTCCTTTTTCACGGACATGGAGCTGCACGAGGGGGAAACGGGACCTGATGACATCGGACCGCACGACGGCACCTGGGACACCCCGACGCTCCATGAAATCTGGCGCACGGCGCCCTATCTGCACGATGGGCGAACTATGGCTCTCGGTGAAGTGCTGGAAGTCGAGCCGATGAAAGGCGCCGTCACGGCGACGACCTCCGTGCAGGATATCAATGATCTCGTGGCCTATCTGAAGTCCCTGTGATCCGCCGGCCCGGAATGCATTTGCCCCGAGCGTGAACCGGGTACCTCCCCATGACTTCTGCCCGATTGGCTTTCCGCTTCGCTTTCCACCCGTTTTCAAAGCAGGAGCCCATGTGCTATTTTGTGATCACCACCGGCCGGGAGCCAGGTCCATGTCTTTCGGCGGCGACCGGCGGGCAGGCAACGGAATCGAGATGAAACCACGGCAGCCCACCACTACCGGTCTCGGTATGCGTGAGCTGCTTCGAGCAGACACGACGCAATGAAACGCCCGCACCCGGCAAGCCCTCAAGACGGTTGAGTGCGGCTTACATGCAAAGGGGAGGTCCTGATGGCAAGTGTGAACAAGGCGATCGTTATGGGAAATCTCGGCAAGGATCCCGAACTCCGCTACACACCCAGCGGCACGGCAGTGGCCAACTTCCCCATTGCCACCACAGAGCGGTACACCGACAAGAGCGGCCAGAAGCAGGAGCGCACCGAATGGCACAATATCGTGCTTTTCGGCAAACAGGCGGAGCTGGCGAATCAGTACCTCAAGAAAGGCAGAGGAGTCTACATCGAGGGGCGAATCAGCACACGAAGCTGGGAGGACCGTGACGGTAACAAGCGGTACCGGACCGAAATAGTCGGCAACCAGATGCAGTTCATCGGCGGCGGCGGAGGAGGAGGGGGGCGCAACGATCAGCAGGCCGAGTATCAACAGGCTTCAGGCGGTGGGTTCGACGAGAGCCCTCAGGCTTCGGAACCGGCGACCCCGGTTGAGGATGATCTTCCGTTCTGATGGCCGATGGGCAAGCCGGCCGTCTGGTTGCGCCGCGGTGGTGTTGCCGCCGTGCTTGGCGGATGCTATTTTAGGGTACGATTCGTTTTCTGCTTTGCGGCTATGGTTCGGACGGTATTTGTCGCCTCTGCTCCCACAGTGACGGCAGGTACATAGAGAAGGGGTGCTTTCCATGAGCATTGAGGTTCTCCTGCTGGGTATTCTCTGTGGTATCACGCTGTTGGCGTATCTGGTGGCGGTCAATTCGCACGGTCCTACGCGGCTGTCTATCTCGTATTTGATTGCGACGATTCTTCTGGCGGGCACCGTATGGGCAATCGTCCAGCATGTCAATTCCGGCCTCGATCGGGAACAGATGCAGGAGTTGCGGAAACTGGAACGTGAGAAGCAGAAGGCCGAGGAACGAATACGAAGCCAGGAGGAAATTCTCCGGGAGAGCAAGGAGCGCGCCGCGTTCGGTGGAAAGCTCAACGCCGTGATCAACAAGGGAACAGGCTACGCCACCACCATGATGAACGTCGATCTTCGCGATCTTTCTCTGGATATTGACCGGCTCATGGGACGGGCCGGGAAGATGAAAAGCGACGTTGAAGAACTCAAGGGTGAATTCGAGAAGCTTTCCACCGAGGATGAATATTTCAACGAAAGCCTCGAGCTTACCGAGGAGGCTCTCAAGCTCCTTCACGAGGCGGCAACCTATTTCCGTCTGTACTATCGCTCCGAAGATTCCGCTCAGGAATCCCTTCGTGAGCGAGTCATGCGCCGGAAGGCGCGTGAGGCCTACGAGAAGCTCCAGAAGGCCAGCGGACAGGTCGCATCCTCGAGCTGATCTCCTCACCCACGCGCTCCCCGGGGAGCCGGCGGTGTTGCCGTTTGCGTGCGACCCGGGAGAGGGGCGTCCCGGCCAATGCCTTTCCGGAGGAATCCGGTACGTGATTTGACAGATTTCCGAATCCTTATGTATTTTATGCGATTCTCCGGCGGCACCGCACAAGAGTGCACGTCCTTGACTACAGGTCCGACAGCAACGGAAGGCGGCTGTCGGGCGCAAAGCCAATACCTCTTGAGGTGGTATTGATACCAACGCAGAGCGATATGGAGGAGTTGCATGGCAGTCCCGAAACGAAGAATCTCCTCAACCCGTCGTGACAAGCGGCGTTCACACCTGGCGATTAAACCGGCCCTTCCGGTGCAGTGTTCACACTGCAAGCAGCCGAAGGCCCCACACCGGGTGTGCCCCAATTGCGGCTACTATGCCGGGGTCGAGGTAGTCCAGCCGGAAGACTGATCCGCCGCAACTATGCATCCCATTCGGCTGGCGATCGATGTCATGGGGGGAGACTACGGCCCCTCCGTTATTCTCAAGGGTGTGCTGGAAGCGAAGCGGCGTTGCGGAAGCCGGTTTGTCCCGTGTCTCTGCGGTGATCGGGATCGTATTCGCAATGAGTTGAAGGCTCTGGAGGAGACTGACGGCTCCCTTGACGGGGACTATACTCTGGAGCATTGTCCCGATTCCATATCAACCGAGGATATTCCTCGTGTATGGAAGACGCGAATATGGAAAGACCAGAGTGATTCGTCGATTATTCGTTGTATCACTCTTCAGAACGAGAAAGCCGTTGATGCATCGGTGAGTGCGGGGGACACGGGTGTGCTGATGGGGGCTGCTATTTTCATCCTCGGCCGAAGCACGCACAGCCTGCGGCCGGGATTGGGAGCGTTCCTGCCCACAACCCGGGCCAGGCCTTCGCTGCTGCTCGATGTCGGGGCCAACCTCAAGTGCCGAGCTTCACACTTGTCCGGCTTCGGTATCCTCGGTTCTCAGTACTATCGTACCTATTTCTCCGTGCCCGACCCCAGCGTCGGGCTTCTCGGCATCGGCAGGGAACCGAGAAAGGGTACAAAGGCCTTGAGGGAAGCGGCGGAGAAGCTCTCGGGACTGTGCAGCGGGTTCATCGGGTT
>CAZNDN010000091.1:4953-12619 GCA_964571815.1 uncultured Fibrobacterota bacterium | reverse complement strand
CCTTGAGGGAAGCGGCGGAGAAGCTCTCGGGACTGTGCAGCGGGTTCATCGGGTTCGTCGAGGGTTCGGAAGTGCTCGAGGGAAGGGCCGACGTGATTGTGTGCGAGGGGTTCGTGGGCAACGTGCTTCTCAAGGCCTGCGAGAGTTTTCATACGCTGATCCAATCCGTATTGGATCGGCGCACGGCAGAGGCGGCACACGACCAACTGGCGGTTCTGAACCCCGACAACTACGGTGCGGTTCCTCTTCTGGGTATCGACGGTATGGTGTTCAAGGCACACGGTGCGGCGTCATCGACCGCAATAACCAACGCGGTGCTCACGGCGATCACGGCGGTCGAGAAATCCGCATGCGGTGAGGAGCGCACCCGGCCAACCGAAAGGCACAAACGCCAGTGAGCACACGGACGGATGTCGAAATTGTGTCGGTGGGATCGGCGGTTCCCGATACTACGCTGACCAACAAAGACCTTGAAAAGATACTCGATACATCGGACGAATGGATCACCACCCGTACCGGTATCCGTACGCGTCACGTCTTTCCCGAATCGGAGCGCGACCAGGCACGCGCCTATGAACTTGGCGGCAAGGCCGCGGCAGCGGCACTGAAAGCGGGAGGCGTGACACCCGAGCAGATCGACGGTGTCATCTGCGCAACATTCACTCCCGATTTTTTCTTTCCTTCGACGGCATGCAAGATACAGGAATACCTTGGCATACCGCCGGGATGCGCCTTTGATCTCTCGGCGGCATGCGCGGGGTTTGTTTACGCAATGGCCGTTGCGGAGTCCTTGATACGCTGTGGCCCGAACAGGACCATGCTGCTGGTGGGAACGGAAATCATCTCCAAGACAATCGACTGGGAAGACCGGTCGACGGCGATCCTGTTCGGCGATGCAGCGGGGGCGATGGTGCTGCGCGGCAGGGAAGGTGACGGGGAAAGGGGGATCCTGGCATCGCACCTTTCCTCATGCGGCTCCCTCGGCAACATCCTCTCCCTTCCGGCATGGGGCGAGAAGCGTACCATGAAGATGAACGGGGGTGAAGTATTCAAGCATGCGGTGAGGATGATGTCGGAGGCAACGACGGTCGTGACCCGGAAATGCGGGATCGACACCGATCAACTCGACCTGCTGATACCACACCAGGCAAATGTCAGAATTCTCAATGCCATTGCGACGAGCCTCTCGATACCCCGGGAGAAGCTGATCTGCAATGTGGACCGGTACGGAAATACTTCGTCGGCCTCGATTCCGCTGGCCCTGGAAGAGGCGTGGAAGGCGGGGAAGATCCAGGACGGGACACTCGTTGCATTCACTTCGCTGGGCGGCGGTGTAAGCCTTGCCGCGGCGCTGGCACGGTTTTAGGACGTTCGTTGACCCGAACCCAAGGAGAATCATCGTATGACGTATGCGTTTCTGTTTCCCGGCCAGGGCTCACAGAGAGTGGGAATGGGAGCCGATCTTTACGAGAAATTCGATGAGGCCGCACGGTGCTTCGAAGGGGCATGCGAAATCCTCCAGCGTGATATCAAGAGCCTTTGTTTCGAGGGACCCGAAGAGAGCCTGAAGGCAACCGAGAATACGCAACCGGCGCTTTTCACGGTGGAAGCGGCGATCTGCGACATCCTTCGTGCGCGGGGCATTACGCCGTCGTGGACAGCCGGGCATTCGCTGGGAGAATACGCGGCTCTGTACGCCGCCGGGGTCTTTTCCTTTGAGGATGGTTTGAGGCTGGTGGCGCGGCGCGGACGCCTCATGGGGAATGCCGGCGCCGACACGCCCGGAGCCATGGCCGCCGTGATCGGCCTCGATCCTTCGAAGGTAGACCGAATCCTCAAGGAGATGACTTCCGGCGTCGTGGTGTGCGCCAACTTCAACAGTTCCGTCCAGACGGTTATCTCGGGAGAAGAGGGGACGGTCAAGGAAGCCTGCGACAAGCTCACCTCGGCCGGGGCCAAACGAGCGGTACTTTTGCCGGTAAGCGGCGCATTTCACTCGCCGTTGATGCAGAAGGCGGCCGATGAGTTCCAGGATGCGCTCGAAAAGGCAACGTTTTCACATCCGCGATGTCCTGTCGTGGCCAATGTGAGCGCCTCACTGGAAAACGATGCGGGGCGGCTGAAGCAGCTCCTGGTGCGACAACTGGTTTCGCCCGTGCGATGGGTAGAATCTCTGGGCCTGCTGGCGCGGGAAGCTCCCGGCACTTGCATTGAGACGGGCCCCGGTGCCGTGCTGCAGGGACTTGCACGAAAAACCGAGAAGGGGCTCAGAGTGGTTCCCTGCGGAACGGCAGAGAATATATTTTCTCTCAGCCAAACATGATTCCCGGTCCGAACCGGCGCCGGTACATACGGGGCGGATCGCACGGCAATGTTCGGTGCCGGGAAAAGGCAATGACGGACTCCGAATGACGCGCTGAGGACATGCGGCGGAACGGAAGGGTGGAGTAACCGATGATCGATTTGACGGGTAAGAAGGCACTGGTGACGGGTGCGGGAAGGGGAATCGGCAAGGATATTGCGCTCACGCTGGCGAAGGCGGGAGCTGATGTGGGCGGGTGTGATATCGATTTGGACGCGATGCGTTCGACTGCCGAGGAGATCAAGCAGTGCGGAAGGAATTCATTCGCGGCCCGGACCGACGTGTCAAATGCCGGGGAGGTTGCTACACTCATGTCGTCGTTCCGTGAAGCGCTCGGAGGGATCGATATCCTGGTCAACAACGCCGGAATCACCAGAGACGGGCTTCTGGTGCGTCTCAAAGAGCAGGATTGGGATGCCGTGATTGCGGTCAATCTCAAGAGCGCCTACCTCTGCTGCAGGGAAGTGATGCGTCCCATGATGAAGGCGCGAAGCGGGAGGATCGTCAATATTGCATCGGTGGTGGGACTCATGGGCAACGCCGGCCAGGTCAACTACGGCGCATCAAAGGCCGGATTGCTCGGTCTGACGAAATCACTTGCACGGGAAGTCGCCGCGCGGGGTATCACGGTCAATGCCGTCGCACCCGGATTCATCAAGAGTGCGATGACCGACAAGCTTTCCGAAGAAGACAAGCAGAAGCTCTCATCACAGATACCCATGGCAACACTCGGTACCCCCCGCGACGTCGCACATGCAGTGCTTTTCCTTTCCTCCGAGCTGGCAGCCTACGTGACGGGACAGGTTCTTGCGGTCGACGGCGGCCTTGTAATGTGAGGAGAAAATAACCATTTTATATGCGTCTTGGTAGCGCGATACTCATTTGAAAGGAGCAAGCCGTGAGTGAGAGAGAAGCGAAAGTAAAGCAGATAATCGCAGAGAAGCTGGGTGTGAGCGAAGACAAAATTACCCCGCAGGCTTCCTTTGTGGATGATCTGGGTGCGGACTCGCTCGACCAGGTCGAGTTGATCATGGCTTTTGAGGATGAGTTCGACGTTGAGATACCCGATGAAGATGCGGAGAAGATGCGGACGGTGCAGGACGCTCTGAACTACCTTGAGAGCAAGCTGTAGCCGACACCGCGGCCGGTCATCAAGAGCCGCGGGTCTGAAAACTTCTTTCGCGGTTCAGTCGGAGAATGAAACTGAAAGAAGGGTGAAGGACTGATCTTGTTCCAGCATCGAAAGTGATAGGGGTTTCATGACGCAACGAGTCGTTATTACCGGCATGGGCGTTATTTCACCGGTCGGCAACGACCTCGAGGGATACTGGAAGTCGCTCCGGGAAGGACGTTCCGGGATCGATACGATACGGGCATTCGATGTCTCCGACTATCCCTGCCGAATTGCCGGTGAGGTCAATGACTTTTCCGCCGAAAACCTTGTTGATCTCAAAGAGGCCACGCGGACCGACCGATTTATTCTTTTTGCTCTTGGGGCATCCGATCAGGCGGTGAAGGACTCCGGGCTCGACGTGCACCAGGAGGACCTGTCACGGGTCGGCACGATAATCGGCAGCGGCATTGGCGGTTTGAGTACCCTGGAAAACGAACACACCAAGCTGGTGAAGCGGGGTCCGGGAAGAGTATCGCCGTTTCTGATTCCCATGATGATCTCCAACATGGCCGCCGGCCGGGTTTCGATCAGCTTCGGTTTCAAGGGCCCCAACTACGCCGTAGTCAGTGCGTGTGCCTCCGGTGCGCATGCAATCGGGGACGCCTACATAGGAATACGGGCCGGTACGATGGATGTGGCGCTGACGGGCGGAGCGGAGGCAACCGTGACGCCGCTGGCTCTCGCCGGATTCTGCAACATGAAGGCTCTTTCGACGCGCAACGAAGAGCCCGTGAAAGCCAGCTCGCCTTTCGATGTCAAAAGAGACGGGTTCGTCATGGGTGAAGGCGCGGGCATTGTCGTATTGGAGTCTCTGGAGCATGCCAGGGCGCGCAACGCCCGGATATACGCCGAATTGGTCGGATACGGCTCCTCCGGCGATGCATACCATATCACGGCGCCGGCGCCTGGAGGAGGCGGCATGGCCGCGGCCATGAAGTCGGCCATGGAAGACGCCGGTTTGAAGCCGGAGGATATCGATTACGTCAACGCCCACGGCACCTCGACGCCCCATAACGACAAGAACGAGACAACCGCCGTCAAGGCCGTCTTCAAGGACCACGCCCGATCGCTGACTGTCAGCTCGACCAAATCCATGACCGGTCATCTGCTGGGAGCTTCCGGGGGTATAGAGCTGATCGCCTCGATATTGGCGATCCGTGACGGTGTCATTCCACCCACGATCAACTACGAAGACCCCGATCCGGAGTGCGATCTCAACTATGCGCCCAACACGGCCGTAAAGAAGAATGTACGGTGCATTCTGTCGAATTCGTTCGGGTTCGGGGGACATAACGCAGCCCTGGTGGCCCGCCGTTTTGAGGACTGACGTGGTTCACTACCGAATCCGGCGTCACCCCGGTGCCGCCGAACGCGGTCTTATTCGGGCCCGAGGTAATCCGGACTGAGAAATGTCATCCAAGCTGTTGCGCATCCTGTTTCCTCGAGGAAAGGAAGAACCGGGGGACCGGACTCAACTGAAGCGCATACAGAAGGCCCTCGGCTATCATTTCAAGGATCACGGGCATCTCACGCTCGCACTCACTCATCGATCATTCACCTCTCCCGCCCACGACGCAAAGATTACCGACAACGAACGGCTCGAGTTTCTTGGAGATGCCGTATTGAATACATGCGTGACCGATTATCTCTACCATCGCTTCCCATCGACAAGGGAAGGACGACTGTCGAAGATGAAATCCTTGATCGTGAGCCGAAAGATCCTGGGCGAAGTGGCCGAGAGTATCGACCTCGGCCGCTTCCTCTTCCTGGGACAGAGCGAAGAAGATTCCGGCGGAAGAAACAAACGATCGATTCTCTCTAATGCATTTGAAGCCGTGCTGGGCGCCGTGTACCTGGACGGCGGCATGGACGAAGCGCGGAAGATGCTCAACCGACTGCTCATGCCGCGCGTTGATGGATTTCTTAACGAGAAAAGCAATATTAACTACAAGAGCCGCATTCTGGAACGTGCCCAGGGCGACGGATTCGGCGCTCCTCATTACCGAATCCTATCCGCCACGGGTCCCGATCACGCGAAGACGTTCAAGGTACGTATCGAGATTGCCGGTGTAGCCATGGGAGAAGGTGAAGGATCAAACAAGAAAACAGCGGAGCAGCGCGCCGCCGAATGCGCCGTCCGGGCATACTCCACGGAAAAAATCCGAGAACACAAAGAAAGGAAGGTGAACGATGAACTGGTTTCTGACTGAAGAGCAGCAGATGATCGTCGATACGGCCCGGGAACTTGCCCGGAAGAAGATCCTTCCCGTGCGCGAGCGGTACGACCATGAAGGGATCTTTCCGTGGGACGTGGTCAAAGCCATGGGAGAAGCGGATCTGTGCGGCGTCTACATTCCCGAAGAATACGGTGGTCTGGGCGGAGGAGTTTTCGAACTCTGCCTGGCGGTCGAGGAGATGTCCAAAGTGTGCGGCGGCATCTCGCTCGCGCTGGCCGCCACCGCTCTCGGTGCCTTTCCGATTCTCCTGTACGGCAATGATGAGCAGAAGAAGAAATTCCTCCCCGCGATCGCATCGGGCGAAATCCTCGCTGCATTTGCCCTGACTGAAGCGAACGCCGGATCGGATGCTCCCGCACTGAAAACAACCGCGAAGAAGGACGGGGACAGTTACGTCCTCAATGGAACAAAACAGTGGATTACCAACGGCGAAAACGCTCAGGTTTACACGGTGATGGCAAAAACGAATCCGGCCAGGGGCTCCCGGGGAATCAGCGCTTTCATCGTGGAGAAGGGGACCGAAGGATTCTCATTCGGTAAGCACGAAGACAAGATGGGCATACGGGCATCAAGCACTACCGAGCTAGTATTCCAGGACTGCAGAATACCCGCCGAGAACTTGCTGGTCCGGGAGGGCATGGGGCTGATTGTAGCAATCAACACGTTCAATTACTCCCGGCCGGGGGTCGGTGCCCAGGCACTGGGTATTGCGGCGGGTGCGTTCGAGGATGCCGTGAAATACGCCCGTGAGCGGGTGCAGTTCGGGCAGGCGATTTCTTCGTTCCAGGCAATCCAACACATGCTGGCCGACATGGCCACCGAAATCGAAGCCGCGCGGGCCCTGCTGTACGCCACAGCACGGACAATCGATGCCGGTGAGAAGAGGTTTGCCAAGGAATCGGCCATGACAAAACTGCTGTGCTCCGACACCGCTATGAAAGTCACCGTCGATGCCCTGCAGGTGATGGCCGGGTATGGCTATATGCGGGAGTATCCCATGGAGAAACGAATGCGCGACGCAAAAATTACCCAGATCTACGAAGGGACCAATCAGATCCAGCGCAACGAAATCGCGCTTCAGCTCATCCGGGAAGCGGGTTCCTGAAGAATCCAATTCTCAACCCTCCCGCCGTCGGCGGGAGGTTCTTACCGTGAGGTCTTCATGCATCCTGCCGTCCAGGTGCACCCTTCGATACTCTCGGCCGATTTTCGGGCACTCGAGCGTGACGTACAATCGGCCCAGGATGCCGGCGCGGACCGGATACATTGCGATATCATGGACGGTCATTTCGTACCCAACATCACCTTCGGACCTCTGGTGGTGGAGGCGGTCCGCAAATGCGTCTCGATTCCTCTTGACGTCCATCTTATGATCTCCGACCCCGTAACCTATGCCCCCCGTTTCTGCGACGCCGGTGCGGATTATGTTACGGTGCATGCCGAACTGAGGGACACGGCTGCCGAGGCGATCCGTCTGATTGCCGAAAAAGGCGTAGGAGCCGGTGTGACCGTCAATCCCGACCAGCCGGTGGAACTGCTCCTTCCCTATCTTGACCGGGTCAAACAGGTGCTCCTGATGACCGTGCACGCGGGATTCGGGGGACAGAAATTCATTCCGGACGTGCTGGAGAAGGTGGAGCGGGTGTACCGTGAGGCGCGGGACCGGGGGGTCCCTGTGGAGATTCAGGTAGACGGCGGGATCAATGAACACACCGCCCTGCAGTGCGCGCAACGGGGGGCTAACCTTTTCGTAGCCGGGAGCTATATTTTCGGTAGCGGCGACTATGCGCAACAGATCGAACTTGTCCGGGAAGGCGCCCGAAAGGGATGGAGCACGAGTCGCGTTCCGATACCATGAAGTGGTTCCGCGCTATGGCCCCGCGACCGTCCGGG
>CAZNDN010000091.1:0-4853 GCA_964571815.1 uncultured Fibrobacterota bacterium | reverse complement strand
TTGCTGTTTTCGGCACGCTGTCGTGGCGTTGCTCCCCTCCCACCACGGTCGAGAAAGACCTGCTGGAACTCCAGCGTCTGTGGCAATACCTCAAGGTGTACAGCATTTATCAGGACCGCGTCCCCGACAACCCGTTCTCGTTCGACGAGCCTCACCTTCTCGCGCACAGCATCGGCGACACGATCAAAGACTCCATTCACTATACGACCTACTGGTCCCCGTGGCAAATACCCGGGGACGTCTCGGAACTATTGTCGGGACAGGCGATTGATTCCGATCGTACGTATTTTTTCGCCCGGCTTTCCCAAAAAACCTCCTATCTGCTCATACCGGCCTTCAAGCCGCGGGGGGTCGAAAACGATGTATCGGTGAATCCGTCAACGTATCACCGGCTTCTCGCCGACACACCCTCGACTCCCAACCTGATACTGGACCTGCGGGGAAACGGAGGAGGCGTTATCAGCGTGCTCGACAGTTGCATGGAACTGTTTCTCGGCGCGAGCACACCCTATATCCAGGAAACCGTCCGGGAGTATGACCGAGAGCGAAGGCGGGGGCAAACATTCAAACGCCTCAAGCGCACCAGAGATGCCGGCGACATCTACGAAGGGCTCTCCATTGCGGTGTTGATCGACGGCGCCACGGCGAGTGCGGCGGAGATAATGGCAGCGGGTCTCCGTGACGCCCTCGGAACCGAACGGGTACGACTCTTCGGTTCCCGCACATTCGGCAAGTCGATCGGCCAATACTACCGGCTGCTGGATTCAGGAGCCGCGATTCGGGTCACCAACGTCCGGTTTCGGCGTATCGTTGAAGACATCCGACTCCAGGACTACTTCCGAACGGGAATTCCCCCCGATACGAGGGTAAGCAACTGCGAAGAGGTCGTTGTGAAGGCGGGTCAATGGCTTGAGGGTGATACGGCGTTCTTCAATGCGGGTAACGCCGAGAGGATAGAAAGGGAAACGGGAGGCGACCTCTGCGCCGGTCTTCCCAAGACAACGCTCGGATGCTATCGTCTCCTACGGGACAGCGATCTCCCTCCTGGATGGTAGGAAAAGTACAATCCGGATTCTTCCTCCGGGTTCTCCCATCGGGATGGAGACGGGCTCCATGTCGATTCGATGTATTTTCTCAGACAGTCCGGGACACCCGGGCCCGCTTACCCGTAACGACCGTGAGCGAGTCCCCAATCGGCGGAGTTCGTATCGGAAATACGGGCAGCCCGGGACGGATGGTTGATTTCGGCAGACTCTCTTACTCCCGGCAAAATGAGGAGGAATTTCCACATGGCGGAAAACGTAGTCATCATCGGTTCGGGCCCCGGAGGATACACCGCGGCTCTGTATGCGTCGCGGGCGAACCTGCGCCCCGTGGTTTTCGAAGGTTTCACCGCGGGGGGCTCGGCAGGCGGCCAGCTCATGACTACCTCAACCATTGAAAATTTTCCCGGGTTCCCCGATGGGATAGAAGGGCCGGAACTCATGCAGCGCTTGCAGGCGCAGGCCCGGAAATTCGGCGCTGTTATGCATGCCGACGATGTTTCCGAAGTCCGGTTGACCCAGCGGCCCTTCACGGTCATATCAGTCAACGGCCGATCGGTGGAGACACATGCCCTGATCGTTTCGACCGGCGCCGTTGCGAAGCGGCTGCCCCTGGACTCAGAGAAAAAATTCTGGGGCAGAGGCGTATCGGCATGTGCCGTGTGTGACGGGGGGCTTCCGTTGTTTCGCGGCAAGGAACTGGCGGTAATCGGAGGCGGTGACAGCGCGGTCGAGGAGGCAATTCATCTGACGCATTTCGCCTCCAGAGTCTACCTCATTCACCGCCGCGATCAGCTTCGGGCAAGTGCGATTATGCAGAAGAGGGCCGAAGAGAATGCGACGGTCGAGATCCTCTGGAACAAGGTGGTCGATGAGATTTTCGGGGAGCGGACGGTTCAGGGAATCAAACTGAAGGACACGAAGACCGGCGAGGTCTCCGAGCTGAGCGTGGCGGGAGTGTTTGAGGCTATCGGGCACCAGCCCAACACCGGCTTCCTGAAAGCCCGGGTCGAGCTTGATGATGCCGGTTACGTGGTGACACGTCACAAGTCCACGGCAACCTCGGTCGAAGGCGTATTCGCGGCCGGAGATGTGCAGGATAAGACATACCGCCAGGCGATCACGGCCGCCGGGACCGGATGTATGGCGGCAATCGAGGCCGAACGATGGCTGCAGGAGAAGGCCCTGGCTTGAGGCCGGAGGTGTGGTGGTCGGCTTCGGGGTGAGCGTATCTTGAGAGCACCGCGATGAACATTCGAAACAGATACCTGTGGGTGCAAGCATGGGCCGTGCTCCTGACCGCGTCGGCATGTGCCGACCTCGGTCTGGAGGGCATTGCACGGTCGGCAGCGCCCACCGATCAGCCCGTGACACTGCGTTTCCGGAAACTCGAGCCCCGGGCGGACTCGGTCCTGCGGATCGAGTGCCTGCTTGACATACAGAAAGGGATCCACGTATACGCCGCCGAATCACTCTTCTTTGAACTCAAACCGACCACGAGACTTGGACTCGGCGCTCCTGCCCTGAAGCTTCCCGAAACCGTGACGTACCGCAATTTCGACGGTACGACCGTGCAGGTATTCAAGGACAGCGCCAGGCTTGTGCTCAGTATGCCGATTACCTCGCCCTCCTGGCACGTGAAGGGGCACCTGCGCTATCAGGCCTGCGATGCAACGAAATGTTTTCTCCCCCGGAAAGAGAGCTTTCGCTTTTCCGCCGAGGGATTTTCGCCCACAGCGGCCGATCTCGGCGATACGGGGCGGACGACTGAGGGAACGGCGGGGTGGGAGAACCTGAAGGACGATTTTGACGTAGCCGGAAGACTGGCGGGCTATTTTCCGGCGGAGAGGTTTGCCGGGTTTCTTGAGAACCCGGAGAGGGAAGGAACAAAGGGAGGATTTGCCGGGAAAAGCATCTGGGTTGTTATCCTCCTGGCCCTGGCCGGCGGAATGGCGCTGAACCTTACACCCTGTATTCTGCCCATGATTCCGATCACCCTGGCGGTAATCGGCGCGGGTTCTCAGTCGGGCTCCCGCGCACGGGGGTTTCTGGTCGGCGCAGCGTACGGGGCGGGTATGGCCCTGGCCTACGGAGTAGTGGGAGGGGCTGTCGTTCTCACGGGTACGCGGTTTGGGACTCTGAACGCATCTCCGGTTTTCAACCTCGTTATTGCCCTTGTCTTCGCTCTGCTTGCCCTGGCCATGTTCGATGTGATCCACATTGATTTCACGAAGTACCGATCCGGCTCAGCCGCCGGTCGGCGCAGCGGCATTGCGACCGCGTGTATCACGGGGATTGTAGCCGCCCTGCTTGCCGGTGCATGCGTGGCCCCAGTGGTAATCTCGGTCGTTCTCTATGCTTCATCCCTTTACGGGCAGGGCAATCTCGCGGGACTCTTTCTCCCCCTGATGCTCGGCCTCGGCATGGCCGTTCCCTGGCCGTTTGCGGGAGCCGGCTTCTCCTTCCTTCCCAAACCCGGGGCCTGGATGGTCTGGGTCCGGAATATTTTCGGGGTCGTTATTCTGGGCATCGCCGGCTACTACGGATACACAGCGGCCTCATCATGGATGTCGGTCCCGGAGGTCGGTGAGGAGCTGAGAGTGGATGTGTCCGAAGCAGGCGGACCGGAGAGCTTTTCCCTGCGGGAGGGGTTACGCACGGCGCGCGATGAAGGCAAACCGGTGCTGATCGATTTCTGGGCCACGTGGTGCAAGAACTGCCTGGCCATGGAAGCCACGACGTTCCGAGACCCCGCCGTCAAGAAGCAGCTCGAATCGTACGTATTTATCAAGTTCAAGGCCGAGAACCCCGACGCTCCCGAAACCAGGGCGGTGCTGGACGAATTCGCCGTTCTCGGTCTTCCGACTTACGTGATTCTCACTCCTCTGAAGCAAAACTGACGATCTGCCCGGTATGTTCCGTTCTACCCTTTCGCTACCCGTTCGAAGCCCCGCCAAAGGCCCCACGGAAGGTTCTGCGAAGCGCGCCTGTCCGGTTGGCTCGGCTACGGGGATTGTTATATTTTATAGGAGTGAAAGGTCCGGTTATGTGCTGGACGACGCTCGCGTGAGACGTGATTGGCTGCACAATCGAAAGAGCAGCGGAATACCCGACGCAGTTTGAACACTCCGCCCGATGCTTCGGGTAATCTTGATTTTCCGGCACGGCGAGGGGGGGTGCCGTTACGCGACAGGAAGTTCATTCGACCAGGTACGGCATCAATCAGGTGGAAGGACCGTATACTGCTGTAGTTTGCGCGACAAAGACTTTCGAGTTCATCCCACACATCCGCAAGGAGGAACAATGCTCAAGTTGAAACCGGCGATACTGCTGTTGGCGCTGAGTGCAGCCGCGATAGCTGATGGACGATATGTGGCCTCGATGGGACTGAATTTTATCTTTGTCGGGATGCTGGACACGATCGGAGGCGAGTTCACCTGGGAGGCGAATCAGGACGTGCCCCCGCCGTACGAGAACCTGGGGATCCCGCCTCAGAACAGGATCACGAACGTTGACCCCGGAGAATTCCTCGGCTTCAAAGACATCAATTTACGCGAAGCAACCATGATTACGGCTTGTTTCGCTTACGGCGGTTCCGGCGGCGGAAACTACGTTGAAGTGAGGCTCGACTCGCTTAACGGAGACATACTTGATACGATTACCATCAACAATTCCGGAAGCTGGTCAACGTGGATAACCGATACATCGACCATCGACAACACCGAAGCCGAGGGCGTGCATACGCTGTTCTTCGTTTTTCGCGGGCCGGGAAACGGTATCGGGAATTTCGTTGCATTCGTTCTGGTTGAA